>NZ_CP017641.1:5966000-6266500 GCF_001983935.1 Fuerstiella marisgermanici | reverse complement strand
TTTCCGACGAATGCCGCGAAAGTGGAAATGGTGGCTTTTGGTCGGTCCCCGCCGCGCGGTTTGTACTGACCGATGCACGTAGAGCTTCAGACTCAGACAAGGAAATGACCGAAGCAGGTTCAGGGGACAGGTTTCCGCGTTCTGCATTCTTAAGATTTGCAACCCGCCGTCATGCAAAGCCTCCCGGACATCGCTCCGCTTGTCCGATCTCCCCCTCAGCTTCGCTGGGGAGAGGTCGATGCGGTGACTTGCCAATTCACCTTCACGACACGCAGCATCGGAAGGGCATGTCCTTCCCTTGATTCATTCTCCCGCACCCGTGTCCAATTCAATACGTCTCCCGAAATTCGACTTCGCCGCGTGGCCGGTGCTCTGCTACTTCTGCAGCAGCACGTTCACTCCCTTTTTGTTCGACAGAACGATGTCCGGCTTGCCGTCTTTGTTCATGTCGTGGATTTCGAATTGAGTTCCCACGCCGGTGCCTTTGCCAGCGAGAATTTCGTGGGGAACGAAAGTTGGTGCCTGGCCTTTCGTTCGTTTGACTTCATACCAATACATCACGACTTCGTCGTTGCCGCCCGGATCGTTGCCGTTGTGAGCGAAGAAACGTTTGCCGGTGACGTAGTCAAGCTGTCCATCGCCGTTAATGTCGACTTGTTCGACCGCATGCGTCTGGGAATAAGATTTGTCAATTTCGTGCAGGTCCCAACCATTGTCGCCCTTGTTTTCTGCCCACCACACACCGTACTCATGAGCCGAACTTAAGAACAGGTCTGCGTCACCGTCCATGTCCAGATCGTCGGCGTAAATGTTGGCGGCTCTTGGCAGTGGCGTCTCTTTGCCATCGACCTTGATGCGAATCGGGTGGAATTTCCAGGTCGCGTCACTGCTGAGGTCGCCCGGTGATTCCCACCAACCGTGAGCAATTATGACATCGCGATGTCCGTCGTTGTTCATGTCGCCCGCACCCAGGCCGTGGTAGTACTTGAACGTACCGTTGTCGAGGCCTCGATTCTTCGCATCGGCCGGTTCGGCACTCGGTTCACTGACGGCATGAAAAGCGAACTTTTCGCCAACTTTGGATTTGTCCGGAATCTGTATGAAGCCCATCTGTGCTTCCGGTTGAGAGCCAAACAGAAACTCAGGCGTGCCATCGTCGTTTAAGTCTTCAAACTCAGGCGATTCGTTGCAGATGCTGGTCCAGATGATGTGTTCTTTCCAGTGTCCGCCGTCTTTTCCAGGGTTCTGATACCAATGAAATGGGTCGCCTGGAAAGCCGATTAGCACCACGTCCATCCATCCGTCTTTGTTGAAGTCCCACGCCGCGTTGGCAAAGCTGTTGCTGTAGCCTTTGCCTGCGACGAAATCGCCCGGCATGCGGACTTCGTGCAGCTTCCACTTGGATGCGTCTGTGTGGTCGGCGGAATCAACCGGCGGAGCGGCATACCACACATCACCGGCAACGACGTCTGGCGACCCATCGTTGTTCAAATCGGCCGCGGCAGCGCCTTCGGATCGGAAACGTTCGTCAAGCTTGATGCGGACCCAGTTAGGGTCGTCGTCAGCGGAAACAATTGAAGCGACACAAACTAAAGATGCGATGGAGAGACGGGTGACGAAAATTTTCATGGCAAATTGTGCTCGCTAAATCGAAGGCGGGAATGGTCTGGCAGCCAGCATAACCAATCAGGCAGCGAAGCGAAAATCATGTGGCGAGATTTGAAGAGGCACTGCATCCACGTGACCGCCGTGCGTGCCAATTCTGCGATGCTGGCCATGTTGCATCCTCGACATTCGCACTTACCAACGGCAGAATGATGGCGACACTCTACCCACGGATTCCGGAGCCATTAATGCGTTCGCTGTTGACTTTGCTGGTCCTGTTGTCATCGGCTTTGTTGCTTCAGGTTGCCAGCGGCGACGAAGCATCTCCCGTCGAACGAGGCCGAGCGTCCTCGGACGCGACCAGTCCGGACGTCGCCCCAGCAACACCGCCAGAGAACGATCTGGATCATCTTCCCAAGGGCCGAAAGTTTCCGCCGTTTGGTGTCTTCCACACCAGCGACGAGGTTTCGCCCGGTCACGTTTTGATTGCGCCGCTGAGTTCAGGCTTCACGTATTTGCTGGACAACGATGGCAAGATCGTTCACCAATGGGAGGCCAACTGCAGGCCTGGCCAGTCCGCATATCTGTTGGAAGACGGTAGTCTGCTGCGAGCTGGCAAGGTCGACAACTTTGGCCAGTTTCCAGCGACAACTGGCAGCGGCGGACGGATCCAGAAGTATGACTGGGACGGGCATCTGACGTGGGACTTTGTTTCCAGTTCCGCGTATCGCATGAGTCACCATGATATTGAGCCCATGCCCAACGGCAACGTTCTGTGCATCGTGTGGGAATCGTACCTTCGGGAAGTGGCTGAACAGGCGGGACGCAATCCGGATCGATTGGTCGGCGATGTGCTGTGGTTTGAAGCCATCTTCGAACTGAAACCGAAGGGGTTGGATGAAGCCGAAATTGTGTGGAAGTGGAGTCTGCGCGATCACGTCGTGCAGAATTTTGACGAAACGAAAGACAACTTCGGCCAGCCTTCAGAACATCCCGAACTGGCGGACATCAACTACATGCTACGGCCGGTAGCGGACTGGGTTCATATGAATTCCATCGACTACAACCCCGACCTGGATCAAATCATGGTTGGGTCTCGATCGTTGAGTGAATTCTGGATCATCGATCACAGTACGACGATCGAAGAAGCCAAAGGCCATACAGGCGGCAGGTCGGGCCGCGGCGGTGATCTGTTGTACCGTTGGGGGAATCCTGAGGTATACGGTCGAGGCACCGATGATGACCGCATGCTGTTCAATCCGCACGATGCCAACTGGATTCCCAAAGGCCTACCAGGAGCTGGTCACGTTTTAGTGTTTAACAACGGCATCGCTCAGACGGAGCAGCACTTTTCTTCCGCCGACGAAATTACTTTGCCGCTGCTGGACGATGGAACTTATCTGCTGGAGGACGGAAAGGCGTATGGCCCCTCTGACCTGACGTGGACGTTCGAAGACCCCGGACGACTGTTTTCTCCGCGAATTTCGGGAGCTCAGCGGATGCCAAACGGAAACACACTGATCTGTTCAGGAACTCAACACCTGCTATTGGAGGTGACTCCCAAGGCGAAAATTGTGTGGATGTATCGCAACCCACCGCGATTTTATGAGCCGCCAAAAAGCAATCGACGCGGTCAGTCCAGTGGGCCTCAAATCAGTCCATCGGATCTGACAAAAGAAGAACAGGACGCACTGCGCATTGAAGGCGGCGTTCCGCTGGAAGAAGGCGGTACGATGTTCCGCGTGGTGAAGTACCCGCCGGATTATGCGGCGTTCAAGGGGCGGCTGCCCAAAGGTAAGTAGTGTTTCGATTCAAATTGAAGCTGCCCTTCCTGTGAATTCGCACGGCGTGGCGGTTAGAATGGCGATCGCTGTTCCGCCGCACATTCTGGTAGTCGTGCGACCTCGACAGAAAACCCATTCCACAGTAACGATGGAGCTTCCTTGATGTCTGCGGCCTACGCTCAACTACACCAACTGTTGAAGCATTTATATCATGCTGAACAACTGCTGGAACATGGGCCTCGGCGGATTGTGGCAGCTCAGAACAAGGTGGCCGCTGCCGAGCAGGCGTGCGTCGACCAAAAAGAGCAGATTCAATTATTGAAAAAAGCGGCCGACCAGAACTCACTGAACCTGAAGAGCCGCGAAGCCGACATTCAGAAGTTGACAGGACAACTGAACCAGGCGAGTTCCAACAAAGAATACGACATCATTCAGGCTCAGATTTCCGCCGCGAAAGCAGGCGACGCAGAACTGGAAGACAAGATCCTGTCTTTGTTCAGTCAGATTGATGAGGCGACTGAGGAATTAGCCAGTCGTCAGGAGCAGCTTGACCTGGCCAAACAAAAGTCGTCGGACGTGGCGGCCGAAGTCAAAGAAAAAGAGCCCGGCCTGAAGGCAGAAGTCAGCCGGCTGACTGCGGAAATCGAGCAGGTGGAGAAAGCGATCCCAGGCGGCGAATCGAATTCCGCCTACAAGCGGCTACGAGCGTCAATGGGACCTTCGGCGCTGGCCCTGGTCGACGATGGCTTTTGCTCAGAGTGCAACACTGGAGCGACTCAGCAGGACGTCGTGCGCATGAACCTTGGTGAATTCGTGCTGTGCCGCGCGTGCGGCCGGATTCTGTATCAGGTTGGTCACGAGGCATCGTAACAGCGACCCCGGTTAAGCCGCAGGCCGATTGCTCACAGGTTAACCGTGAGTATGAACTGCCGAGTTCCGCGCGCACGAGGCCGAATGCCGTGCTCGAAAGCTGTTGAGGTCCGACTACAATAAGTCAGACCACGGGGTTGCTTTGCGGTTACGGGCCACTCCAGCCGTATTGGCCGAGGGTCATCACGAGAAAGACGATGCCCACGATGACGGCTCCCAGTGAGACAAACATCAGGCCATCGTAGATGGTGGGATCAGAGTTTTGTTGTGACATTGTCGCCTACCTGAATTTCGCCTTGTCGAGTTTCTTCTTTGACCACACAGATCGCAGAATCCGGTTGAACTTCGATTACGCGAGCCTGACAGATGTACTTGTCGTCGCGATAAATCGTGATGTCCATTTCCGTATGAATGTGGTCGTCACTGCCGATTGTGATCTTCACCAGTTCCTGAGTACGAGCCTGATTTCGCTGTGCAGCTTTGACGTAACCGTCCACTTTTTCGACCTGCCGGCCCACCATCCCAACAGGTACGGCAGTTCGGGGGTCAATGTCGTTCAGTCGCAGCAGGTCACTTAGGTTGGCGACCTTGCCAAGCAATTGATCTTCTTTTTCGCGGGCATCGGCCAGTCGGCCCTGAGCGTCCAGGTTTTCGTCTTCTTTCTGCTGAAGCTCACGACGCAGGTCGGCGATTCGAGCGCGAAGGCTGTCTGCTTCTTTCTTTTGAGCATCAGCTTCTGCCACGCGCGCGGATGCTTCGCTGGTAGCGACTTGTGCATCGGCCATGGCTTTGTCACGTTCCAACATCACGGCTGTGAGCTGGGCGTTCGCTGTCTGAGCCTGCAACCGAGCAGCGTCGAGTTCGGCAACGGCGTTGTCGCGAGCGACTTCCGCTTCTTTTTTCGCATCCGTTAACAGCTTGGTGTCACGGGCTTTGGCGGAAATTTGGTCTTCTGTGTTCTGGCGGGCGACGTTCAGATCGGCCTGCAACTGCAGCGACTGTTCGCGCCACTGGCCCATATAAGAATAGGCCGCGCCTGCGAAGCACATGAACAGAATGCTGAAGACCAACTGCAGCACAATCAGCATTTTGCCGACAACGTTGTTCATAATGCTCTCTCCGGATTCACCGTTATCTTTGAGTCCTCAAGCGACTCTGTGTTAGTCTGAAATCTGTGTTATTCTGAAAACAGGCGGCGTGTAACTGAACGATCGTTACGCGCCCGTCATGTCCTGAAGTTGTTCTTCTCGCACTTCGAGTGCTTGGTTGGTTAGCTGCAGTCGCACCAGGCGGTCCGTCAGAACTCGACGAATTTCCTGCAGTCGATAGCGGTCTGTACGAAGTTCTTCCAGTTCGTTCTGCAAACGCATAACGTCCTGACGACGCTTGGTTGTGTCGTCTCGCACAATTGTGGTTTCGACTGTGCTGGCCTGCAGTTGCCGCGATAGATTCTGCAGATTCATTTCTGCGGTATTGACGATTTGAGTCAGCAACTGAATTCGCTGCTGCAGAGCGTCCACGTCTTGAGCCTGCTCGGCTCGGGCACTGGTCACGCGTTCCAGAATTCGGGCCGTCAGGTCATTCATCTCCGTGGTTTTGGCGCCGAGTCGCTGCCCTTCCATCTTGTACGCGTCCAGCAGGGCGGCGTACGGATTGGGGTGCTGTTTCTCTGTGGTATTGTCGCCAACTTTGGGAGTGACCGACCAGCCAGCGGATTCTCCACCTGCCGCGGCAAACTGGTAGCCGCTGATTTCCGGCGCCAGCATTTCCGCAATCGGGTCCGGACGTCCGTAGTACGAAGCCACTGCCAGGCCCATGAACATCACGGAGCAAATGGTCAGTACGATGCCTGCGATTTTGGGGAAAACGGTCTGCATAGTAAAATATTAGCCTGCCAGGCGGACGGTAACCGTAGCCTCAGGGGTTGCCCGATCGATAAACTCTACCACTTCTTTATACGTCCGGCATGAAAACGGAGTCAAACAGAAAGTCAATCGTCAAAACGATTTGAGGAATCTTACGACAACATTGAAAGGGAAGTCGCAGAATGTCCTCGCCTCTTGATATCGGCCTCTGATCCTGACAACTGAGGAAATGCTTAAGCAAACCGTCCTCCTTTCCCAGCCGGTTCATTAGCAGCAATCCGCAAATTCATTAAAACACGCACTCACCAGTCGAGCATCGTCCGATAGGTATTCGAGGCCCGCTGTGGTTTCGAGGGGGGCGATGCGGTACAAACGGGGCAGCAGGCGAGTAGACCATCGATTGGGTTCGAACCATTTTTAGGATCACACAGCAGCGGCCTGGGCGGAACAGCAGTCACTTCCCGTGGGGAAGCATCCATCTGCTGGCTGCACAAACTCGGATGAACCGCCGCATTCATGGATGCGGCACCAAATTTCGAACCCACTCACCACTACCTTAGAATTCGACAGGACCGGGGCTTTAAGCCAATGGCAAACGTATCGTCTGTAAAGGTCGCGCCTTCGTTGGCGGCAACAATTCGACAATGGCCTGGAAAACCGTATCCGCTGGGTGCGACGTGGGATGGCTCGGGCGTGAACTTCGCCGTGTTTTCCGAAAACGCGACACGAGTGGAAGTGTGCCTGTTTGACTCGCCGACCGACCGCACAGAAACTCATTGCCTGCCACTGACCGAACAGACTCATCTGGCATGGCACGGCTACTTTCCGGATCTGAAGCCCGGTCAGCTTTATGGGATTCGTGTCCACGGGCCCTACAACCCGCATGCCGGTCATCGTTTCAACGGCAACAAGATTCTGCTGGATCCGTACACACGGGCTGTGGGGCGAGGCATTTCGTGGTCGGATACGATGTTCGGTTTTCAGATCGGCAAAGACGACACGGTGATTGATGAACGCGATAATGCCGCGTTCGCTCCGCTGGGTGTTGTGGTGGATTCAGAATTCGACTGGGAAGGTGATCGCCACCCACGAATGCCATGGCACAAGACGTTGATTTACGAAACGCATGCCAAGGGGTTCACGAAACTGCACCCAGGCGTGCCAGAAGAACTGCGCGGAACCTATTCCGGACTGGCCTCACCGGCCGCGATTGAGCATCTGCAGAAGCTGGGTGTGACGGCCGTTGAGTTAATGCCGGTGCATTATTTTGTGGACGACCGCCACTTGGTCATCAACAACCTCGTGAACTTCTGGGGCTATAATACGTTGGCCTTTTTCGCGCCGGAATCCCGCTACGCCGCCGCTTCAGAGCCGCAGGACGTCATCAACGAATTCAAGTCGATGGTGAAGACACTGCACGCGCATAATATCGAAGTGATTATGGATGTGGTTTACAACCACACGGGCGAAGGCAACCACATGGGGCCGACGCTGTCACTGCGAGGTATCGACAATGCGTACTACTACCGACTGATGCCCAACGACGGGCGTTACTATCAGGATTTTACCGGTTGCGGCAACACGTTGAACATGCAGTCGCCGCGAGTTCTGCAGTTGATTATGGACAGCCTGCGCTATTGGGTGCAGGAGATGCACGTCGACGGTTTCCGATTCGACCTGTGCAGCGCTTTGGCTCGCGAACTTCACGATGTTGACAAGCTGAGCGCATTCTTCGACATCATCCTGCAGGATCCCGTGCTCTCTCAGGTGAAGTTGATTGCCGAGCCATGGGACCTTGGCAGTGGCGGCTATCAGGTTGGCAACTTCCCTCATTTGTGGTCCGAATGGAATGGTCGTTATCGGGACACGATTCGCCGTTTCTGGGCGGGCGACGGAGGGGCCGTCAACGAATTCGCGACACGCTTAACTGGCAGCAGTGACCTTTACGAACACAACGGACGTCGACCGCATGCCAGTATCAACTTCATCACGGCTCACGACGGGTTCTGCCTGAAAGACCTGGTGACGTATCACGACAAACGCAATCTCGCGAACATGGAAGACAATCGCGACGGCGATAACCACAACAACAACTGGAACTGCGGCTTCGAAGGCGAGACCAAAGATCCGAAGATCAACAAGCTGCGGGTTAAGCAGCGCAAGAATCTGTTTGCGACGCTGCTGATGTCTCAGGGGGTGCCCATGATTCGAGGTGGCGACGAGTTAAGCCACACTCAGGGCGGAAATAACAACGCCTACTGCCAGGACAACGAAATCAGCTGGCTGAACTGGGATCTGGATAAAGAACAGCAGCAGTTCCTGAAGTTCTGCCAGGACATCGTGCAGCTTTGGCAACAGCAGGCCGTTTTAAGGCGACGCAATTTCTTTCAGGGACGCCGCATCCGTGGCGCCGGCGTCAAAGACATCGCGTGGCTGGATGCATCCGGCGAAGAATTGACTGATGCTCAGTGGAGTTCAGGTTCGTTCGAATCTATTGGCGTCCGACTGAACGGGGAATCGATTGATGAAGTCGACGAAAAGGGCCAGCGGATTGTGGGAGACACGTTGCTGATTCTGTTAACCAATCAGCCGAAAGCAGTAAAATTTTCACTGCCCAAACACAAGCCGTCAGAACGCTGGGTGCCGGTGTTCGACACGGATATTGTGGATGGCAAGTTGAGTAAAGAACTGGCTTGTGGTGAGAAGTATCCACTGGCTGCTCGCAGCATGGCCGCGTTTGTGTTGAAAGGCGGTTGGCCTGATACTTTGCAGCAGCTTCACACCCCGCACATTAAGCCCCTTAGACTGCACGCCAAAAAGAAGAAGCCGTAAACAGGTGACACTATGCCCGCGAGTCGTCGAATCCAATCTGGCTTGTCGCTCGCGATCTGCATGGTCGTCGCATCACTGAGCTTTGCTCAGGAGGCCGCGCCGGCTGCTCGCATGGTGATTCGTCCTGAGTTGTTTCAACCGCTGACGGAACCGCCCTGCTCTTACTGTTCGTCGCAGCACCTGAAGAAACTCATTCTTGACGACGACCGCGTCATCGCATGGATTCGAGGTGCTCACAACGGCGGCGCGATTCCGTTAAGGCACTTTCTATCCGGCCCGCGAGTCATCAACGATACGTATGGCCTGTTCTTCTACGATCCGGATGGCGGATACGTCGCGGCCTACCAAAAGGACTACGGCTACAGCTTCTATGGCTGGAAAAATGGCGCAATGATCGTGAAGGGAAGTGACGGCTCGCTGTGGTCGGCTCTAAGCGGAACGTGCTTCGATGGACCTCAAAAAGGAAAGCAACTGCGCAGAGTTCCCAGCATGCTGACGACATGGGAATATTGGCTGATGCTCCACCCGGAATCGACGGCGTATAACTTGTTCGACGGCGATAAATATCGTGTTACGCCTTTGCCCACGAAGATCAGTGATGAGGCACAAGAGACGTTGGGCCAGGTCGACGACCGGCTGCCGGCCATATCGAATGTGTTGGGCGTGGAAGTCGCGGATGAACGCAAGGCGTTCACAATTGATGGCTTGGAGAGTCGAGCCTGCTTTAACGACACTGTCGGTGAGAAGGACGTCGCCGTATTTTGGTACGCCGCCACGAATTCTGCGGTGGCCTTCAGCCGAGTGCTCGACGGACGAACACTCACCTTTTACGCCGACAGGATTTCCCCCGAAACCGCGCCGATCAAAGACCGGGAAACCGGCACCCGCTGGACGCTCGCCGGTCGAGGAGTCGATGGGCCGCTGCGTGGCAAAGAGCTGCAATGGGTCAACAGCATTCAATGTCGCTGGTATGCGTGGGCCGCCGAAAATCCGGAGACCCTGGTCTATGAACCACCGACGAAATAACGGGCTGTTGGTCCTGATTCTGGCTGCCATCTGCAATGGCGATTTCGTTCGCGCGGATGATCCGAAACCTGCGGAACCACTGCGCGCCGTTATGCTCCTTCCCTCAGACGTCACGACCGCCGAACTCGCCGCTTTGAAGACCAATGATTCAAATGCCGTGGTGCTGCGTTTAACGGGTCTCTCGGACGATGACCGCCAGCGCGAGGTCGCTGCTGCGAAACGCATTTTGAAGGCCGAGCTGCAACTCTACTATTGGATTGAAATCGCTCGCTGCCCGGACTTGGCCAATGCACATCCCGAATGGATGGCTAGTCTGCAGGGGCATTCCGAATGGCGACGACTGTTCGACGATCCGCCCGAACCGGATAAGAATTCAGAAGTCGTCAAGAATTATCCGTGGGTCCCTATTCTGTACGAAGAAGCCTTCGCTGCTCACTTACAGCGAGTTCGCCGATTACTGGAAGACAAACCGACTGCCACCGGCATCTTCCTAAACGACTTACAGGGCGGCCCATCCGCCTGCGGTTGCGGGCATCATCTGTGTCGCTGGACGGCGGATTACGGTCCCATTAAAACGGCCAGGCCGACAGGCGACGATGCGGCGGCGCGATTCGTGCAAGCCGTTTCAAAGATTGCACCGGACAGCCATTGCATCCCGGTCTGGGCCACCGAATGTGAAAAACACGATGGCGCGGACGACGGACTTTGCGCCGGTGTCGGCTGCTTCAAGGGCATCTGTTGGAAGGCATGGACCAGCCAACTCACGTCGGTGGCCGAGCAGTCCGAACAAATCGCTGTGCTGGCTCCCTTCAAATCTTTCCAGCGCGACCTGCCAGTGTACGACAAACCAGCCGGATGGGTTACGTTTGCACTCAAGTCGTTTCAGACATTTCCGGTAGCCAATAACGCCAGGCCGGTTCCGGCCAGCCGGCTGATTGCCGTGCTGCAGGGCTGGGATGTTTCACCGCCGGAAATTGATGCTCAGATTCAGCGAGCCGCAGAAGCAGGCACGTCAAATTACGTGGTGGTAAGGACGAAGATCGACCAGAGCTGGCAACCACGTCTTCACAGATTCACGGAGTAAGACCAATGATACAAATCCGATTGCTGATCCTCGCCACTGCTGTCGCCCTGCCTTCAGCGGTTGGTCAGGAAGCATCATCGGCGTCGGCCGCGTACAAGGTCGAGGAGAACGTTGCGTATCGGGCCGGTGATAACCTCACACCCTACATGCGCGAACGTTGTCGGCTGGACGTATACTACCCGGCGGACGCAAAGAACTTTTCGACTGTCGTCTGGTTTCATGGCGGTGGCTTGACGGCCGGCAAACGTTCGGTGCCAAAGCTGTTGCAGGAAAAGGGTGTTGCCATCGTTGCAGTGAATTATCGATTAAGCCCCAAAGTTAAAGTGACGGACTGCATCGACGACGCGGCCGCCGCTGTGGCATGGACCTTCCGCAACATCGCTGAGTACGGTGGGTCGGCCGAACGCATCTTCGTCAGCGGGCATTCTGCTGGAGGATACCTCACCAGCATGATTGGCCTCGACAAGCGCTGGCTGAGGGCTCACGACGTCAATGCCGACAACATTGCCGGGCTGATCCCGTTTAGTGGCCACACGATCACGCATTTCACCGTTCGTAAAGAACGAGGCATTGACGGCAAGCAGCCGATCATCGACGACATGGCTCCGCTGTTTCACGTGCGAAAGGACTGCCCGCCGCTGCTGCTGATCACGGGCGATCGAGAACTCGAGTTGCTGGGCCGTTACGAAGAAAACGCTTACATGTGGCGAATGATGCAGGTGGTCGGGCATCCTGATACGCAGCTGATGGAACTGGACGGCTACAATCACGGCCAAATGGACGATCCCGCGTACCCGCTGCTGCTGCGATTTGTGAAAAAGGTCAATTCAACACGAAAGTAGCCGCGCTGTCATTTCAACGCGACTCGTGTAGTTCGGTTTGTCACCGGAAACGCGGGCCAGGCGACGGTGCCTTCCTGAGGATCGTCGCCGATGTGGCGCTGGTGGGCTGGCAGATAGGATTGAGACTGCGGCGTGTCGTACTTCGTGCGGCGGCCCCATAGTTGAGCCAGACTATCCTGGTACAGCAGGCACCACTTATCGGAACAGGCCTCCATTGTGTCGACGCAATGCTTCCGTTTGCGTTCAAACAGCACCAGGTCGGGGCTGTTGTAATCCAGCGCTGCGGTCGGATCGAATGGGCCTGAATCTGCAGAGCGATAACGCTGGCTCGCGGGCAGGTCGCCCAGAATGAAGTCGAAGTACATGTCAATCACGTGCTGCGGATAGCACGTGCGGAAACGGCCGTCGAAGGCAACTCGAGAACTCGGGCTGCTGTCGCGAAACACCGCCAGAGCATATTGAGCCCAGTTAAACGTCACGAAGACGCGACCTTCCAGGCGATGGTCGGCCATAAACTGCATGGCGTTGACGGGATAGAAACCGCGATCAACTTTCACTGTTGCCTGCCGCGGATACTGAGTCACCGTCAGTGCCAACAGCAGCAGCGTGCCTGCCAGGCCGCTCGCCCAGTGCAGCTTTCCACTCTCCGCCGTCCGCGTATTGCCAACTCGTTCACGCAACGTGGCCAACGTTTGCTGCACGATGGATTCAATATGTGGCACCAACATGGTACTCGCCATCATTGCCACGAAAGGCAAATGTCGATAGTGCTTGACGGCCTGCCACGACAGCAGAGCCATCACAATCATGCCTGGCCAACGAATAGGTTGATCCGATTTCTTCACGCTCAATATAGTGCCCAGTAGTAGTCCCCAAAACGGCAGGCCATTGACCGTGAACAACGGCAATGGTGCCCACTCCGAAATTTCCGGCCGCGGACGCCCCAAAGACGACAGCATCCATGTGTGCAGTTCAATTGCATATGGGTTGATCATGCATGCCGCGACGGTCGCAGCAAAAAGCAAGGCGTGGTGTCGGACAGTCGGTCGGAAGCGAGCGTCTTTGCGCAGGAGAAGTTCGATGGCGTCCAGCCCCAGCCACGCCATCAGGATCGCTGCACCCGCCAGATACCCGCCGTGTGAATTGGTCCAGAAACACATCAACGGTGGAATCAGCCACAGGCTCTTTCCGAACCGCAATGCGTCCGGCTGAGCCACCACGGCCCCTGGCAGCCCCATTCCGAGAATCGTGATCAACGCGGCACCGCAGATGTAGCTAAGCATGTGAGGGCGGATCAGCCAGTGAAACGAAATGTTCAGCGACAGCGCCAGAATGATGATGAAGCAGGTCAGCAACCCGGCTCCTCGTTTGCGGGCCGCCCACATGGGTAGTCCCAGCAGGATGAGTGTCAGTAATGACTTTACGAGCAGCAGCGCCGTCTGACCGCCCAGGTTATCAGCGGCCGCGACCATCAGTTCCGCAATGTTCTCATGGTTGATCCAGCGAAAATTGTCGACCGCGTACGACCAGGTTGTCGATTCGTGCAGATGCCCGTCTTGCAGCACTTCTTTGCCGTACGTCACGTGGCCCCACAGATCCGGATCTGCATGGCTGTGAGACATGCTGACCAGGCCAAACATCAAAAATACGGTCAGCCACAAGGCTTGCGACCAGGTGGCTTTTTCTGAAGGAGAAATGGACGTCATTGCTGAGATTCCTATGCAGTGCAATGGCTTGCAGTGGCCTCTGTCTGAGGGCTCATCGATCGCACTTGTTATTTCGACAAGGCGACTTGCACATCCCGATCCCGCACAACCGGAAAGCCGGGCCACGCCGCAGCGCCTTCCTGAACATCGTTGCTGATATGGCGTTTTGACATCGGAAGGTAGTCGGGTGAAGACGAGTTGTCGTACACGCTTCGGCGGCCCCATAGTTGAGCCAGGCTGTCCTGATACAACAGACACCAGTCGTCATTCGCCGCCGTCATCGTTGCGACAGCGTTACTCCGCTGTCGTTCGAAGAGCACCAAATTCGGCTCTCGAAACTTTAGCGCGGCCGTCGGATCAAACGGCCCCGACGCGTCTTCTCGATACCGAACGCTTTGCGGCAGATTGCCCAGCGTGAAGTCGAAATACATGTCGATGATGTGCTGCGGGTAACACGTACGAAAACGCCCGTCAAACGCGATTCGCGAATCTGGATTACTGTCGGCGAACACCGCGAGTGCGTATTGAGCCCAATTAAACGTGACGAACACCTTGCCTTCCAGATTTTGATCGGCCATGTACTGCATCGCTGCCACGGGATAAAAATCGCGTTCGACCTTTAGGAATGTTTGCCTCGGATACTGAGCCACCGCTAGCGCAATCAAAGCCGTCACTGCAACCAGGCCGCTCAACCAACCCGGCTGTCCTCTATCCACGTTTCGCTTTGCCGTCACTCGTTCTTCCAGCTTGCGAAACATCTGTCGCACAATTGATTCAATATGCGGAGCAAGTACAAAGCTGGCCAGCAGAGCGGCGAAAGGCAGGTGTCGATGATGCTTTACGGCCTGCCACGACAGCAAGGCCAGTACAATCAATCCCGGCCACCGCAGTGGTTGATTGGTCTTCTTCAGGCATAGGAATGCGCCCAGCGCCAAACACCAAAACGGCAACGCGTCCACAGATAGCAGCGCCAACGGAGCCCATTCTTCGATTTCCGGTCGCGGCCGGCCGAGCGAAGACAGCATCCATGTGTGAAGTTCAATGCCGTATGGATTCACCAGACAGGCGGCGATAGTGGCGGCATACAGCACCGCGTGATGCCGCACGGTTGGCCAGAAGCGAGCGTCGCGAGTCAGCAGAAGTTCAATGGCGTCCAGGCCCAACCATGCCATTAGAATCGCCATCCCCGCAAGGTAGCCGCCGTGAGCGTTTGTCCAGAAACACATCAGCGGTGGAATCAGCCATAACCAACGACTGCACCGGGCATTCGTTCCGCGAGCCCCAATTGCACCGGGAAGTGCTGTTGCGATGATCGCCAGCAAGCCTGCCCCGCACGCGTAACTGAACATGTGCGGACGCACCAGCCAGTGAAACGATATGTTAAACGCCAGCATCGCGACAATTACAGGACACGTGATCAGGCCTGCTCCGTTTTTGCGAGCGACCCACATCGGCAGGCCCAGCAATAACAAAGTCAGAAGCGACTTCAGCAGCAGCAAAGCCGTCTGCCCGCCAGCCAGATCCGCCGCCGCCATCATTAGCTCAGCGATGTTTTCATGGTTCACCCAACGGAAATTGTCAACAGCGTAGGACCATGTCGTCGCTTCGTGAAGGCGGCCATCGCGCAGAACTTCTTTGCCGTAAGTGACGTGCCCCCACAGATCGGAATCGGCCGAATTACGAGACATCACGAACAGTCCCAGCATCAATGCCACAGCCAGCCATAAGGCGGTTGCCATCGTCGGTTTGGCCAACGGCGTCCGAGCGTCAGGATCTTCGGCGAGACATTCTACGTGAGAACCGCCTTGCAGTTCCGCTTTGGCGTTTGCTGAGGCAGGAAGCTCAGGGTGATTCTGAATGCTGTCAGACATGGTGGTGAAGCGGTTGTGACGGTTGTGTCGAAAAACGAGCCGTGGCACTCTGCGTTGCAATTCGGCAACATGGCAAACGTAGCTCAAATTTCGCAGCGGTGCGCGGACGAGTCTCAGATTCATCGCTCAACGTTGCCGAGACGACAGCAGGCTGGAATCCCGCGATTCATCGGCAGAATCTGCCGGTGCCAGTGTTGGCAGAGGTCGGAAAGCGAATTCGCATTGACCCTCAGACGCGAACGGAAATACGGTTCGCTGACCAGCCTCGTCGTCTGCCTCGCATGATTTTGCGCGCCGACTAATCAACTCCGCACCGGTGAGTTTTTCTGTATCGCACTCTCTCCATTTCAGTCGTCCTCTGTTCGTGCCTGGTGCTCACCGGCTGCGCGGGCATTGGTACGTCTCGATGGGCGATGGATGATGAGGTCTATGCGGACAAATATGCCAAGCGTTACCCGAGCAATGATGCGGAAAAAGTCGGACGCATGATCAAGCAGGCGAGTGACGCTCGATACGTCGCCGATCGCGGAGGCTATTACGTCGGCGGAGCGGGAGCTGATGAACCCACTGCCGGCGGGCTCGAAGTCGGAAGGTTTCAGTATCTTGGTCCGGCCATCGAAAGTCGAGTTGGGTTGAAAGGGCTGGTCGGCACTGGAGCGGAAGATTGGTTTGCTGGAATTGACCTTGGCGTGCGAACTCAATCGCCGTCACGTCTGGCACCGTTTGCGGGTGTCGGCACGTACGTTGGTGCCAACAGTCGGCAAGTCAGTGCGCGCGATGACGGGATCGACAATGATGACGATGGCAGCATCGATGAACGCGGCGAAACGCAGTCCGATCCCAATTTTCTGGCGTCTGTGTATCCGGAACTGGGCGCTCATTTCTGGCTGAACAGTTCGACGCGGCTGACCGCGAGTGCTCAGTATCACCTGACAACGGAAGGCCGCGACTCGGACTTCTGGTTCATCGGATTCAGCCTGTCATTTCTGAACCGCCCGGAAAACTACGAGCCGGTGCCCGAATAAATCGCTGGCGAGCGGCACTTTTACCGACGCACCGCGATGCCTTGCAGAATCGGCCCCGCATCGCCCACAATGCACATCAGCCGTGTTCTCCCTATCCGTTACCAGCAATTGAGCCACCTCTATGCGCCTTCACTCAATCGTGCTCCAGTTTGTCCTGATTGGTTTCACCGCCGCCTGTCCGGCTCAGGATCTTTTTTCCGGGATCGATCCGGACGGTTTCGACCACAAGGTACGACCTCAGGATGACCTGTATCAACATGTCAACGGACGTTGGTTGCTACAGACTCAGATCCCCGGCGACAAGTCGAACTATGGCTCCTTCACCGCTTTGGACGACGCCGCGCGTGAGAACATTCGGACCATCATCGAAGATGCGGCGAAGAACCCCACGGACGAAAACAGCCGCAAGGTGGGCGACTTCTATCACAGCTTCATGGACACCGAAACGATCGATCAACGCGGACTGAAGCCGCTCGAAGGAGAACTGAAAGCAATTTCCGAGCTGAACAGCAAAGAAGGCTTGTTCCGTCATCTTGGATATCTGCAGACAATCGGAGTCGGTGGCCCGATTGGCTTTTTTGTATCGACCGACGCGAAGGATTCAACACGCTACCTGGCCGCCATTGTGCAAAGCGGCACTTCGTTGCCCGACCGCGATTACTACCTCGAGGACGACGACAAATACGTGAAGGCTCGAGCCGCTTTACAGAACTACATTGCGAAGCTGTTTTCGCTTTCGGGCGTGCCGTTGGCCGACGGGCATGCCAAGAAAATTGTCGAACTCGAAACGAAACTTGCGAAGGCTCAGTGGACGCGAACCGAACTTCGCGACGCCAACAAACGGTACAACAAGTACGACGTTTCAGACCTTCCCAATCTGACGCCGGAACTTCCATGGCCAGTCTTCTTCGAAGCTGTTGGCGTGCCGAACCTGGAAGAAGTCAACGTACTCACTCCCAGCTTTTTTGAAGCTTTGGAAACGATCGGCAACGAAACTGATCTGGGAGTAGCCAAGGCTTATCTGACGTTTCATCTGCTCGACAGCGCTGCACCCATATTGCCGGAACCGTTTGCGGACGCTCATTTTGAATTCCACCGCAAAGAACTGGCCGGAGTTCCCGAACAGGAACCTCGCTGGAAACGCGGCGTCGATGCAACCAGCGGCGGCGGGGCCGGCGATTTTGGCGTGCTGGGCGAAGTGACAGGTCAGTTGTACGTTGCCAAACACTTCAAGCCGGAAGCCAAGCAGGCGATGGATGAACTGGTCGCCAATCTCATGAAGGCGTACGAAACCAGCATCGACGACCTCACGTGGATGACAGACGAAACGAAGAAGAAAGCGCTGGAGAAACTACACAAGATCACTCCCAAAATCGGCTACCCGGAAAAGTGGCGTGACTATTCCAAGCTGGAGATCAAGCCCGACGACTTGATCGGCAACATGAAACGATCGATGCAGTTCGAACATCAGCGGATGATCGACAAGCTTGGCAAGCCTGTCGACAAGCAGGTATGGGGCATGACACCTCAAACCGTGAATGCGTACTACAACCCCAGCAAGAACGAAATCGTCTTCCCGGCCGCCATCCTGCAGCCACCGTTCTTTGATGCGACCGCCGACGATGCCGTCAACTACGGTGGCATCGGAGCTGTCATTGGTCACGAAATCAGTCACGGCTTCGACGATCAGGGCAGCAAGTACGATGGGGACGGCAACCTCAAAAACTGGTGGACGGAAGAGGACGAAAAGTCGTTTAAGGAACTGACCGGTCGGCTTGTTGACCAATATGCGGGCTACGAAGCACTGCCCGGTAAGACTCTGAACGGCGAATTGACGCTGGGCGAAAACATCGCCGACCTGAGCGGCATGGCGATCGCGTACAAAGCCTACATCTTGTCGCTCGAGGGTAAGAAAGCACCCGTCATTGACGGCCACACGGGCCCACAGCGATTCTTCCTCGGCTGGGCTCAAATCTGGCGACGCCTGTACCGCGAAGAAGAACTCGTTCGACGGCTAGTTGTCGATCCGCATTCGCCGTCGGCTTTCCGAGGTAACGGGCCGGTCACCAATCTGGACGCCTTCTACGAAGCGTTCGACGTCAAGCCGGGCGACAAGCTGTACAAGAAGCCGGAGGACCGGATTCAGATTTGGTAAGCGGTGCCCTGTGTTCTACACCGTGTGGGGAAACTTCAGATGCCTGAAACGCAGAAACCCCGCCGTCGGTCGAGGGCGACGTTCTGGATGCTGTTGTGCGCTTCATTTCTGTGCTCAGTCATCATAGCGTTGGTACTGCCAGCCATTTCCGGACCGCAGAGGAACAATGAGGTCGCCAAAGTTTCTGTTGAAGTCGCGCAACTCATCCAGGCTTTGGCCAGTTTCAAAGCCGAGTACGGGATGTATCCGCCAAGCTACCTGAGCATTCCAGAACATGGTGAACAATGGAATCCTGATGGTCGCGCCATGATTCGTGAAATCTGGCCGCAGTTCGATTTCACAGCCAAATACGATCTCAACAGTGACGGGGATACCGACGACGTTCATGTGATGACCGGTGCGGAGTGTCTCGTCTTCTTTCTTGGTGGCAACTCAAATAAAAACGGAACCCGCATTGGCTTCTCAAGGAATCCGTTAACGCCATTCAGCAATACGTCGCCAAATCGCTCTGGGCCATTCTTTGAATTTCAGATCAACAGGTTCACGGACCTCGATGAAGATGGGTTCGCCGAATACGGAGACCCGTTGACACAAAACCCCTATCTCTACGCCAGTCGCCGTGGCGGAGCGTTTTGGAATGAAGACTTGCCAGTCTATCCGAACGATGACCCACGCAACCTGAAAAGCGTCTACAACGTCAACGCCGAATTTCAGATCATCTCTGCCGGATTCGATGGAGCCTACGGGATCGGCGGCGACTACTTCGAATCCGCTGCTGTCTTTCAGGGAGATCGAGCTGTCGAAAACGACAATCTTGCGAATTTCAGTGTTGGGGCAATGGGCGAGAACCCGCCCGTCGGAACACTTACCTTCACGCTGTTACTTTTCTCTCCAATGGCACTTTTTCTCGCTGGGTATTTTATCAGCGGGCTGGTCGGCATTCGCCGCGTGAGTTGAATGACGTTTGCAGAAAGCAGCAACCACAAAGGATTCAGCAGGGGCGCTATGAATGAATCGACGGCAAAGGTTATTAAACGCTTCGCACTGCTTGCTGGATCAACCGTTTGTCTGACTTTTGCAGGCTTCTATTTACAGGCGATTCCATGGGGCCGATCATCACGAGATGCCATCGAAGGTCGAGCGATTGCGGAAATCGAACAGCTTTCCAGTTCTGTGAGTGCCTTCGCGGCGGACTACGGAAGAAAGCCGCTAAGTCACATTACGTTGTGGGAAGACGGAACAAAATGGCAGAGCGATCCTCTCAGTCGCGCGATGGTGAGGCGGCTTTGGCCAAGGTTCGTCTTCGATGTGGCTCGCGATTTGAATGGAGATGGCGACACCGTCGATAAATTCCATCTCTCCGGCGCGGAATGCCTGGTCTGGTTTCTCGGTGGTGTGCAAACGCGGCAAGGTGAGTGCATTGGGTTCTGCCATAACCCGTTCGATCCGTTCCATCGATCGTCTTACAGGCGCACGGCACCGTACTTTGGCTTCAAAAAGCACCGAATGACCGATTTGGATTCTGATGGGTTCCCTGAATACACCGATCGGCTTACTGACATGCCGTATTTGTACATCGCCAAAGAGGCAGGCCGCTACCACGCCCGGGATCTGGCAGTTTTCCCTGAAGGCGACAATCGAAACATGCAACACCCGTACTCATTTGCGGGCGATTCGTTCGGCCACTATCAGATCATTTCGGCGGGCTTTGACCGCGAATACGGGGTGGGCGGCGAGTACTCCGACAGCTCAGACTTCACTGTGGAGCGACGCTCCGAAGACGACAACCTCACCAGCTTCTCAAACGGTCGGTTGTGATGACACCTTCAGACCCCCGCTAACGACGCACGAAACGATCGGACCAATGCGGTCTCACCCACGTCGAAACGTTGGATCAGCAATTCGGTGGCCATGGCAACAGTGAAGCCCGGCAGCGAGACGCTTTCCGCGATTTCCCGATATTCGCCTTTGGCCAGCCGAAACATCCGCAGCGAATCGTCGTCGTGCCGCCAAACCTCAGGAATACCCATCGCGGCAAACAGTTTCAACTTATGAATCGCGGACGTTGTGATCTCAACCTCGATCACCAGGTCCGGCGGCGGATCGACCAGCAGATCAACCTCTTCCTTCACGCGAATCTGCTCGGCATGCTCAATGTAGTACGACTCATCCGCTTCAAACCCCTGCTTCAGATCGCGGCGTTTGAAAGTTGTTGACGCCACGCTCTGGATTTCAATTCCACGCACTTCTGTGAAAGTTTCGACCATGCGGCCCAACAAGCGGCCGATGCCTTCGTGCTGTCGTCGTGGATTCATGAGTTCCAGAACTCCCTGATCGTAGGTCATGCGAGGCACGCTGCCGCGACGCTGTTCGGCGAGGTCGACGTAGGTGTCCCACTCGATGTGCTCCATCACAGTTCGCGTTTCAGCGGGAAGGTTTTGGGTTTCGATTGGCATCTTATGAACCTTACATCAGAGACAGGCTAATCACGATTCTACTCCTTCCACCTCGAAACCCCAACGACATTATTCACGATCGGGTTGAAAGCCAGCACGCTTCCTGCTGAACTGCGTCCCCCTAAATTTCGTTCGCTTCCTTCTTCCCAAATATCGAACTCATGAAACTTGAAACCACTTGCTTGCACGGCGGAACTCAGCCGGATCCCACCACGAATTCTCGCGGAGTGACTCTGCATCGCACGAGTTCCTACGTGTTTAATAGCACCGAACACGCGGCCAATCTGTTTGGGTTGAAGGAACTTGGCAACATCTACACACGGCTAATGAATCCGACTCAGGACGTGCTGGAACAGCGAGTCGCTCAGTTGGAAGGTGGCGCGGGCGCGCTGGCTCTGGCGTCAGGGACGAGTGCCGTCTTCTACAGCCTGATCAACATTATGCAGGCCGGCGACGAATTTGTGACCGCCAACAATCTTTACGGCGGCTCGTTCACGCAGTTCAACGATATTCTGCCGCGGTTTGGCATCAAAGCGAGGTTCGTTGATCCTTCCGATCCCAACAATTTCGCGGCGGCGATCAACGACAAAACGAAAGCCGTGTTTTGCGAAACCGTCAGCAATCCGGGCCTGGAAATTTCTGATCTCGACGCGATCGCAAAGATCGCTCATGAGCACGGCCTGCCGCTGATTGCCGACAGCACCTTCACCACGCCTGCCCTGCTGCGACCCATCGAACACGGAGCCGACATCGTTGTGCATTCGCTCACAAAGTGGATGGGCGGCCACGGAACGGGCATCGGTGGTGTGGTCGTGGATAGCGGAAAGTTTGACTGGAAGAGCGACAAGTTTCCGCTGATGAATGAAGAGGACAGCAGCTATCATGGAGTCCGCTGGGCTCACGATTTGGGCGACCTCGCTCCGCTGGCCTACATTCTGCGTATGCGAGTCATCCCGCTCAGAAATCTCGGAGCATGCATTTCACCAGACAATTCATGGATGTTCCTGCAGGGCATTGAAACACTGCCGCTGAGAATGGAACGGCACTGTGAGAATTCACTCGCTGTGGCAAAGCACCTGCAGAGCCACGACGCCGTCGAATGGGTTCGCTATCCGGGGTTGGAAGGCGATTCGAATTATCAGAAAGCTCAGCAGTATCTGGGCGGATCGGGCGGCTCAATGGTTGTCTTCGGTATTAAAGGTGGAGCCGCCGCTGGCAGTAAGTTCATCGAGGCGCTGAAGATGTTCAGTCACCTGGCCAACGTAGGTGACGCGAAGAGTCTTGCCATTCATCCCGCCACGACAACTCATTCGCAAATGACGGAAGAGCAACAAAAAGCGGGTGGCATCCCGCCCGAGATGGTTCGCCTGTCTGTGGGCATCGAACACATCGATGACATCATGGCCGATCTGAATCAGGCTCTGGCAGCGGCAGTTTAGGACCACACGCAAAGTGATTGCGTAGCAGGGCTTCCGGCCAGCTTTCACCGCTGGGATGAGAAGCTCTGCCACGGAGCAAATCAGAGGACAGACGTCCTCAGCCCATCAGCATTTCCCAAAAGAGACGTCCATGCGCTGGATCTACTACGACCAAACAAACTCTGCCGAAGTCGCTGAGCACGAACGCGTGTCGCAGCGGATCACCGACTGGTGGGCCGAATTTCAACGCAGCACGAAACAGCTGGACGCATTGTTCCGCGGTGCTGAAGAATTCGATTTACCGGAGTGGATGCACCAGCACCTGCAGGCCATTCATCCGGACATCATGTGGGAATTCGGACCAGCCGTGAATCAAAAAGGCCACCGCCTGGTCATCACGCCGGAATCTCACAGCGAACTACGCCCGCTGGTCGAAGACATTGTTGCGCGAGTTCCCCGGATCAAGGGCTGGGAGTTCTACACGTACCGTCTGCCAGAACCCGTCGAACAAGCGCTGCCCACAGTGGAAGGGCGCACCGGGATGGACATCAAAGATGTACGAGTCGCCGTGGCGATTGGCGAACACAATCGTGTGGATCTCACGTTTCAGTGGGACGAAACTCCGACCGACGACGAGCAGGCGTTCAACGCAGCATTCGTGGCGACGGAAACGCTTGTTGGTGAAGAGATGCTGGACCGGTGGGTGGGCGTGATCAACATGGTGGATCAGTCAGCCGAATTCGAAGCCGGCCAGCGATTCTTGCCGCTTGACCGCCTGAAGCCCACCTTCGATGCGGTCGTGAACAGCGCGAAGGAGCAGCTTCCTGCCGAGCCGTATTACGCGTTTGCCCCGGACGGGCAATGGGCGTTGTTGAAGCTGGAGCCTCAGGAAGCCGCGGACTATTCCGACCGCGACGACATGATGACGTGTGTGACATGCAACCCGGATCTGGTGGGAGCAACCTTTTCAAACGCACCGTTCTATTCTGAACGCTACAGCCGGTGCGGTGAGACATTTTGTTATGTCAAGATCGACGGCGCGGATGCCGAAGAAATGGGGTTCCAGGATCGCGAGGATATGGAAGAAGCGGTTCGCAATGTGCTTGAACCGCAGGAACTGGGTGGGCTTGTCGGTAGCGGTACGGGCCTGCGTTACAGCTATATCGAATTGGCGCTCACTGATCGAGAACGCGGCATCGCGGTCGTTCGTCGAGCTATGCAGGAAGGCACCGTTCCACGTCGATCATGGATTCTGTTTCACGATGCCGATCTGGCTTCCGAATGGATCGGCGTGTACGAAGACAGTCCCTCGCCGCCAACGGCCGGCACGTAGCCCGTTTCACCGTCACGCAACTCCTCCAGCGACCAACGGAAGCCACGCCGGCGATTCAGCGTCCGCCCAGCTCACCCGCCCACCACGCCAATCGCCCGCCGGTGCGTACCGGCTCTGACAAGTTTTTTACATGGTTCTTACAGGTGGCTGACCACCTGTTGGGCGATTGCGCGTCTAATTCTCCGTAGCAACGAAGATTGCTTTTCGGCCTGACGGCCAATTCGACCTTTCGGATGGAAATCGGAGACCAATGATGAAACTCACAGCATTCAAACTACTGGCGGCCACAGCTGTCCTGGCCGCAACCGGTGTCGCAAACGCTGATAGTCAGCAAGTGAAACTGGATGTATCGCCCGTCAACAGCCTGCTGAAGTCCGGTGAAAAAACAACTACGTGGATTCGAGTTGGCCTGCATGGCTTTAAGCTGGAATCGGAGAAGGTGCGGCCAGGCGTGAACCTTGCCATCGTGCTGGACAAATCGGGTTCGATGAATGGCGAAAAGATCAAGCGAGCTCGCGAAGCCGCGATTGACGCGATTCGACTGCTTCGAGACGAAGACATCGTTTCAATTATTACCTACGACTCAACCGTCAACGTGCTGGTCCCAGCGACTAAGCTGACGGACAAAGAGAGTGTGATCAAAGCCATCAACGCCATTCGGCCCGGCGGCAACACGGCGTTGTTTGCAGGCGTCAGCAAAGGTGCGGCGGAGGTTCGCAAGTTTTTGGATAAGGAGCGTGTGAACCGCGTCATCCTGCTGTCTGATGGCCTGGCCAATGTGGGGCCGTCCTCTCCGGGGGAACTTGGAAACCTTGGCAAGTCGATGCTGAAGGAAAACATCAGCGTGTCGACTTTGGGTTTGGGCTTGGGCTACAACGAAGACCTGATGGTTCAGCTGGCGTCGACCAGCGGCGGCAATCATCTGTTTATCGAAGATGCTTCGGAACTGGCAGACATTTTTCGCAGCGAATTCGATGACGTGTTGTCGGTGATTGCTCAGGAAGTGGACATGACGGTCACGATTCCTGAGGGCATTCGACCGGTACGAGTCCTCGGCAACGAAGCTCAGATCAACGGCCAGAAGGTTGTGACTCGGATGGCTCAGATCTACAGCGAACAGGATCGCCACATCGTCATCGAAGTCGAATTGCCCGCGTCGGAAAAAGACACGAAGCTGGAACTGGCAAAGGTTGCCGTCACGTATGCCAATATGAAAACTCACGAAAGCGATAAGCTAAGCGGCGCGGCCAAAGTAGAATTTAGTGACGACGATGCAAAGGTCGAAGGCAGTGTGAACAGCAAAGTGCTGGCCGATGTCGTGGCTCTGGTTTCGAGTGAACAGAGCAAGCTGGCAACGAAGCTTCTTGACGAAGGCAACTTCGCCGGTTGTCGACAGGTGTTGAAGGACAACGTGGATTTCCTGAAAATTAACGCTCTAAAATGCCCGGAAAACGAAGTCCGCCTACAAGCCCTGGCCAGGCAGAACTCCTTCGCGTTTGAAGGATTGAAAGGCGTGGAAAGCAATAACGCGCCCGCATCGAACCTTGTTCGCAAAAGTTTCCGCAGTTACCAGAGCGAAGTGGATTCGCAGCAGCGAGCCAAAAGTTCGGTGGCCCCCAAGAGTTCGTCGTCACCGTAGTGCTGCGGCGAGCCATGGACGTCCTGGTTACGTGGTGAATGCTTTGTCGTCAGGTGAAATCTGAATGGTCACGAAGCCCGGCATTCAAAATGCCGGGCTTCTTTCGCGAATCGTTCTCCTGCCGTTAGAGCAATTTACTTTTTGTTGTGGACGGTTCTGGCTCGTGGGAACCGGCCCACGTGGGACAAAAACCGATTTCCACGGCCACAAGTCAGCGTGAAACGCTGTAGACTTCTGATTGAAGACAACTTGTTCACATTGAGTCCAGTTTGCAGAGCGACCACCGGAAGCGTTTCCGAGCGGTCGCTCGAATGGTCTGAGGCACGGGCCTCGTTAGGCTTCTTCCGTGAAACTTCGTCCCGTCATTTTGATCACGCTGATCATCGTGCTGCCCCTGGCCGCATTGACGTGGGCCATTCTGCGCATCGCGGAAAACGAACAAGTTGTCGTGCAGCAGCGGTTCCGAGAACTAATGGAAGATCGGCTGCAGGACGTGAATGTCAACGTCGTCGCGTTTGTTGAAGATCTCGAACGTTCTTTGAGTCGCATCACGGCGATTGACGACTTTGAATTGGAGTCGCTGCGGCAGACCAATCGCAGCGAACCGCGCCTGTTGCAATTGTTCGTACTGAATCCCGAAGGACAGCTTTCGTATCCGGATCCGGCTGGAGACCTTAATACCAATGAGCGGCAATTTTTGGTGCAGGCCGCGAAGATGTTCACCGGAAAAGACCTCAAGGAAACCGTCATCCGTTCAGAGCAGGAGGCCGTTGATCAGCTTGGCAACGCTGTCTCGTCGGTAGCGCCGACAATGCAATCCAAGGCTGATTCTGAACCGTTAGGCCGCAGTCAGGCGGCGCTGCAGTATCGTTCGTCGCCAGGGCTGGACCAACAGTCTCAGGCACCCGTTCAGAAGCAACTTGTTGAAGAGGCTTACCGGGCGGCCCCCGTACAAAACCTGGAGGCGTTTGAAGAATCGAGCGGCTGGTTTGTGTGGTACTGGGATCGAGGGCTGAATCTGATCTATTGGCAGCGACGACCATCCGGGCATATCGTTGGGTGTGCCCTGGAAAGAGCTCGCTGGATGGCGGATCTGGTGGCTCAGTTGCCCGAAACTGTTGCCAGCGATCCCGGCAGTGAACGCAGTATCGAAACGCGAGTTCGGCTGGTCAATTCTGCCGCCGCGCCTGTGTATCAGTGGGGGAATTTCGAACCGCCCGACGATGCAAAGCCGCTGTGCGAAGTTCCTCTGGCGGTGCCGCTGGCGTCATGGCGGCTGCAATGCTTTGTCCCCGTCGCACAGCTTACAGCGGGCACTGGTCGTAGCGTGCATCTTAGTCTGTTCGCCAGTCTCGCAGCCGTAGCGGCGGCGCTGGGAGTGATCTCGTTCTTCTTTGTCCGCGAATATGCGCGAGACATGAAAGAAGCGTCGCAGCAGGTGAGTTTCGTGAATCAGGTTTCGCACGAACTCAAGACGCCACTGACGAACATCCGTATGTACGCGGAACTGCTGGAACGTGACCTTGACGGCGTATCCAGTGCCGAAGCTGAAAAGCCGAAACAACGGCTGGAGATCATTCTTTCTGAAGGCCAGCGACTCACCCGTTTGATCGGCAACGTGCTGACGTTCGCTCGGCAACAACGCAAGACGCTTCAGCTGCAACCGCGCGAGGTGAGGCCTGATCAGTTGATCGAACGAATTATGGATCGGTTCCGGCCGGCCTTTGTAGATCAGCAGATCGAAACGACGTTCGATGGCAACGCAGATTCAGCGATGCAGATCGACCCTGATTTTCTGGAGCAGATTCTCGGAAATCTGATCAGCAATGTGGAAAAGTACGCGGCCAGCGGTGGCTCGCTGAATGTTCGCAGCAGCGTTGAGAGCGGTGTGCTGACATTGGATATTTGTGACGCCGGCCCCGGCATCCCACCAGCCAAGCGAGGCGCCGTTTTCGAACCTTTCGCGCGCGTTACCAATGATGTTAGCTATGCGGCTGGTACAGGTATCGGACTGTCGATCGCCCGCGAACTGGCTCGACTGCATGGCGGCGATGTGCTTTTGATGGACAGCGACTCCGGCTGCTGGTTTCGAGCCACAATAAAGGCATGCTCAATATGAAAGTACTCGTCGCAGAAGACGATCGATACACACGCGAAGGTTTGGCCGAGCTATTGGAGGGCGAAGGCTATCAAGTGGTCGCAGCCGCCGACGGGACAGAAGCCGTTCGACAGTTCCGCGACCAGCAACCGGACTTCGTCTGTCTGGACATCATGATGCCCGGCCAAAGCGGCTATGAAGCCTGCCGTTCGATCAGGTCAGTTTCACCCGAAGTGCCGATCATCTTTATCAGCGCGAAGGCGGAAGAAGTGGACCGGTTGGTTGGGTTTGACGTCGGCGCTGACGACTTCATTGCCAAGCCGTTTAGCGTTCGCGAAGTGGTGGCTCGCGTTCGCGCCGTGGCGCGGCGGTGCTGTGCGGCATCGTCCCACACCATCGCAGAATTTTGCATGGGCGGGTTGAAAGTGCTGCCGGCCGAGTTGCGTGCAATTCGTGACGAAGTCGTCATCGATCTTAGCCCGCGAGACGTGAAAATTCTGCAGTTGCTGCACGACAATCCGGGCAGAGCCATGGACCGGAACACGATCTTCAACCATGCGTGGGGCGAGGACTATTTTCCAAACAGTCGGACACTGGACCAGCATGTTTCGCAGTTGCGCAAGCGAGTGGAAGTCGACGCGAAGAATCCGCAACTGATCTGCACGGTGCATGGCGTTGGGTATCGGTATGATCCGGCCGATTGAATGCTGCTGTGAGCACGCCGATAGCGGCTGTCAGCAGTCCAATCCGATCTTGTGATCGTAGTTCGACGGCAAGCTACGACAACTGCAGTTCCGTCTGGCGGTCAACGGTCGTGGCTTCCTTGTGTTTGTCGCGTCGATAAATGATATCCAGTGCCGCCAGCCGGTAGCCTTCGGCCATTGTGGGGAAGTTGAACACCGTGGTGGCGAATGTGTCGACCGTCATGTTGTTCAGCAAAGCCATTTGGCCAAGATGCACCAGTTCGGTGGCTCCATCGCCGGCAATTTGTACGCCCAGTAGTCTTTGCCCCTGCGGATCCGCGACGAGTTTCAGGATTCCCGAAGACGACGCCATGATGTGGGCTCGCGCGAGGCGGCTGAAGTCGACTTTGCCGACCATCGCTCCGCCGTGTTCGGCAATCACTTCTTTTTCTGTCAGCCCCACCGTGGCCATTTCCGGAATCGTGTAGATGCCGGAAGGAATCAGCGTCGACGACGCCTCTGACGATCCCGAAAACGCGTGACACATGGCTCGCCGACCCTGCTCCATGGACGCCGATGCCAACGCAGGTGGGCCGATCGTGTCACCGACTGCGTAGATATGCGGCACGTCTGTCTGGCAGTGTCCGTTAACCGCCAGAAGGCCACGTACGGTCGACTTCAGTCCGGCCTTTTCGATATTCAATGATTCCACGTTGGCGACACGGCCTTGAGCAACTAGCGCTTTATCGGCAGTCAGAACTTCACCGTCGTTGCAAAACACGCGGGCGGAACTGATGCCATCCCAGTCGATCGACGAGACGTCGCAGTTGCCTCGGAATTCGCCGCCGTTGGATCGAAAGTGATCGACGAAAACTTCGACGAGGTCGGAGTCCAGAAACCCAAGTGGACTGGGCCACTTGTCGACCATCGTGACCTTCACACCGAGCGACGCAAACGTGGCCGCGTACTCACAGGCGATCACGCCGCCACCGAGCACCACAATGGAACGCGGCAGGTACGTCATGGACAACACGGAGTCGCTGTCAAGAATGTTTTCGTGATCAACGTCCACGTTGGAAGGATTTCGAGGTCGCGACCCAGTGGCGATGACAGCGTATTGAGTCGTCACTGTTCGCGTTTCACCGGTGACGCCCTTGATGGCAATTTCGTGAGTCGAAACGAATGACGCCCTGCCCTGAGCTCGTTCTACATTGGCCATTTCCAGACACTGCTGAGTTGCGTTCTGGTGCGCCTGTACGACTTCGTCCAGACGGGTCATCAGGCTGGAGATGCTGAGCTGGCTGTCGTGGCTGATTTCGTAAACGCCACCGCTGCGACGCCGGAACGCCGTCAGTGTCAGTGCCGTTTCACGCAATGTCTTGCTGGGGATTGTGCCGTATTGCACGCACGCTCCGCCAACCTGTTTTTCGCGTTCGACAATCAGCACGCGAGCTCCATGATTGGCCGCTTCAATCGCTGCATTTTGTCCGGCCGGACCGCTTCCAATGACGACAACATCATAGTGATCATTTGCTGCAATCATGCGGTCGCTCCTACCCACTCCAGGATTGTTGTGTGCTGACTAATGATGTTGCCGACGTCTTCCGGGTATAGGTTCAACACGCCAATCATTGGGTGATCCAGTTGTGAGGGCATTTCTTTCTGGTCGTCCAGCGCAAGCGTCGCGAGGTCCATCGCCAGATTCAGAATCGCCGCCTGCTGGTCATATTCTTCGGCCTCCAGCGGCGTCGCCTGATTTCGGATGATGGTTTCAAGTCGCTCAGGCAGGTCCCACGATCGCACCAGCTTCTCTGCCATTGGTATGCGAAGTTGATCGGCGGCATAGCGGACGGCCTGATTTGAAGCCGGTGATTCTGTGGATGCTCGATGATCAGAAAGCGACTGAAACAAAACCGGACGCCCCACGTCGTGCAGTAGACCGCACAGAAATGCGTCCTCCACATTCAGTCGCCGAACGCGTGCGATCTCCTGAGAAAACGCGGCCGTCGCCAGTGATCGTTCGAAGGATTCACGAACGTCTGTTTCGAAATCGGCGACGTTGAAAATCTTGCTTTGGCAGGAAATCACCATCACGATTTCACGTACTCGCAGCAGCCCCATGCGAGCCACCGCCTGCTGAATCGACGTCACGGTCTGGCCGGACGTGTATCGCACTGAGTTTGCGATTTTTAGCAGGTGTCCGGTCAGAGACTGATCGCGTTTGAACAGGTCAACGATGTCTCGCGGGTTGCAGTCAACGTCTGCCGTTAGCTTCAGAAGCTGAACGGACACTTCCGGCAGGACGGGCAGTTCGTAATCGCTGGCGGACAGGATCGAACGTGCGACTTCCAGCAGTTCGGTTTCGGTCGATGCCGTTTCGGTACTAAGTTGAGTTGTCATGTTGAACGTCTTTCGTGACTGCCCACGACGTCGTGGAGTGATCACTTTGCTCGGAAGGATGTGAACCATTCGGGCAATCGTGGTTCCGTCCGACGTCTTGCGTTGTTGCGGTGTTCGAATCGCCATATTCGTTGCATTTTCGCAACAATGGTCCGATCAGGGAGATTGTGCGGGCTGCCGCCGATTTGCGAGAAGCAGGTCGATCAGGTGAATTGGCAGACCAACGCTGTGTGTTCGCCATCGGGTTTGGCGTGCCCATTTATGCGGCACGCCCTTGTCAATTTTCCCCGGAATTCGCGCTTCCGCGGCAAATTTTTGCTGCTCGGGTTCCCAAAAAAATTTGGGATTCCGATCGACCAGGTGTTGCGAATATGCCATGCTCCGCGATGAGGCTGACGACCAGTGGATCACGCGATCGTCACAACGTTTTCTGTTCCTGTCAGATCCGCGTTCTGGCCACACGTGGTGAAATTTCAACCCAAACGATTTCGAAAGCGTCGCAGCTCATGCAGGTTTTCGGGCAGATTGTTCGCCGGTTTTCGTCGGCAGCCGGACACAAAGATATGTGCGTATGACATTGCATGACAGGATTGTCATTATCACGGGCGCTTCGGCTGGTATCGGCCGGGAAATCGCGCACCGCCTGGCAAAAGAAAAAGCGGCTTTGGTGATTGCCGCACGATCCGAAGACAAATTGCAGCAACTGGCTGACGAACTTTCAGCCAATGGTTGTCGAGTTCTGGTCGCGCGAGCCGACGTGTCTGATCCGAACGATCTAAGCGATCTGGTGGATAAGACGCTGGCGAAATTCGGTCGCATTGACGTGCTGGTCAACAATGCCGGTGTCGAGTGTTTCGACTACTTCGAGAGACTGGAAACCGACGACATTATCCAGACGATCGAAACGAATCTTACGTCTGCGATTTTGCTGACGCGGATGGTGATCCCGCACATGCTGCAGCAAAAGTCGGGAGCGATCATCAATATGGCGTCGACCGCGGGCAAGCATTGTCCCGCATACGAAAGCGTATACGGTGCCACCAAAGCGGGGCTGGTCGCGTTCACTCAGGGACTTCGCGGCGAGTATCTCGAACACGGCATCACGGCCACTGCAATCTGTCCCGGCTTCACAAAAAGCGGTGGCATCTACGATCGCATGGTCGCGGCATCGGGCAAAAAGGCGTCTGGTGCGTTGGGTTCAACAACGGCAACTGCTGTGGCTGGTGCGGTTGTGAAAGCCATTCAGTCCGGTCATCCCGAACAAATCGTCAACTGGCCGCCCGTGCGCCCGGCACTCATTCTGCGTGAGATGTTCCCTCGCCTGGGCGAAATGCTGGTTACTGCGGTGTCGAAGAAGTTCGTCAAACGAGCGGTCGACGCAAAGCAGAAATGATCAAACTGAGATTTCTGGTGTGAAGTGTTAGGACGCAGATGTTACTTACGGCCAGTAGAACATCGCCTTCACGGTGACCAGATCATTGCCTTCGTTTGCAATCAATTGAACGACGCCGTGTTCTGTTCCGGCGGCTGGCAGTTCGGTTAGCTCGACCTGCATAGTGACCACCTTTTGAGAGTCCGAAATGGCGACACCTTCGTCGAATTCGACACTCAACGCTTCCGGCCATGCGGCGGCGTGCGACACCTTCCAGTGGTGCGGCATGATGACTTTTACGGTTTCCGAACGTCGAGCCGAAGGATGGTTGCCGGCCACCAATCGAAACTGAGCAGGCGATGCCATGGGCGCTTCGCCGGCCGGGTACGATGGACCGTTAATCGTCATGGGTACCGTGATCACGGGGAATTCCGGATCGTCGGTCTTCGCGGCAATCACGACGTCATGATGCCCGGCCGGAATTCCTCCCGCCACTTCGCCATCGATTTGAAGATGAGCTGCCGGCAGATATTCGTCGTCGTCGCTCGCGCCTTCTTCCTTTTCCGTATACGCGGTTTGCACGATCTGAGAACCCGATGAACTTGTTTTCTTTGCCGATACAAACCATGCGGTTGTTTGGACTTCGGTGACCTTCAGTGTCTTGTCTCGAAAGTCGTTGATCGCCACCTGGAACGGCACGGATTTCTCCGTGTTCTGCGACAGGTACAGAGCCGTTGGTTGCACGACGACCATCTTTTTCGGGAAGGTCGCTTTGATGCTAAGTGTGGCGGTCTGCGGCTGAGGGTCGGTGTAGTGCACCGTGAGCGTGTATTCGTGCGGACCGGGTGCCTGCTTGATCGTCTGCAGCGGCACAATGAACGATCCTGTTTCGCCGGGAGCAACGTCTCGTTTATTGGCGGAAAGTCTCGGCGACAGGCAACCACAACTTCGTTCGATCTCACCGATATTCACTACTTCGTTGCCGTCGTTGCGAAACACGAACTCCGAATACAGTGTTGAACCCGGTTCGACCGGGAATTCGCCGTGATGATACAAATACGGAGCGAACACCAGGGATGGCCGTGGCTTTGTCGCCGCCAGCGGTGGCAGTGCCTCGCTGCGCATGGTGAACGCGGCTGACGCAAAACACGGCAACAAACCGCACAGCAGCAATAGGCCTGCCTTGCGTGGGCTCACGTTGGTTTCTGCTTCGTTCATGGGTAACGGCTTGCTGATCGCGAAATGGTGTTTTTACGGCGTTTCACGCTGACTTGTGGCCGCGGAAATCGGTTTGGTTCCCACGAGCCTGGACCGTCCACAATAAAACGTAAGTTGCTATAGTCAGACATACTCTGCCAGCTGTTCAACGATCGCCTCCAGAATCGGGAGATCCGTGTCGGGGCGTTTCAGAGCGTCTGGATGAGTCAGGTTTGAATTCAGCATGCCGCGCAGATGCAGAAACTGAGCACACGTATGCTTGTACGCGGCGACGGGCGTCCGAAAACCGAAGAAGCCGAGATATTGCAGGATGTCGTTAAGCTGGTAGAAGTTGGAATCGCCAGCGGCCCACATGCGGTCGCGTACGCCGAACAGGTCCGGGCAATAGCTGCTTAAGCCCAACAAATAATCGCTGCCGTACATCACCATGTCGATGGCCAAGTCGTTGCCAGTCAGCACCATGAAGTCAGGTCGCACTTCGTTTCGCAGGGCCAGTCGTTGCCATTCCAGATCGCGTCGCAGCGATGAATGTTTCGCACCGATGCAATTGGGCAAATTCATCAGTTCGCGGTACACGTCCAGCGAGTAAATTTTTCCGAATGGCAGAAAGACGGTGCCCAGTTCAAAGCCGATAAACCTGTCGCATTCCTTCGACAGGTTTTGATACGCCTTCGTGATGCCTTCGTCGCTTTGTTCTGTCAAACCGTACGATTGAAAGATCACCGGTACGCCGTTCGCCGCTTCGATCTCGTTCATACGGCGAACATAAACGTCTTGGTTATAGTTCGCGCCTGGCTGATCCGACAGATAGGCACCGGCGACAAACATCTTCCCAGCGGTCAGGCGTTTTGTGCGATCCAGCACTTCGTTGCGTGTGGCATCGTCCAGCAAATTCACGTATCCGGTGTCCATGTTGACAGCGGGTACGAGGCCAGCTTCCATCGTGCGTTCGACATGAGCGTCAAATGCGGGCCAATCGACGGAATGGTCGGCGGCAAAAGGCAGTAGCACGGCTGACATGCCGGTGATTTTGCGGTTGCGGAGAATGGGGCCCGGTTGAGTTGCAGACATGGTTGATTCTCGGACAGGTGATAGCGACCGCAAGCTATCGGTTTGGCAGGGAAAAGCTATCGTGGGCCGCCGCCGTTCCCGATTCGGCGTTGTCGTACATCGTGATGATCGTCGCTTTTTCGCGGAGTTCTGTCATTGCATTTTGACGGGCGTCCACCAGTCTCTGCTGAATGATTTTCTCCTTGATCTGTTCCTGCACCTGCTGAAACGGCGCTGTCGTGGCGAATTCATGAGTCACCACGCGGAAGATTTCGAAGCGATCATCCTGTTCAAACACTTCAGTTGTCTCGCCCGGTTTCGCCGCGAAGATTTTCTTCTCGGCCTCTTTGTCCGCCAGGCTGCCGGGTTCCAGCCAGCCCATGTCTCCGCGTTGTTCGGCACTTAGAGCGTCGGAAAATTCTTCGGCGACTTCGGGAAATTCTTTGCCGTCGTTCAGGGCTTCTACAACTTTGGCCATCCGCTCTTTGGCTCCTTCACGGCCACCGTGTCGAGCGAACTGTACGACAATCTCCTGGCAGCGAAGCCGTTCTTTTGATGTGAAGTCTTCGCGATGAGTTTTGTAGTATTCCAGCATTTCTGCGCGGTCGACAATGTCGGAAACATCGACCACGCTGGAAAGGTAACCCTGAGCCATCTGAACGCGGAAGAAACTTTCACGCAGCAGCTCGATCGACAATCCCTGAGTGGCCAGCAGTTCGTTTAACTGCTGATCAGTTTCCAGATTCTTATCGGCTTTGATTTTTGCGATGACTTCGGTTTGAAACGGTTCTTCAAGCGAGTCTCGCACCAGTTGCTGGCGATCTTCCGGAATGGCTTTTCGCAACGCCTGAATTGCGATTTCCTGCTCGATGTAGTTGGTTAAGCGCGGCTTGATTTCCTGATGCAAAATTTGCTGCACCTGTTCGGGCTTCAGGTTGGGATTGCTTTCCACGGTCAGTCGAATGCTGCCGATCAGGTCGTCCACAAAAATTGGACTCCCGTTGACTTCGGCCACGACTGAGTTTCCGGTCAGCGGTTCAGGCGATGTGGAATCGTAGCTGACCGTTCTTACAACCGAACTGGGCAGTTCATCCGATTCTGCAACCGATGAACGGTTGGTGAGTGCCCGCCGTGGCGGCGTTTCGGAGAACACCGGATTGTCATCGACCAGAGTTTTTCCTGCGCATCCTGCCAGGCAAAGGCAGGGCAGCAAACCGCATAGCAGAACTGCAAACAGTCTGCGCAGCCGGTCAGCGGCGATGGGAAAGGTCTGAAAATTGAGCACAATTGCTTCCGTGCAGATGGTGCGGTTGGCGGTCGACGTCGCCTAAGGACCGGAAATATACGGTGATTGGCGAGCCTCCGGCAAGAGCGGTTCCGGCTGCGGGCTACCCGAACGGCCGGAAAATGGAGGCATTTTCAACACGACAAGCTGACGTCGGCAGTTATTGCCGTGCTGGTGTTCAGTTTTGGGAAGGTGCCACGTGTTCGGCTGTAACGCAGATACGCCGGAAACCTTCGGATAAACTGAGGGGCCGCAACGACTTAAAAATAAGGAAAACTCAAATTCGCCCTCAACCACCCACTTCTGCCGCGCTCCCGCGCACATCAGCCGCCCAAGCGACCGCTCAAGCCCCGGAGCTGCTCGCACCGGCGGGCGATTGGGACTGCGTGCGAGCGGCCGTGGAAAACGGCGCGGACGCGGTTTACCTGGGACTGGATTCCGGCTTCAACGCGCGCGCTCGAGCGACCAATTTTCGGCTGGACAACGTTGATGGGTTGATGGAGTTTCTGCATCGGCGATGCGTGAAAGGCTACGTGACGTTGAACACCCTGGCGTTCACGGACGAGCTCCCTCGCATGGAAGAAGTCGGTCGGAAATTGGCGGCGGCCGACGTGGACGCGGTGCTGGTTCAGGACCTGGGCGTTGCTCGACTGCTGCGTGAAGTGTGCCCGGAATTGAGTTTGCACGCGTCCACGCAAATGACGTTGACCAGCGCCGAATGCATCGCCGTAGCGCAGGATCTGGGGATGGAACGAGTCGTCCTGCCGCGCGAATTATCCATCAGTGAAATTCGTAACATCAGCAGTAAGACCGACATGCCACTGGAAGCGTTCATTCACGGAGCGTTGTGTGTCGCGTACTCCGGCCAGTGCCTGACGAGCGAATCGCTCGGCGGACGCAGCGCCAATCGGGGCCAGTGTGCTCAGGCGTGTCGGCTGGCCTACGATTTGATTTGCGATGGCGACGACGTGGATCTCGGCGATCAGAAGTATCTGCTGAGTCCTCAGGACCTGGCGGCGTACGCTTTGACGACCGACCTGATCGAGGCGGGCATCTGTTCGTTCAAGATTGAAGGTCGGCTGAAGACGCCGGAATATGTCGCCAACACTGTGCAGCATTATCGTCGAGCAATTGATGCAGCGGTTGCTGGCCGAAAGGCGGAGTTCACTCGACGCGAAATCAACGATGTCGAAATGTCGTTTTCGCGCGGCTTTAGTCCGGGCTGGCTGGAAGGCTGCGATCATAAGATGCTGGTCCCCGCCACAAGTTCGGCCAAGCGAGGCGTGTTGCTGGGGGAAGTTGTTGGCGTGTCGTATGACCGAGTGACCGTGCGGTTGGAAAGTGCAATCGCAGCGGGCGACGGTGTTGTGTTCGAAGGAGATCGCGAACAGAACGCCGAACAGGGTGGCCGAGTCTACGAAGTCTTTCGCGATAGCCAGCGTTTGAGCGGTCCAGCAGAGGGAGGGACCGTCGAGCTGGCGTTTGATCAGTACGGCGTCGACGTTTCCGCATTGAATGTTGGTCTGAAGGTTTGGAAGACCGATGATCCAAAGTTAAACAAACGCTTGCGAGCCACTTTTGCTGGCCCGGATGCTCGCCGACGAGTTGCCCTCGATGTCGAGGTGACGGCCATTGTTGGCGAGCCGCTGCGAATACGGGCGACGGTCTCTAACAGGGCTGGTTGCGAAGTCACTTCGGAAGCCGTTCTTGAGCTAGCACGAAAGCATGCGTTGACGGAAGACGTTGTTCGTGAACAACTCGGTCGACTGGGAGCCACCATTTTCGAACTGCGCGACGTGCGCGCGAAAATTGAAGGCGGCCCGATGGTGCCGTTAAGTGTTCTTGGGCAACTACGACGCGAGATGATCGAGCGACTTAACAAAGCCGACATCGCCACACCGCGAAGTATTGCACCGGAACCAGGGCTGCCGCGACTTCGCGCTGCGATCAATGGAACAGCAAATCCAAACGGTGAGGCTTCAGGTATTGTTCCTGCGAAACGTGCCACGCAGCTCAACGCGTTGTGCCGTTCTCTTGAGCAACTTCGCGTGGTGGTTGAAGAATTCGCCGCCAACGAATCATCACCGGTCGTCTACGCCGACTTCGCTGATATTCGGCAATATCGTGACGCCGTCGTTGTTGGTCGTGATGCCGGAGTGCAGGTTTTTCCGGCGACGCCCCGCATTCAGAAGCCCGGAGAAATGGGCCTCTTCAAAGCCATGGCCAAACACGAGCCGGAAGGTGTTCTCATCCGAAACCTTTCTGGCCTCGCCTTTTTTCGAGACCTCAACATCCCCACCGTGGCCGATTTTTCGCTGAACGTCACCAACGAACTGACGGCCGAATACCTGATGCGGCATGGTGCTGAGCGAGTGACGGCGAGTTACGATATGAATCGTGATCAGCTGATGGAACTGGTCAGCGTGGTTCCGTCGGAATGGCTGGAAATCGTGATTCACCAGCACATGCCGATGTTTCATATGGAGCACTGCGTGTTCTGTTCGGTGCTGTCGCCCGGTACCAATAAAACAAACTGCGGCCGCCCTTGCGATTTTCACAAAGTGGAACTCCGCGACCGCATTGGCATGGAGCACCCGTTAACAGCCGACGTTGGTTGCCGCAATACGCTGTTCAACGCAACACCACAAAGTTCCGCCGAAGTCGTGCCCGCGTTGCTGCAGCGCGGCGTTCAAAGCTTTCGAATTGAATTTCTGTACGACGACGCCACTCGCGTGCGAGAAACTCTGCAACTGTATCGTGACCTGCTAAGCGGCCACATCACGGGCGCCAACGTCTGGCAGCAGTTACAGGCCAGCAACCGAGTCGGCGTTACTCGCGGCACCCTGGAAGAACGCCGCAATCCACTGGCGATTCTGTAAGGTCGTCGAATGTAGGCTCCGGCGCCCCGATGGAACTTTCGCCGTGGAAATTTGTTCCGCCGCAGCTGCAGCTGGAACGTGTGCCACGACCTTCCGAGTTACGAGCGGGCACGAAAACGGCTCCTGCCCGCACTGTGCGCTCGGCCCTCCCCCGATCTTGCTTCGCTCGATCGACCCCTCCCGCAATAAATTGCGGGAGGGGTTGATCTGTCAGCCATTCAATCAAAATCCTTTGGCAAAGTGTCGCCCGCCGGTCTGCACCTGTTGGGCGGTCGTTCTTACGGTAGAAACCGAACTGCGAACGGCAATCAATCGCCGTCCGGCTGGTTACGGTTTCCTGCCGCATCCATATCGGCGGCTCGAAGGTATTCCTCACCATCAAACGCGACGACAACCGTTGGCTGATGGGGATCCTGATCGATGCTTGCTTTGTGCTGCCGCAAGCCAGGGCACAGAAAGTCGTTGCAGGTGGAGCTGCGGATTTCTCGCGGCAAAGCACAGCCCATTTCGGTGTGGTACAAGCACGAATCGTTTTGAGATTTCTCCGGAATGCGGTCGATGTAGTCGTCGATCATTGCCTCCGACGTGAGCGACTCGTGCTGCACAAACCGCCAGGCGAGAAATTCGGGTGACAGGTACGCGTGTTGATGTCCCATTCGACAGCACCAGCCGCGGCACGTGCTGCACGCGTTGATGACGGCTCGCGAATCGCAGTCTTTGTCACGCGGTTCGTAGCCGCTAAGCAGGCGGTTGCGACGGAGTGGGTGGTTCGCCAGTTGCTCAGCTTCGACGCACGCTTCTTCCAGCACGCGGCGAAAGGCGGCGACGCGTTCGGCGGGTTGAGGTGCCTGGTCGTAGTCAATGGCGGGGACGACAATCAGCAGCGACTTGCCCGATTGCGTCTTTTCCTGGAGCTCCGGGAACTTCTGTTGCAGGTATTCACGACCTCCGTCATCGATGCTCGCCTGCGCGGCTTTCTCCTTCCGCTTCTGTTCGGCGATTTGCTGTTGCAACCATGGCCCGCGGCACGCCAGAGCACCGCAGATGTTTTCGTGACGTTCGTGAGCGGTCGTGAGTTCGCTGCCGCAGGAGGGGCACAGCGGCGGTCCACCGAAGGCGGTACGGGTGGCGGGTTGAGGCGTCATGGCGTCTCCTGGATTTGGTTCTCAGTAAACAACTCAGCGCTGAGTATCCGCCTTCTCCGTCGGTGGAAACCGTTTGCGTCGTTCGCTGTCGATTGGTTTACCGCTGCGCATGCTCCACCATTCTGCTGCTCGGTCTGCGTCGTAGCTCGGATTCGGGATCGGCATTCGAGCACTCACGCTGGTGCGCCATGTTTGCAGTTTGCGTTTCAGGTCGGCCGCCCTGCCCTGCTTTTCTGTTGCCAGGTTCTTTGTTTCGCCAATATCGTTGGCCAGATTGTAGACCTCAATGTCGCCAGTCCCGTCCAGGTATTCGATCAGCTTCCAGTCGCGTTCGCGAATGCTGCTGGCGGGGCGGTCGTGATGGTAGTGGGGGTAGTGCCAGTGCAGCGCGGTGCGGTCCAGCTTTGTCGATGGATCGGACAGCAGCGGCTTCAGGCTGAGTCCATCAATCGTCTGATGTTGCGGGAGTTTGCCGCCTGCCAGGTCGACAAACGTAGGATAGAAGTCGTAGCTGATGGTCGGTTCGCTGCATTCACTTCCGGGCTTTGTGAGCGGCGGATACTTCACGATCAAAGGCACTCGCACACCGCCTTCATGCAGCGAACCTTTCTCACCCTTCAGCGGAGCAACCGTTGTGACGTTGTCATCTGCCGCTTCGCGATAATCGTAGCGGCGGTAGAGGCCTCCATTGTCTGACGTGAATATGACCATCGTGTTGTCTGTCAGGCCCTGCTGGTCGATTGCGTCTACGATTCGCCCCACCATGTCGTCACAGTGTTCGACCATCGCTGCGTAAACCGGATGAGGTAACTTGCGCTTTTGTTCGGCGGCTCGCTGAGTGTACTTGTCCACCTTTGCGCACATCGCTCCCAGCGGAATATGAACCGCGAACGGCGACAGCATGAGAAAGAAGGGCTTCTTCTGGTCTTTGCTGCGGGCGATGAAATCAATCGACAGGTCGGCTTCGAAGTCGGTGCGATACTGATTCGGTTTTGGCTTTGGACCATCGAGTCCCTGCACCTTGTAGCGGCCCGGAAGGTGAGGCCCGTTGATGACGGCTGAAAAATCATAGCCCTGTCGATCGGGTTGAAATTCTGCCCCGTTGCCCAGATGCCACTTCCCCACGTAGCCCGTGGTGTAGCCTGCTTCCTTCAGGGATTCGGCGACCGTTACGGTGTCCAGCGGCAGCGCCATGGTGGTCTGCGGCGTGATGACTCTTTCAAACGGACGCCAGTGGCCGGGGATGTGAGCTGTGATGCCAATACGAGCCTGATTTTGTCCGGCTTGCACGGCGCACCGAGTCGGCGAGCAGACCGCTCCAGCGGCATAGAAGTCGGTAAACCGCACGCCTTCGCTCGCCAGCTGATCAATACGCGGCGTGTCGATGAAGTCATTGCCGTAGCAGCCGATGTCTTTCCAGCCAAGGTCATCGATGAAAATCAGCACGATGTTTGGCTTAGCGGCCAGGCTGGCGGCAGGCGTTGCGAGGAACAGAAACAGCAGGCATGCGAGTCGGTTCATGTTGGCCTTTTCTACGAAGTGCGGTCGTCGAACGCCAATCCTACCAATCGCCGAGTTCCTCGGACAGCTCGCACCATTTTTCTTCGGCCGCACTTAGTTCGACCTGAATGGCGTTGATCTGGTTGTGTAGATCCATGGCCTTTGCTGCGTCGGATTCTTTCAGCATGTCGGCGTTCAAAGCTTTGCGCTGCTCGTCGAGGCGGGCGATCGACTTTTCCAGATTACGCAGCTGCTTGCGGGCATTGTGCTGCTCTTTGCCCGACATTGATGCCTTCGATTTTCCGGACGCGCCAGCTTTGCCCGCTGGCGGTGTGGCCATTTTGCCACCGGAACGTTCTCGTTCGCCTTCTTCGATTTCCTTGTTGACCGAATACACATAGGAATCGTAATCGCCGCCGTAGTTTCGAGCTCGACCGTTGCTGACTTCGATCACGTTGGTGGCAATGCGTTTGACGAAGTGGCGATCGTGGCTGGTGAACAGGACAGTGCCCTGGTAGTTCAGCAAAGCGGTCGCCAGTGCTTCAACCGTTTCGACATCAAGGTGGTTGCCTGGTTCGTCAAGAATCAGAACGTTGTAATCGCCCAGCAGCAGGCCAGCCATGCAGACTCGAGCACGTTCGCCACCGGACAGCACTTTGATTGGCTTGTGCACATGAGCCCCTCGGAACAGCAGTGCACCGGCCACATTCAGGCAGTCCTGAGTTGTGATGCCGGGCATTGAGTTGTATTCGAGGTACTCCAGAACCGTCTGATCCTGCGGCAGCGTCGTGTATACGTGTTGGGCGTACGTGCCAATCTTGCAGCCGTAACCCCACTTCACCTGCCCTTCAATCGGCTGCAGCGAATCGACCAGCGTTCGCAGCAGCGTCGTTTTTCCCTGGCCGTTGTCGCCCACGATGGCGGCTCGCTGTTGATGATCCACTTCCACATCGACGCCGGTGGCGACGGTGTGATCCGGATACCCAATCGACAGGTCCAGGCACCGCACGGCCGGTCCCTGACGCGGTTCCACGACAGGAGCCTTGATGGACGCCGTCGGAAGATCAACTTCGATTTCTTTCGTTTGAAGTCGGTCCAGTTGTTTCTGCTTGGAACGAGCCTGGCTGGCTGAGGTCGCTCGAGCTTTGTTCTTTTCGATAAAGCGCTGCAGCTGTTTTTGTTTGGAGATCACGGCAGCGTTCGTGCGTTCGTCGCGGATCTTGTCCTCTTCCAGCTTTTCCAGATAAGGGCCAATCTTGCCGTTGTACAACGTCAGCTTGCCGCGCGACAGGTCCAGGGTTTGGTCGCAGGTCGCCGTCAGGAAGGCTCGATCGTGCGACACGATTAAGCATGAAGCCGGAAAATTCACGAGGAAGTGTTCCAGCAGAATTTGGGTTCGCAGGTCCAGAAAGTTGGTCGGTTCGTCCAGCATCAACAGATTCGGATCGTGCAGCAGCAGCGCCGCCAGTTTGACTCGCGTCTGCCAGCCGCCGGAAAGATCCTTGACCGGGCCGTTCAGGTAATCGCCTTTGAGTTCGAACTGTCCTGCGACTTCACCGCATTTCCAATCGGGCTGCCCGCTGTCTCGCATTAAGAAGTCGAGAGCTGATTCGGCGGGTTCGAACGGGTCATGCTGACGCAGATAGCCGACTTTCAGGTGAGAACCGCGGATGACTTCGCCACTGTCAAGTTCTTCATTGCCGAGCAGAATGCGCAGCAGAGTTGACTTGCCGGCTCCGTTACGCCCAATAAAGCCGACTTTCACGCCATCGTGAATTGTGACGCTGGCGCCATCCAGGAGAGCCTGGTCGCCATAGTTCTTAACGCCATCCAGAAGTTGCAGCAGTACGGCCATGATGTCGGAACGGATTGAGGAATGCTGAAGAAGTCAAGTCAGACGGGACGTGTACTGTTCCATCCGAACCGCTTCAAGGGCATTCGTCCGCTTTTCGACAGAAGTGGCGGTTCCTGCGGAAATGGGAGTGTATTTGTCAATCACATGACCGGAAACGCGGCTCTGAACTCGTCGGTTTGACGCAGAGTGTCGAATTCCGGCGCTGCTACCGGAAGCATGGGGTCGGCCCCCAGTGCTTTGGCGGCATTGATGGCTTCAATGCACTTTTTCGCGGCAGCCGCAGCGTCATCCTTGTCATTGGGTGAGCCATTTACGATCGCTCGGTGTTGTAGCCCGTACGTCGTCGCCAGCAGGAACTGAAGCTGTAATTTTGTGACGGGTGAGGCGGCGTTTGCCGGTCCATCAATCAGCTTCTGTTCGTTGGTTTCGAAAATGCTGAGATTCCCTTTGTCGGCGGCCGCCCATGCCTGCAAAGCCAGATCAAATGCGGCGACGTCTTCCGGCGCTGCTTCAGAGTCTTCCTTGAGGACACCGGCAAATAGTTGAACCATGTGCTTCATGCCGTTCCAGTCATCTTGTGCTTGGTACTGTTCAACGATTGGTTCCACAATATCAGCGGCATCCTGCCAGGCTTTCATGGCGGATCGGTAATCGCCTTCGCGCGCGTGCAGTTCGGCCATGCTCATCAAGCCAACGGCAATGGCGTAGCGTTGAGGGTTGTAGGCTTCGCCGCCGATCTTCAGGCCTTCTCGATAGTGATCGATCTGCTTTTGCGTGTGCAGCTTCGCTTCTTCAAGTCGCCCCATCGCCTTTAGGCAGGCGGCCATTTTCTGGTGCAAACCGCCCGCTCGCAGCTGCGGACCCGGACGGCCGACTTCGGCTTCGACCACGTGGGCGTAGCCGTCGACCGCTTTCTTGAGCGTTTTGTATGTGTCATCGTATTCCATGTGCGCGAACTGGGTGGTGGCCAGATCACCAAGCATTGTGTAGTACAGGCGACGCACCTGAACGTCTTCTGTCTCTTCCGGATTGCGGTCTTCTAGTAGTTCCAGTGATTCCAACAGATAGGTCTCTGCTTCTGTGAAGAGACCTACCTGTAAACACGCCGCAATCAGATCCAGTTTGATGTTCAGCAGATCCTGAGTGATGTTCTGTTTCGTTGCTTCCGGCCATGCTTCATGCAACGCGACACACGTTTCGTGGACTTCGCGTCGCATGTCGATTGCGGCTGCGGACCCTTCCTTCTGGGCTTTAACGGTCGCCAGCCTGGACCTGCATTGCATAACAACGTTTTGCAAATCGAGGCTGTCCGGGTCTGCGTCCAATAGCGTTTCGGTGTACGCGATTGTCTGCTCGGCGATTTCTTTTGCATCGTCAAACTTCGCGACACGTAAAAAGAATTGCGCGAAATTCGCCATGACCTGAGCGAGCTGGTACTTTCCGTCCTGGCTGGTCAATGTCTTGCCGGTTTCGATCGCCAGCCGATGTTGAGCTTCCGATTCTTCGTGCTGGGCCAGTTGAGAATAGATGTACGCTCGCCGCGTATGTGCCTTGGTCTTGGTCAGTCGAGTGCTTTCGCTGTCGCCACCTTCGTCGATGATCTCCTGCAGGCCGTCGATGGCGGCGTCCAATACCTGGCCGCGAGCTTCCAGAGTCGCTTCACGTTTGGTGAGGTCGTCGTACACGCGATGCACCAAATCGTTCATGGCACTTAACGCAAGGTCGCGCTGGCCTTCGGCTTTTGCGAGGGCCTGTTTTGTGTCGCCCAGCGCTTCGGCGACCTTCCGCTGCGACAGAGTCGAAACTATCGCCGCCCCCAGCAGCGTTACAGCAACGACGCCTGCTAAAGCAGCCATGCTGGGGTTGCGGCGACACCACTTGAATAGTCGCTGCACTCGCCCGACCGGCCTGGCATTGATCGGCTGTCCGGCTGTGAATCGCCTGAGTTCATCGGCCAGTTCCCGCGCTGACGCATATCGGCGAGCCGGATCTTTCTCCAGACATCGTTCGCAAATCGTTTCGAGGTCCTTCGGCAACGCGGAGTTTAGCTGCCGCAGCGGAGCCGGGTTATCGGTCATGACCTGATGCAGAATTTCCCACGGTGTCGCCGCCTGGAACGGAGACCGACCGCACAGCAATTCGTACAGAATCGCGCCCACTGAATAGACGTCCGATCGTTCGTTGGCCGTTTCGCCTCGCGCTTGTTCCGGCGGCATGTAGGCTGGCGTTCCCAGCACGTCGCCGGTCGCGTGCAGCGTGTGTTCGGCGTCCAGTCGGCGAGCCAGTCCGAAGTCGCACACGTGAGGTTCGCCGGCAGAATCCAGCAGCACGTTGCCGGGTTTTAAGTCGCGATGAATGATGCCCTGGTCGTGAGCGTACTGGACAGCCTGAGAAATCTTGTAAGCCGTGTCGACAGCTTCCGCGACCGGCAGCGGGCCTTCCTGCAGTCGCTTCGCGAGTGTTCCGCCGTCGATGAACTCCATGACCAAAAACGGTGAGCCCCCTGCTTCACCTACCTGATAGATCTGCACGATCATCGGATGGACTAACGAGGCGGCAGCTTCGGCTTCGCGGAGTAGTTGTCGACTGCTGTGTTCGTCTCGTGCGTCGGGGCCGATCAACAGCTTGACGGCGACAATGCGGTTCAGTTTTTCGTCGAGAGCTCGGTACGCAATTCCGCTGCCGCCCTTCCCCGCGACTTCCAGCAACTGGAATCCTGGAATCTGCACGGTCTGCGGTGCGGTTTGTGCAGCTGTTGTTGCTTGGTCAGATTCGCGGCGTCGGGCAGGCAACGTCACTGCGGTGTCCGGCCCCGTGTCTCCCTTCGCATCGTACGGATCGGACGACTGGAGTGCTCGGTGGACCTGAAACTGTCGGGACACGAGTTTGCTGAATTCCGGAAAACGGTTCAGGTATTCCTGCTCCATCGCGTCAACGGTCAGGTCTTCCTGAAGCAGGTCTTCGCGCAGCAGGACTTCGGAATAAATCACGTCCAGAACGGCTTCCGGGCCAAGCGCCTGAGTATCGATGTCGCTTAGCAGTGCCTCAACGCGCACATGATCACCAGCGTGCCAGCGGCGTTGTTGTTCGATCAGAATGCTGTCAGATTTCAGGGCACCATCGTCTGCCATCGTTTTGGCTCCACGCTGTCGTTCTTGCGGAAGTGCGTTTCCTTTGGGTAAACGCAGTCTGTTGGCTGTTCGGACAAAGAAAATCGAAAATGCGGGCTTCCGCCCACCCTCAACCGATTGGCGAAGCTTCAATCTCCGCGCGAACCCGATCCAGAGCCCGTTCCAGCCGCTTGCGGAGTCCGTCGGCCGATTCGCTCAATTCGGTGGCCACTTCCTCCCACGACTTCCCGGCGTTTCGAAGATCTGCAATTTGCAGCTCGTCGGCCGTTAACCGAGATCGAACCTCAGACAGCAATTCGCGAGCAGCGGCGGCGGTGCGCGGACCTGGGCTGTCTTCAATGACACTGCAGGGGTCGAAGGGCCGACCGTCGGGCTCCGGACGATTCCGCTTTTGCGTCGTCTGGCGGCGATGCTCGTCGATGATGCGGTTTCGCGTCATCGTGGTCAGCAGCACCAGAAGCTGTTCGGGTTTTTCCAGGTCAAAGCTGCCATCGGTGGCACTCTTAAAAAAGCGGCCGAAGACAGACTGGCAGATATCGATCGAATCGACAATTCGGCGCAGCCGCGGATCGGTTAGTCGCAGTCGAGCGGCTCGACGGATTTCCGGCTCATACTGTCGCACCAGTTCTCGAGCCGCGTCCTGGTCTCCGCTTCGCGTTTTTGCCATCAACTCGGCAAACTGTTGATCACTCAGCATGTACGTTAGTTCCGCTGGCCCCGGTTTTAAACGTTGCGTGTCCCGATCATTTGCGGGGCGGACAGCACAACAGGCAGAGCAACATCAATCAAGCATTCCATCACCACTGCATGGCACATTGCTGGAAATTCCTCGCGTCGGCTGAGATAACACGAATTTGACAATTTGAATGAGCACTCGGCGGTGAAGATCGTCGGTCCAGCTCGTCACAACACCAAGGGAATATGCTGTGAAGTTTATCAATCGCGTTTTGCTGACGCTGGTCGTGTGTCTGGTTTTGCCGTGCAGCACACGTGCCGAGCACGAAGGCAAGGTTCAAATTCTGCTGTTGGGCGACAGCACCACCGAAGGCAGTGTGCCGCGAAGGCTGCAGCCTGAAGGTCCGCATCTGGAAACGGTACTCGAAATGCTGCTGGCGGCAGAAGAAGATCTGCCACCGTGTCACGTGGTCAATTCCAGCCAAAGTGGTGAGTACATCAAACGGCTGTTCGATTCCGGCCGCTACAAACGCAACGGTGAAAAACTGCCGGGCATCGATTATATCTTCATTCGTTACGGACTGAATGATCGTGCAAAGCGGGAAGACTTCACAACCAACTTCCCGAAAGACTTTCACGACTTACTGGCTCGACTGCGGAAGGATCATCCTGACGCAAAGCTGATCCCGATGACAGTGATCCCCTTCGCCAACGAAGAAGTCAGTGATGAAATTAACGCGCTGGTCAGGCAGGTCGCGGAAAAAGAAGGGCTGCCGGTGTTCGACATCTATCCTCGCTATGCGGCCGAGCTGAAAAAAGGGCACAACATGCTGAACTATCGCCGCTATCCGCTTGAGAAGATTCCTGCGAAATACCATGCACTGGTGAAGCCGTATGTTCGTGGGCCAAGCGTTGAGATCATGGATAACGAACTGGACGGAATTCTCGGCCACCTGCCTGGTTGGTACGGCGACAGGCATCCGAACCTGGCGGGGTATAACGTCATCGCGGACGAAACGGCCAAGTACCTGGCGCCACTGTTACGCGAACGAGCCAGCAAGTAGATGCAGATGTCGGAAGCAGCTCGGCACTTCAAACGGCCGGGCTGCGGGGACTGTTCACGTTACGTTGCTCGCACCATGTCGCTCAGCTTCAACACTGTCTTCCAGTTGCGAGCGGTGGTGGGTGCACCCAGAGTTTTCTCCACTCTTGCTGCCAGTTTTGACCGACCGACTCCGTCCGGTGCATGCAAATAGAATGTCTGGTTGATTAGTCGCCACTTTTCTGTGGCAGATGCCAACTCGTTTAACTGATCGCGGGGCATCGTTTTCACGCGCTCGGCAAGAAAGAAGCAGTGCAACGATTTTGGATCGCCCGTGGCTTTAGGAAACGGATTTGCGGCGATCGTCTCTTCAAGTGCCTCGGAACTGAGGATAAACGTGCCAGGACGAAATCCGTGGCGCTCTTCAATGGAGTCTGCGATCCGCTTATTCAGCGACTTCGGCAGCTTTTCTTTGAACTGAAACACGACGTTGCCGCTTTGAATGTAGGTGCGAACATTCAGCATCTTCAGAGACGCCAGGCCAGCGGCCAATTCCTTCATCGGCAGCACGTTGCGACCGCCAACGTTGATGCCGCGAAGCAGCAGAACCCACGTCTTCATAGACATTCATATCCTGATGACGGCTGCAGACGACAACAGTTTCTTTCGCCTCAGCCTGCGGTTAAACTCATCGAGCTTTTACTACTTACGTATCGGAGTTCTGTCGATGTTCAGAAAACTGCTCACCTGTTCGCTGCTGCTTGCTCTTTCCGCAACTTCGTTCGCGGCCGAAAAGTCGCGGATTCTGATGCTGACTCAAAGTGTTGGGTATAAGCACGGTTCGGTCACTCGGCAAGAGCAGAACCTGTCACCTTCGGAAATCGCCATGGTGCAGCTTGGTCAGAAGACGGAACTGTTTACGGTCGACTGTACTCAGGATGCCGAATCCGATTTCACAAAAGAAAATCTGCAGAAGTACGACGTCGTGATGTTTTACACGACGGGCAAACTGCCGATCGCTGAAGCTGACCTCGACTACTTTTTGAACACATGGCTCAAACAAAAGGGGCATGGCTTCATCGGAGTTCATTCAGCGACGGACACTTACAAAGATTACGAGCCCTATTGGGATATGGTCGGCGGCAGTTTCGTTTCGCACCCGTGGACAGCCGGCAACACGGTCACGATCTCCGTTCACGAACCCGAACATCCTACGATGAAACCGTTTGGCAAAGAATTTGAGGTTCGTGACGAGATCTACAAGTACAAGAACTGGCAGCCTGAAAAAGTTCGCGTGCTGATGAGTCTGAACATGGAAAAGTGTGAACCGGCCGAACCCAATCACGTGCCCGTGGCATGGGTGAAGTCGTACGGTGACGGCAAAGTCTATGTGAACAATCTCGGCCACAACCCTTCAACGTGGGCTGACCAGCGGTTTCTGGATTCCCTGACTGCGGCGGTGAAGTGGATTCGCGGCGACGTGGAAGGCAAGTCGGCTCCTAATCCGGACGTGTCGAAAGCTCAGGAAAAAGCGGCAAAGGCGGCGGTGAAGGTGCCTGCCACAACTTTCACTGAGCATGGCCACACCACGGACGAGTTGGACGTCGTCAAAAGTCACGTCGACAAAAAGCGAGCTGTGTTGCTGGATGTTCGTGAACAGGACGAATGGGACGAAGGCCATTTGGAGGACGCCCGTCTGGTGCCGCTAAGTGCCTTCAAGTCAGGGACGCTCACAGCAGAATTGAAAAAGCACCTGCCGAAGGATAAACCGATCTATCTGCATTGCGCGGCCGGCGGTCGGGTGTTAATGGTGGCCGAAATTCTGCAGGGGAAAGGCTACGACGTTCGCCCGTTGCGAGCTGGCTATTCAAAGTTGCTGTCGGCCGGTTTTGAGCAGGCGATGTAGCGGAGCAGGCTTCGAGAAACTCAGCCCGCCGTTTTGCGAAACAAAAGCCGCCCGATATCATTTCGGCGGCAGGCGCAAGCGGCCCGTCATTCAGTGCAGGTCCGAAATGCCTCCGACCTGCGGAGTCGCGATTGGCGCTCGCTCCGTCCATCGATCACGCCAGATTACCGAGCCCTTTTGCACGGGCTCATTGAAAGCAACTGAGAAATACGATGTCAGAATTTCGTACCGAACGCGATTCCATGGGGCCCGTGCAGGTTCCCGCCGAAGCCTTTTATGGAGCTCAAACGCAGCGAGCGGTTGAGAACTTTCCGATCTCCGGCTGGGAGCTTCCACCGGAATTGATCCATGCGATGGGGCGAGTGAAGTACGCTTGTGGAGTTGCGAACCGCGACCTGGGAAAGCTTACCGGCACGGGCAAAAATCCGCTCAACGATGAGCAGGTCAGCGCCATGTTGCAGGCCTGTGAAGATGTCGTCGATGGTTCGCTTGACGACCAGTTTCCGATCGACGTGTTTCAGACGGGTTCCGGCACGTCCAGCAACATGAACGTCAACGAAGTGATCAGCAATCGGGCGATCGAGATCCTCGGCGGCGACCGGTTTGCGGCCGACAAACCCGTGCATCCGAACGATCACGTGAACATGGGACAAAGCACCAACGATACGTTCCCGACAGCCATCCACGTGGCTGTGGGGACATCAATCGTTAACGATCTGCTTCCTGCTCTGCAGCGTTTTGCGGACGAACTTCAGAAGAAGGCTGACGATTGGGATCAGATCATCAAGATCGGCCGCACTCACCTGGCCGACGCTACGCCATTGCGACTTGGTCAGGAATTCGGCGGGTTCGCACGCCAATTGCAGCTTTCCATTGACCGAGCCAAACGAGCGGTCGATGCGATTGCCGAACTTCCGGTTGGCGGAACGGCCGTGGGTTCGGGCATCAATACGCATCCTGAATTTGGAAGCCGAGTTGCCGCCGTGCTGGCAGAAACAACGGAAGTACCGTTCATCGAAGCGGTCAATCACTTTGAAGGAAACGCTCAGCGCGATGGACTTGTTGAATGTCATGGCCAGCTAAAAGCCGTCGCGACCACGCTGTTCAACGTTGCCAATAACATCCGCTGGTTGGGATCGGGGCCTCGCTGCGGCTTCTACGAGGTGAAGATTCCAGACCTGCAGCCGGGTTCTTCGATCATGCCGGGAAAAGTGAATCCGGTGATGTGTGAATCCATGATGCAGGTTTGTGCGAGGGTGATGGGTAACGATCAAACGATCTCAGTCTGCGGTGCCACAGGCGGTCAGTTCCAGCTAAATATCATGATGCCCGTGATGGGGCAGACAACGCTGGAAAGCGTTCGGCTGTTAGCCAACTGTTCGAATGCGTTTGTGGAATACTGTCTGCTGAATATGGAAGCCAATACGGAAGCCTGCGAAGCTTCGGTCGAAAAAAGCCTGTCGATGGTGACGAGTCTGAACCCGCACATTGGCTATGAAAAAGCATCGGCTTTGGCGAAGGAAGCGTTCAAATCCGGCAAGACAATTCGCGAGCTTTGCACGGAGCAGAATATTCTGCCGCCCGACGTTCTAACCGAGGCACTCGATCCGATGAGCATGACGGAACCTCACGCATAGAGCGGGGTCAGGATTCAATCACGGCGACTGGGTTTCGAGCTTCCCTCATGGCGACCTGAATTATGCAAAACGCACTGCTCACGCTGTTGGCCCTGGCAGCTGTTACGACTGGCGAATCTTTCGCCCAGTCCCCTGCCCTGACCTTCAACGACCCGAATCCGCAGCAATACAAGCTGACCGCGCGGGCCAGCGAAATTGATTCGCGGGTCCAGGCTCACCCTGAGATCGGTTTTTTGGTCGACACGAAGGATGGAAAGCCAGCCGACGTGCAGCAGGCGTCCGTGGATACCGGCGTTGCCCCACGCGGCAAGCTGGTCATCTGGCTGATGGGGCACAATCAGCAGTTGTTCGATCGCTGCAACAGCTATGGCCTGCACGCGATTCGAGTTCACTATGCCAACCGCTGGTTCTCACTTTGCTGCAGGGAAAAGCCGGTCGGCGAACACTGCCGTGGAAATATCCGGTTGGAAGCGGCGACGGGGGAAGACTTCAGTGATGACGTCGATATTCCCAAGCCCGATGGCATGATGGAACGAGCTTTTCAGTTCGTGAAGTGGCTTTCTAAAAAGCATCCTCAGGGCAAGTGGGAGTACTTTTTGACGGCGGACGGAAAGGGGCTGCGCTGGGATGATGTGATCGTGGCGGGCAGTTCGCATGGTTCGACAACCGCGTCCCGGTTTGCGAAGCATCAGAAGGTCAGTCGAGTCGTTGCGTTGTGCGGTCCTCGTGACCAGCATCAAACGTGGCAGTCCTTGCCGTCGGCCACGCCGGAGAATCGCTTATTCGGATTTACGCATGTGCTGGATGGCGGCTGGACGGCCGATCATTACTGTCGAAGCTGGGAATTAATGGGCTTACATAAGTTCGGTCCAATCGTGAACGTCGATCAATCGAAGCCGCCTTATGGAAACAGACGACGTCTGATCACAGACTTCGACGTGAAAGGCGATCCGAAGCGAGCTCATAGTTCCGTTTCACCGGGCAGTCGGTCTGCCAAAGATGGTCAAACCGGTGCCTACCTGCATGACCCTGTCTGGGAGTACATGTTTACGCATCCCGTGGACAGCGTTGGCGATCCGGTTCCTCTGGATTCGGCCTGCGACAAAGTACAGAAGCAGTAGCCAGCGATGGTGTTTTCATGGCTACGCCGCCGACGTCGAAAGAAAATCACCTCGCAGGAATTCCCGGCAGACTGGAATCGCATCATCGCCGCTAACGTCGCGCATGATGCGCGGCTGTCGGACGCTCAGCAGCGGCATCTGCGAAACTTCGTGCAGATTTTCGTGGCCGAAACAAACTGGGAAGGCTGTCACGGGTTGAAGATCACTGACGAAGTGAAAGTCACCGTCGCGGCCCAAGCGGCACTTCTGACCTTCAACCATCCGAACAATTTTTTCGACCATGTGCTGTCGGTGCTGGTCTATCCGGATGAATTTATCGGCAAAGACGTTGATGTGGATTCTGACGGGGTCGTCACCGAACGGCAGCGACGCACGTTGGGAGAAGCGATGTGGCGAGGGCCGGTGGTGTTGTCCTGGATCGACGTGCTGGAAGGCGGTCGACGGGAGGCCGAAGGCCACAATCTGGTACTGCATGAATTTGCTCATCAGCTGGACATGATGAACGGCCGATACGTGGACGGCATTCCGCCTCTTCAAACTCGCGAGCAGCTGCAGCGATGGCTGGCCGTCATGCAGCCGGAATATGAAACGCTGGTGGCCAATTGTCGCAAACGGCATTGGGGCGTGATCGACTGCTATGGGGCTCAGAACGAAGCTGAATTCTTCTCAGTGCTGGTGGAGGCGTTTTTTGAGCGTTCGGGCGAATTACGTGCACAGCACCCAGCGGCCTACGACCTGCTGGCTGGCTATTTTGCGATTGACCCAGCCCTCTGGAATTCCGGAGCGGCTTAAACAATCACTCGCGGAGGTCAAAGTGCCACTCTTAGCCCAACTTCCCCAACTCGAGTCACGAAGGCAGTGTTTTGTGGGGTGAGCGGCCAGAAGTTTCCACTACATTTGCTTTTGGATTATTTTTGAGGGCAGGTTGAGGCTCAGCTTTTCCAGAAGAATCTGTTGATGGTCGGAGGGCTTTGACACGCAGCGGGTGCGGATCTCCGGGCCGGTGCGAGTGGGCAGGACGACGTCCATCGAACGGATCTCCGACAGCTCCGCAAGCACACGGCGCGGTTCGTCGCCCAGCCCTGCTTTGCTGCACAGCTGGCCGAGCGTCTTCCACAACACATACGCCAGAAAACACACGAAGATGTGTGCCAGAACACGGTCCTCCTTCTGATGCCAGATCGGGCGGATCGAAAGATCGCTTTTGTGGATTCGGAACGCGGCTTCCGCTTCGGTCAGTTGGATGTACGCCTTCCAAAGTTCTTCGTCGGACCAGTCGCTGACATTCGTTCGCAGCAGATAGCATCCGGAACTCAGAGTCGCCCAGTCACGCGTAGCTTCGATCTTTGACCATTCGATGCGTGCGGCCCCGTCATCTGTCTTCGTGACTTTCACGTCGAAGAGCTTTGCCGCTCGAGTGTTCTTTCCGAGCAGCCGGCCGATCTCACGTTCGACCTTCATCGGGTCGCGTTTCTGTTTATCGCACCGCGCCGTCATGCGGATGAGCGACTCTTCGATCTTCTTTTCGAAGCGCTGTGTGATCGCTTCTTCCTTCTTTGATCGATCGCGACTGCGACACAGGATGAATGTCTCCGGCGATGTGTTGCAGTCTTCCGATTCATCCGGATCGTCGCTGCCGGGCCACGGCACGACCTTGACTTCCAGGCCATCGCGAATGCTGGTCCAGTCTTCCTTCAGCAGCTCGTGTTCAAACTTCTTCAGCATCGATTTGGGAGTGCCGACGATGTAGCGTCGACCGCCTTCGCGCAGGAATTCGATGTTGTCTTCCGACACCATGCCGCGATCCATGACCCAGATGCGATCGCTTTTCCCGTAGCGTGCTTCCATCGTTTCGACGATGTGTTCCACGGTAGTAACGTCGGCCGTATTGCCGGCAAACACCTTGTATCCCAGCGGCATTCCGCATCGAGACACCACCAGCCCGATGCAGACCTGCTTGCAGTCGCTGCGGTTATCGCGCGAATAGCCACGCTGAGCCAGCGGATTGCGTTCGGCCTGACCTTCGAAGTAAGTGCTGGTGACGTCATACATCAGCAGGTCGTATTCGAGATCGAACAGATGGCCAAGGCGATTCTTCAGATGCGTTTCCAATGCGTCCTTGTGCGGCAGCAGCTGATCGAGTGTGCGGTACAGCCGATTATCGTTCACACGTTCTTCGCTCACGCCGAGCAGATCCCGCAGTGCCGTTTTCGGATACCATTGTTCGGCGGTGAAGAGTTCGCTGGCAGGTTCGAGCAGCCGCGCAATGATCAGAATCAGCGAACTCACATCCCAGCCGACCAGTTCACGACCTTCAGGGATCGCGTTGCTCAGGAACGTATCCAGTTGCAGCGTGCGAATCAGGTGCAGAGCCATCCACGGCCCGCCGAACTGTCGCAGGTTTTCCACACGAACTCCGGCGGCGTTGACTTCGACCCATCGCGGAGTCACGGCAGACGCATCATCATCGAACTCGAATCGCATCTGTCGACTGAGCGGTTGTGACTGATCAGCGGTGACACCGGGTGCAACCTCATCGCTACCGGCCAAAACTTCCGCCGCCTGATGCACGCCCAGTCGACCGGCTTCGTCAAGCTTCCCCAGCCACGCGACCACCCGCTGCCGCGGCCCACTGGCCGAGCGATACGATTCGACCAGCGCCCAGTAGGCGTGGCGACGACCGTTTTTGATCCGATGGCATTGGCGAATGAACATGATCGCAAATGCTACCGATCGATCTCTGACCGGCCAGATCAGAGGTCGTCACTACATCGTGTTTCAGATTTCAAACGCTGGACTTTTGAAACTTCGATAACAAAAACACGCCGAATAAATTCTCTGCAACCACATTTTGTGCCGCTGCTGGGGAAGTTGGGCTAGCGCGTGCGGATTTGGTTTGGTTGGCTTGCTCTTCAGCCGCATAGGGGGCAGTATCCCGAATTCCTCAGACTTGTTCTCATATTGCCCCACGGAGTTCCCAGATGTCAAATCCGTTCGAAGTCACGAGTTATTCTGAAGGTGCCGCAGGTGCTCAAACACTCAGGTTGCGCCAAGTGGGCGTGTTGTCGGTTGGAATGTTTAGGGGAGCAGCGGGCGTGATCATGGAACTCGTCGTTGGTGCATTCTTCCTCCTGCTCACGATGGTCGGCATTGGTGCAGGTGGCGGGCAAAATGTGGGCGCTCCGTTGGCCGGGAGCGTATTCATGGTGGTGCTTCTTCCTGTCTTCTATGGCATTGGTGGCTTTATCGGAGGCGTCATCAACGCGATCGTGTACAACATCGTCGCTGGAATGAGCGGTGGCATTGAGATGGCATTCAGCCAGGATAACACGTAAGCGGTGCCGGCCCGTATTTCTTTCGTCTTGGCTTCAAAGACCGATCTCACAACCGGGTTCGGCACCAAAATGCGGGGGACAGCGTTGATTGCGGAGAGAAAAGTCGCTACATTTCCACGCTTCGGCCGCCTTCCCTGCCGATGAATAGACGATTGCTGAGCGTTTTTCGCGGGGAAACCGGTACCGACGAGGTCTGGGGTCGCTCCTCAAGACGCGCCGGGCGCTTGCTGCGGCGAAGCTCAATTTGACCAAATCAACAGGCATGTTGCCCCTTTTGGGTGGCAGCCATGCTCAATTTTCAGAAACAAGAGTGCAAATTGCACGCATTTTTCGTTGGCCTTCGGGCTGCGGAAAGTGTGGGCGGTTCGACCGCCCGATAACAAGGTGATTCCGCGATGCCGATGCTCGCAAAATCCTGGATGGCCAAAAAAGAACAGGCCGAGGACATCCGCGAATGGTACGTCGTCGACGGCGATGGCGAAATTGTCGGACGCCTCGCGTCTGCGATTGCTACTGTTCTGATGGGCAAGCACAAAGCCACCTACACTCCGCATGTGGATTGTGGCGGTTGTGTGGTTGTCACCAACGTGGAAAAGGTGTCCTTCACCGGCGGTGAGATGGCTCACCCGAAGGTGCCTTATTATTCCACCAAGATGCACCACAAGACTTACGACAGCTACAGCGGGTTCCCAGGCGGTCGTCGAGTTCGTTCTGCCGTTAACGTGTTCGAAACGGCACCAGAACGAATTCTTAGCGAAGCCGTGCGTCGCATGCTTCCCAAGAACAAGCTGGGTCGCCAGATGCTGAAGAAGCTAAAGCTGTTTGTTGGACCTGAACACACTCATCAGGCACAAACGCCCGTACCGTTTCCGGCACACTTAGTGCCGAAGCGAAACAAACGATCCAACTAACCGAAGTTCCGCCCGACGTCGAACCGTTCTCATTTCGAAGCACATTTTTCCGAATTCAAAATATGAGCACTGACTCACCCACGAACGAAGAACCCCAGGACGAAAGCGTCACTCCGGAAGTGTCAGCTGAGTCCACCGCGTCTGAGCAACCGGAAGCGGCGGCCCCTGAAGTGCCTGCAACTGAGGTTCCGGCGACAGAAGTGCCTTCGGGCGACCTGCCTGAATTGACATTGGGTGGTGGTACAGCTCCGGTTACGGATCCGGATCACGTGCCAACCGTTCGCGGCAAAATCGACCGGTTTGGTGTGGCAATGGGCACAGGACGTCGCAAGTCGTCTGTTGCTCGAGTCCGTGTCAAAGAAGGCAGCGGACAGCTCGTGATCAACGGCCGTTCACTGGACGAATACTTCTGCGTCGAACGCGACCGTCAAATGGTCCTCGCACCAATCCAGCTGGTTGGTAAAGAAGGCAAAGTCGACGTTTCGATTCGCGTCAACGGTGGTGGAACGACGGGACAGACCGGGGCGATTGTCCTGGGCCTTGGCCGTGCTCTGCAAACGCTCGAACCGACAGCCCATGCCGATCTGGCCGCGGCTGGCTACCTGACTCGTGACAGTCGTATGGTAGAACGTAAGAAATACGGTCTTCGAAAAGCTCGTCGAAGCTACCAGTTCTCAAAACGATAATCAGCCTGCGTTCTTGCGGAATGATCGTCTGAATAACATCCCTGCCATTGCTCACCGATGGCAGGGATTTTTTTGTGTCGACAGCGGAGTCGATTTCAGATTTGAAATCGGCCAGCCTGGACTTTTTCTTACGCCTTGCACAGAAAGAAGAATGTCGTGCCGGACGCTTACAGTTCGCTGATTCTTCCTGACGTGCGATTGATGGTGCAGGAAGAAGATCGGCACGGATTGACGGAGTTCTGCCGTGTGCTGCACCCGGCCGTGATCGCCAACATTCTGGAGGAACTGGAGCCACGCGAAGTCTGGGCGATTCTGGACCACGCCGACCTGCGGCTGCGGGTTGAAATCTTCGAGTACATCAATCTGCGGCGTCAGACAGAGATGGTGGCCGAGCTGGACAAGCGACGGCTGTCCGAGCTTCTGGAAGAAATGTCGCCGGACGACCGAGTCGACCTGCTGTCCCGGATGCCCCATGACCGCGTCCAGGACCTGTTGCCGCTGATCGCTCAGGCCGAACGTAACGACATCCGTCGGCTGCTGTCCTACGAAGAGCACAGCGCCGGTTCGATCATGACGACGGAGTATGCGTCGCTGCCAGCGGATATCACAGTCAATCAGGCCCTGCAGCGCCTGCGGGAACAGGCGCCCAACAGCGAAACGATCTATTACATCTATATCCTGAACAGCGCGAGGCGGCTGGAAGGTTTGATTTCGCTGCGGGAACTGATTCTGGCGAGGCCGGAATCGGTCTTGTCCGACATCATGCAGCGTGACGTGATTCGGATGCGAGTTGACGAAGACCGCGAAGACGTTGTTCAGGAACTGGCTCGCTACAACTTCATCGCGATGCCGCTGGTTGACACGGAAGACCGGCTTGTCGGCATCGTAACTCACGACGACGCTCTTGACGTTGTTCAGGAAGAAGCGACGGAAGACGCCTATCGTCAGGGGGCGGTTGAACCGCTGCGAGACGACTACGAAGACACACCGATGCTGACCATCCTGTGGAAGCGGGGTATCTGGCTGCTGGTGCTTTCCGTCGTCGCGCTGATGACGGCTGGTGTCGCTGACATCTACGCTCAATCAACGGCCGAAGGAGGTGCTCGTGCCAGCGAAGCACCGCCCGGTCTGACGTCGGCATTGATCTTTCTGTTCATCCCTTTGGTGATGGCCAGCGGCGGAAATGCGGGCTCTCAATCGGCCACGCTGTTTATTCGCATGTTCGCACTGCAACCGGCAGACGCGGCCGTGCCGGGGATGGAGTACCACGTCGATCGGGATTTGATTCTGAGGGAATTTGCCATTGCGGCGTCCATGGGCGCGGTGCTGGGGGCGATGGATTTCCTGTTTGTGTGGCTGTGGTTCGATAAGGGTGTCGACCGTGCGGCGGTGGTCGGGCTGACCGTCTTTCTGATCGTCATTCTTGGCACAACAGCAGGCACGATGTTGCCGATTCTGTTTCGCCGCATGGGGATGGACCCGGCCATCATGTCCAACCCACTGATCGCCGCCATTGTGGACGTGCTGGGGATCGTGATCTTTTACGAAGTGGCGATGGCTCTTCTGTAGCGCGGCAGGTTGTCTTCGGACACCGGACAATCGTCAACATAAATCGGGCCGTGCGATCATCACAAGTCGCACCAATTCGGCCACAGACGAGACCTGCATCTTTTCGAAGATGCTGCTGCGTCGACTTTCGACAGTCCGGATACTCACGTTCAGTTTCGCCGCCACAGATTTGTTCGGTTCGCCTCGTGAGATCAGTTTCAAAACGTCCAGTTCGCTTTCTGTCAGCATGGTGAGGCGCTCTTCAATGCGAAGTTTCAGTGCTTCGTCCTGGGCCTGCTGACGGTCTTCCGTGATCGCTTCTCGAATCGCGTCCCATAGCGACGTGTTGGAAAAAGGCTTCTCCAGTAACGTGACGGCACCGCTGCGGATTGCTCGTACGGTCAGGTCGGTTTCCGCGAACGCCGTCATGACAATGACCGACAGCGACACGCCGTTTGATCGCAACTTCTCCAGCAGTTCGACGCCGGTCATGCCCAGCATGCGATGGTCAGTCAGCAGGCAGGCAGGCCGATAGCCGGTATAAGCCGCCAGAAAGTCTTCGGCCGACGCAAACGACTGCACTCGCCAGGCCATTTGCGACACCAGCGCCGCTACTGAGTCTCGGGAATCGGCATCGTCGTCGACGACGTAGATGATCGGATCATTTGTCATTACTGCTATGCTCACCGATCGGCAACGAAAATTCAAACTGGCCGCCGCATGCACCATCTACACATCGAATTTTTCCATCATGAGCTTCAATGATGGAGCGGCTGATTGCCAACCCCATGCCCATGCCGTCTGATTTGGAGGTGATAAACATATCAAAAACCTCCTTTGTTTTCCCTGTGGGAATTCCCGGCCCGGAATCATTGACAAGGACAGTGAGCTTCTGTTCATCCTGCGTGGCTTTGATCGTCAGTTTCCGCTCTCCTATTGGGGTGTCCACCATGGCATCGCACGCATTACGAATCAAATTGACCAGGACCTGCTCAATTTGTATGCGATCGGCATGCACTTCTGAGAGTTCGTCTGAATAGTCGACTTTAAGTTCATCAACTGCATCACGAGTTGCGGTTTCTGTCACCATCAACGCTTCTTTGATAGCGTCGCGCATGGAGAACGTTTGTTTCTGGCTGCCCGGCCGACCGAAGCGTCGCAGCCGCTGGACAATAGCATTGATACGGTCGGTTTGCTTTGAGATGCGCATCGTCCATGACTGTAATTTTGAACAGTCCTCGTCCGACAAGCCTTCTTGTTCCAGAACCATTTGCGACGCGGATGCGAAGTTGGAAATAGTGGCCAGCGGCTGCTTAATTTCATGAGAGATTCCCGCCACCATTTCACCCATGGCGGATACCCGAGCCATGTGAGCCAGTTCGGTTTCTTTCTGTCGAAGCCGCGCTTCGGCCTTACGCAGCTCTGTGATGTCGCGGCCGATCGCCTGATAACCCAGTAGCTGCTGCTGGTCGTCGTACAATGCGCGGCCGTTCCATTCTCGCCAGCGGACCGTGCCGTCGTCCAGCACAATTCTCATCTGCATGAAAGCCATGGGATTTTCCATATTGGTCGCCGCCATGAGTTTCCTGGCTTCGTGCAAATCGTCCGGATGGATCCGGTCGAAGCAGGATCTGCCAATTGCTTCCTGTGGCGAACAGCCGGCATCTCGTGCGTAGGCGTCGTTGGCGAAGATAATCGTCCCTGTCTGGTCAAAGCGGATGATCATCTCGTGCTGATCTTCGACAATCGATCGGTAGCGGAGTTCGCTTTCACGCAGCTTTTGTTCGGCTTCGAATAGGTCTGTCACAATGCGGCCCACCGCCTGGTAGCCGTAGTGTCGCCCCTCACTGTCGATCAGGGCTCGCCCACGCCATTCTGCCCAGTCGATGTCACCGTTCGGCCGTACGATCCGCATGACATCCATCGCGAATGGTTCTTCAATGCTGGTCGCACTAACCATTTGGATCACACGATCGCGGTCGTCCGGATGAATGACAGAGAAGCAGTTGAAGCTGGTGACTGTCTCGTCTGTCAGTCCGTTGCTTTTTTGATACGCGGTGTTGGCAAAGGTTAGAGTGCCATCCTTCCTAAACCGGATGATCATTTCTGTCTGGTCTTCGATAATAGACCGATACTGTAGTTCGCTTTCGTTCAAGCGTTGCTGCACAACTTCACGATCACCAATTTCCTGTAGCAGTCTTGCATTTACGGCTCGTAGTTCCGCGGTCCGTGCATCAACGCGGCGTTCGAGTTCAATATTCGAACGCAGTAAATGGCCCTCGGCGACAACCAGCTTTTCGTTTGTCGTTTTTAAAAATGCTCCCTGACGAACCACGCGAATGGATTGAGAAAGCGCGACCGCAATCAGAGCTGCTGTCAGCACCATCAGGGACAAAAACCAGGCTCTGCGCCAGATCGGAGGCGTGATTTCGAAGGTCAGCATGGCAGGAGAAGAGTCGACGTTCAGGTCCGAATCCCGAGCGCGGACCTGGAACTCGTGTTTTCCCACCGCCAGATCCGTGATGTCGACCAGTGTGTCGTAAGAAAAGACGGACCATGGACCTTTGTCTACGGCCCAGGAATACATGAGCTTGCTGGTCGGCGTTGTGTTCCAGCGGTCACGCCCGTGAAACGAAATGCTGGCTCCTGTTGCTTCTGCGAACCTGTCGGACGATGTCGAGATATGTGTTTCGGGTGCCTGGTCATTCGGGACGTAGCGGATCGCATGAAACTGACCCTCCAGTGGAGGGAGGGACTTCTCTTCCATCGTCTGCTGGCGAGTGATGGTCCAAAGCCGCGACAGGTTGACCCAGACCGCGTCGTCCCCATCGGACTTCAGTGCTCCGTTACTGACGCTGCCCGCCAGTTCATCTGGCAGCGGCGACGAAATCCACGCACCGTCATTGAAGCGATCGAAGCCAGCATAGGAACTGGTCATCAGGCTACCGTCCGGCATTGGCAAAATGTTTCGCAGGCGGTTGTTGGATAAGCCGTCCAGTTCGGTATACCAGACTGTCGTCGGCTCGGCATTCGGCTGGCCATCACCAGTCGCCGCTTGAGATCGCTCAGCACGTGTGGTGTACAGCCAAGGTGCTCTTACGTGGGCGACGCCGTGCCGATTTCTGGACACCCAGAGATCCCCATTTGTGTCGTTGCCGATGGCCACCGAATAGCCGCGAACGCGATCCGGCAGTCCGCTTAAGTCTGCGACAGAATCGTCAGGAAGAATCTGAGCCAGGCGCGGCCCGCGAGTCCAAATGGAACCATCGGCTGTCTGGCAGAAGCGATGGACATACGGAAAACTTCCAGCTGATACAAAGTGTTTCCAATCGGTTCCATCGAACCTGACAATGCCGCCTTCAAACCCCTCATCCGACGCGTACCCGCTGGCCGCGCCAAACCACATGCGCCCGTCACGGTCTTCAAACGCTGCGCGACGATCAATACTCCAGGACAGCTGGGGGTGAAGTTTGCGTTCCCATTTCTCGCCATCAAACATCGCCGTTGCAGCGACGCCATTGTGGCTGCCGGCGGCCCAGACCACGCCTGTTTTGGTGACCACCACGCTCATAGGAACGCTCATCAAACCATCACTGGCATCGTACGCTTGCCACGAATCGCCGGAATGTTCAATCACCTTAAATTGCTGCGACAGAAACCAATCTGCTCCATCTGCAGTGCTGCCCTGGTAGTTGAGTCCGTCGTAGGTGGTCCAGCGCTGACCCTGCGGTTCTATGCGGAGCGCAATGGAATCCACGCCTGCCACCCAAATGGATCCGTCCGACACCTGACATACCAGCAAATCGTTACCATGAATTCCGTGGTCACTGGTCGAATGGCGAGTTTCCTTACCATCACTGACAGACAGGATTGCGCCTGTTGCGCCGATCAGAATTTGTCCCGGGGCGACTTCAATGACCGAGTTATTGACCCATCGCTTTAGTGGTGTGGATTTCCAGTCGCTACCGTCGTATTCCAACATCTGGCGCGCTGAAGCGAGCCGCGAAACCACGGCGATGCCACGTGAAGTTTTGGCGATATCAGGAGATCCCATTCGCGGCAGGTCAGACTTTTTCGTGTGATTTACCCACACGGGCTGGTCCGGCCGACTGGTTTCCTGTTGTAAGCTGTAGAGACTGCCGGAAGTCGTGCCGACCCAGACCACGCCGGAGGAATCTTCTGCGATGGCAGCGGGGCGAAACCTTTGCGTTCTTCCGGGTGATTCTTCCGAAACGATTTCAACAATGAATGGCTGTTCGATGCCCTGTCGACTGATCGACAGCGAGATTGCTGTTCCAGCGGCGGCGTCGAGTTCAATTTCTCTGACTGCGGATCGCGGTTCTCCGTCGACGCTCAGGATTCTGTCCCCAATCTTAAGCCCGGCTCGCTGTGCCGGTCCTTCCTCCGACAACGCCACGATCGAACTTCCTCCGACTGAGGAACTGAAAATGGAAAGACCAAACCCAGCCTCAGCGCTGCGCCATGTGTCGGCGTCTATTGTTTGAGTGTGAATTCGTGAAGACGGCTGTCGGTTTTTGAACTCCGTCGCAATCTGCGTCGTGGTAAATAGGGTGGGGGTCTCCGCAATGCTGGAAGATTCCGATACTTCTGCGGTCGGCAGTTTCAATAGCCCCCAGGTGGTTGCCGCCCAAAGATCACCTTTCGTCGTGGCAATCAGGCCCCAGTAGTCCCAGGGCCATTCCTCTGACTCGGGAAGAAACGGCTTCCATGTTGCTTCTACGCCGGGCGCAGCAGAAATTTGGTAGAGGCCAAATCGTGTGGCTGCGAATACACGGTTGTCAACAGTCGCAAACACTTCGACAGCGGATGGCAGGCCGGAGTTCGCTCCAAACTCAGTCCAGGTCACCCCGTCATACCGCATTGCGCCCAGTTCAACGCCAAACCACATTTCTTTGTTGAAACCTTCGGCGAGACAACGCAGGCCTCGGCCTTTCAGTTCAGAAAACGAGTGCCAGCGCCAATCTTCGTCCAGCGGATTGGCCATTCGCGGTTGGTAAGTTTCTGCTCCGGTCGTGATTCGGCAACAGCTGATCAGAATCATTAAGGCGACGCTAATCCAGCAAAGTGCTCGTTGGTTCCTTTGCGCGGTGCCACTGAGCGTCGGACGAAGGTCGAACGTGATTGAGGGACTGAAATGGATTCGGGAACGTGACAAATGTGCGGGCCACTAAAAGGGTGCGAGACTCAGTCCGCAGGGCACTGCGGGTTTCCACATTGTGACGTGGCGGCGCTTCGATAGAAAGGGAATGCTGGCGCGACCTGTTCTAGGATTCGCCTTCTGTTGCGTTCGTCGTGTCTGCAAAAAAGCTCAGTTTGCTCTTATGTCGGGAACTCAAGCCATTGTCGTAGTTGTGGAAGATGATTTGGACGTGTGTGATTCGCTGGAAGCAATTGTGCAGGCTTCGGGGCACGTATGCCACACGTTTGACTCCGCCGAAGCGCTTCTACGGCTTTGGGACGGGAGCAACTGCGACATCCTGATTGTCGACATCGACCTGCCGGAAATGGATGGAATTGAACTGCTCACACAGCTGCGTGCTCGCGGCTATTCTACGCCCGCGATCATTCACACCGGCCGCAGCGACTCGCGAGTTCGCAATGCGGCAGAAGAACTTGGCGGAATTCCGGTGATTGTCAAAGGGACAGACAACAACCGCATCGGAGATCTCCTGAAGTCGATTGTCAGTTCGGTGCAGAAGCCCGACTCGACGGAAGAGTGACTGCGGAAAGCCGCAGCGGAATGCGGACCCCGCTCCTGGTGAGTCGGGTGGAGCACGCCATAATGACTCCATGCCAAGGGGTCTTTCACCTTGGTGGCTTGAGGGTGCTTGTTGCGGGGCGTAGGTCTTGACAATGAGGCTCGGACGGATTCTGCATCTCGATGTCACTGCGTGCTCCGGTCCTCGTGATCCCCTGTTTGCAGGGGGCCTGCTTCGCTCATCACCCTCAAGCCTTCATGCCTCAAACAGTCAGCTTTGAAAATGCGACTCATGAACTCTGATCGACCCACAACACTGTATGGCTCTCTTGTCGTGCCCACCGCAGACGCGGCGAATGATCCGAACATTGTGCGAGACTGTCAGGTGGTTGATGCTCTGTTACGCAAGCTGATTGGCGATTCGCCGGAGCTATCAGCCGATGAGGCATACGAACTCATCAAGACTCGCATGAAGCGTGTGTGCGTGTTCCAGTGGGACAAGATGACGATGTGGAAGGCTTAATTTCCAGCACATGATCTGCCAGGCAACTCAATGCTAGAGTGCGGATTCTGCCGTCTGCGCAACACATGGTGTGGCGTGACTTTGATCAGCATCACTCGCCAGTTCCCGTCGATCGCGAATGATCTTAGCGGGAACTCCGACGGCCACCGAATAGTCGGGTAGTGGCGTCAGCACTAATGAACCCGCTCCCACCACACAGTGCTTTCCGACACTGGCGGCAATGGTGGCTCGCTCGCCAATCCACGTATCGCGACCGATGGTCACATTTTCGTAGTGGCCCACTTGTTCCCGCACCGGCACATCCAGACGCTCCAGGCCGTGCTGACGGCAACCGTTCATGATCGATACGTGCGACGCAATCAGCACGTCTTCTGCGATTTCGACATCGCCAATTGAACAGTAGTTGCCAATGTACGCCGTTCTTCCGATAGAAGCGTTTGGGTGTGAGAAGATCGTGCCGAAGGAAACGCAGGAATCGTCGTCGCACCGTCGCAGACTGCAACGATAGAACGCGTGCCTAAGATAGACGCCCGTCCTGCCGGGAATCAGGCTGAACAATTGAGACCAACCAGGAAACGCGTTGTCAGTTCCGATCATTCCCGCCTGCAGGCGATACAGCAGCACAGTCGGCGACACAACCACAGCGCAGATGGCTCGCAGAATGTTCTTTACGCACGCCTTCATGCTTCCACCAGTTCCGGTGTGGCGGCTTCAGGTTTGAAATCTTTGGTTTCTGCTGCGTCGACTTCCGAAGACTTAGCCTTCGCCAATCGTTCCATCGCCAGGTCCAGGCCAACCCTGCCAAACAGCACCACGGCCCAGAATGCACACACCGCGACAGAAACGCCGATCTGTTGCCATGCGTTCATGTGGGGGAAGCAGGCGTATCGCAGGCCGACGTATGTGCCGCAAAACGCGGCCGACGTGGCAGCTGACTTTAGCCATGGGTATTCGATCTTCATGACTGTGCGACACGCGAACAGGATACAGAATGAATAAACAAGATAGGTCAGCACACCTGCCCAGGCGGCTCCCCAGGATCCCATAATCGGAATCAGCGCCATGTTCGCGGCAACGTTGACGACCAGTCCGGCGACAGAGCCTGGCAGCATTAGCCGAGTCTTCCGGGTCAGCAGCGAAGGAACTTCAAACATGAAGCTCAACCCGAACACAAAGAAGCCCAGCAGTACAACAGAGATCAGATCGATCGCTTCACCGTAGGCGTCCGGTGTCAGCCATGGCAAAACTGGATGTACAGTTAAAGCAGCTCCCAGCAGCAGAATGCCCATGCCAGAGGTGAACCAACCAAAGAACTTCGCAAAGACTTCACTGGCGTTTGGCATGCGTTCGATGTCGTAGATTGCCACGTGCCAGATGGAAATGAACGGCAGCAGACACAGTGTGTTGACGGCAAATCCGATTTTGTGGGCCAGCGAATAGATGCCGACCTCGTCCATGCTTTCCCAGATCCGCAGAAAGTATCGGTCTGCTTCGTGCATTGCCATGCTGGCAATCGCCGTGAAGACCAGCGGTGCGGCAAAATGGAACATCTGCTGGCCAATCACTTTATCAAGCACGTAACGGCCGCGAGACTTAATAAAGACCATTCCAAGAACGGCCGTATGAACGATCGTTGCGGTTAAATTGCCGATCAGCAATCCTTCCACACCCAGCTTCAGGACAACCAGCATGTAAACATTGATGCCTACATTGAACAGCAATCGTCCCAGTGAAATGGCAACGAATACGCCGGACCACTTTAGAGCTCGCAGATATGCATCGATGATCATTCCGATGACCGTGAACCACAGCGTCAGAATGCTGAGCGTATAAAACCACGCTCCGTTGGCGACCTCGGGGCCCAGCGTCACATCGGCCAGAACCTGACGTCCCATGTACATCGTCAGGCTGATGATTGTGCAGACTGTGGCCACCATGGTCAGACCCGTCCACCAGACGCGGTCGTGGTGCTTTTCGTCATCGCCATCAAAGTGGTGTCGAGTCACCGCGCTGACCATTCCGCCGGCGATAAACGTCGACAGGATGGCGGCCGTCAAATCCAGAATCGCCGTGATGCCGTAGTCGGCTGGCGACAGCACGTGCGTGTAAAACGGCAGCAACAGCACCGACGCCATGCGCGTAAGGATCTGACCGATCATGTAGATCGATGAGTGCTTCAACAGGTCGCGAACCGGTTTCATGGTCTGGGCTTATCGGGGGCTGATGAATGGATTCCCCTGGAACGGGTCTCTGCCGCAGGTTACGTTGCGGGTCCGGCATCCACGCAAATGCCTCCGCGACCAGCCGCTGTTTCAATAAGTCACCGTACGGATTATGAGGATGAGGCTGGTTGTTCGGAATGAGAAGCCTGGCGGCTGCAGGTGATCCGCGTTGCACGCTGCTTATCACCGCCGTTCCATCGCGTCCGCAGACGGGAAAACATGTTGCCGACGTGCCGACGTCGAACTCGAGCCAAACCGATCGGGTCTGTGCATTGGCTCGTTTTTTGTTGAGTTTGCCTGTTGCTGGCCTATGGGGCCTTCTGCTTGTGCGAGCAATGCTTGCGAATGGGGCATTTGATCGGTAGTTTGGTCGCCTTCGCCGACGGCGCGTTGGCACATTTTTTACATACAAAAACAGATGATCACACCACGGAGAAGTTCTGAATGTCCGACGGCGAGAATCGACTCGAACAGGAACGCTCGCTAATTAACGAAGCTCGCGGTAGAGGGCCGTTGGCGACGTTGGGAGCCTATACAAAGCTGTCCGGTCCCGGCTGGTTGCAAAGCGCGATTACGTTGGGCGGCGGAAGTCTCGGTGGAAGTCTTTATCTGGGAGTGTTGCTCGGGTACGGCACGATGTGGCTGCAGCCGCTCGCGATGCTTCTGGGCATCGTGATGTTGGCGGCGATTTCCTACGTGACGCTTTCCACAGGACGGCGTCCTTTTGAAGCGATCAATAATGAGATCAGCCCGGTGCTGGGTTGGTCGTGGTTGATCGCCACCATGATGGCCAACATGGTGTGGTGCATGCCTCAGTTTTCGCTGGGCACCGGAGCGCTCACGCAGAATCTTTTTCCAGGGATGAACGAACACCTTGCCGTCGCGTTGCTGTTCATTCTGGCCACCATGGTTGTGTGGTCGTACAACAGCGGCAACAAAGGCGTCAAGATATTTGAGATCCTGCTGAAGATCCTGGTGGGCGTTGTCGTGATCTCGTTCTTCGCTGTGGTCGTTCGCATGACGTTTAGTGCCGAAGGACTACCCTGGAGCGAGATTCTGGCAGGCTTTATACCGAACACCAAGTTGCTGAGTGTTTCCTCGACGCTGGAACCATCAATCGCTGCAACAGGCGACTTTGCCGACTTCTGGCGAGCTCAGGTGTTCAACCCTCAAGTTGCCACGATGGTGACAGCCACGGCAACGGCGGTCGGCATTAACATGACCTTCCTGATGCCATATTCGCTGCTCCGCAAGAAGTGGGATCGCGACTTCCGCGGACTGGCTATTTTCGACCTTAGCACCGGCCTGTTTATTCCCTTTCTGCTCGCCACAAGCTGTGTCGTTATCGCGTCTGCGTCGCAGTTTCATGGACGGCCGGAACCTGGCATTCTGAATACCGTTAACGCAGACGGTGAGCCCATTGAAGTGGCTGGCGGAATTCGTAATGGCGTCAACGGGTTGCTGGATCAACGCCTGATTGAAGAAATCGGCAAGGACGAATTCGCCGCGAAGTACAGTGGCGAAGAGAACGCCGATGCGTTGGCGGCTGCTCGCGATAACCTGCCGGAATCAGACCGCAGGATGGCGGCAATTCTCGTCAAACGAGACAACCACCAGTTAGCGGCCGCTCTGGAAAACCTCAGCGGCAAAACAACGGCTCACGTCATCTTTGGAATCGGCGTTCTGGCGATGGCGGTTTCGACAATCGTGATTTTAATGTTGATCAACGGCTTCGCTTTGTGTGAAGCGGTGGGTCACGAGCCAACCAGCAACACGTTCCGAGTTGGCTGTTTGCTGGCAGGACTCAGCGGTGCGTTCGGTTCATTGTTCCTTTGGACCGGCGGCGCGAAGGCGTGGCTGGTGGTGCCGACATCAATGTTTGGCGCGGCGTTGCTGCCAATCGCGTACGTCACGTTCTTCTGCATGATGAATTCGAAACGGCTGCTGGGCGACAATATGCCGACCGGCGCAAACCGAGTGAAGTGGAACGTCCTTATGATTCTGGCGTTGTGTTTCTCGGTGACAGTCTCCGTGGTTTCCATCTATCAAAACGATTCCACGAAGCAGATCGTGGGTTTTGGGGCGTTGGGAGCGATCGTTGTGTTGAGTCTGATTTTTCGAGCGAAGCCGGCTGTGCCGTCTGGCACGGAGACAGGTTCAACGACTTCTGCGGATTAGTCCGCCGACCGTGATTCTTCGCAAGTTTTCTTGCCACGGCATAAGCTGAATGGCGGATGATTGAGGTGTCGGACGCCGATGAAATTCCTGAAGGCGGATCATTGATCCCTGGCCTTCTCCAAAATTGAGGTCCGAACACCGTTGCAAGACGGTTTCACAGTCGCCGTCCCCGTTCAACCCCCTCTGAACGGTGACGGCGATTTTCGTTTGAACGGCACGAACTGAGTCACCGCATGGCGAAGCGAAAGAAACCACCAGCGGGTAGTCGATTTGACGGCGGCGGATTTCAGGATCCTTCGACATGGCTGCCGGGTTTCGTTTCGTACCTTGAAGCCGAATGCGGCATGTCGGCAAACACGGTCGCCGCGTATCGACGAGACCTCAACAAGTTCTTCGCCTGGAACAAAGACAACGCACGTAAGACTGTCCACCAGGTGGACATCGAAACGTTGACTTCGTTTCTGGAGTTCCTGCAAAACAGCGGACTCGCCAGCACCAGCGTCGCGCGCAATCTGGCGGCTATCCGGATGTTCTTTCGCTATCTGATGCTGGAATCGGTACTCACCGAAAGCAGCGTCGACCTGATCAGTTCGCCCAAGCTGTGGCAGAAGCTGCCTCAGGTGTTGAGCCCTGACATGGTCAACCAGCTGCTGGCTGCGCCGCAAGGGTCGGTTGATCGGTACGCTCGGCGAGACAAAGCGATGCTCGCTTTTTTGTACGCCACCGGCTGCCGAGTTTCGGAGATGACGGCGCTGAAAATGGCGGACGTCAACATGGAAGAACGGTACGCTCGCGTCACCGGAAAGGGCAACAAGCAGCGGATGGTGTCGCTCACGCCGATGGCCATTGATGCGATTACGAATTACCTGAACCTCGAACGATCAGACATGATCATCAACACCGACCGCGACGAAGGCTGGCTGTTTGTTAGTCGCAGTGGTCGCCAGTTGAATCGCGAGACCGTGTGGCAACAGATCCAGCGCTATGCGGCTCGCATTGGCTGCGGCAAAGACATCGGGCCTCACACATTACGGCACAGTTTCGGAACTCATCTGCTGGCGGGCGGGGCAGACATTCGAGCCCTGCAGGAAATGCTGGGGCACGCGAGTATCCGGACGACTCAGATTTACACGCATGTCGATCACAGTCGATTGAAGAGCGTGCACGAGAAGTGCCATCCGCGCGGATGAAGACGATCTGCGATTGCAGAATTGCAACTGTGATGCGCGATTTCGAAATCCTTCTGCCCGCCATTCATTTCTTCTTCCCGCTTCGCTGATAGACTGCCCTTCCCTACCTGGCCGGGCCTGTCTTGAGCGAACCAATGAAATGCGTGCAATTTGAAAGTGTCGGTGAACCAGCCGACGTGCTGCAGACTGGTGAACGAGCTGTCTCATCGCCGAAGCACGGTGAAGTGCGCGTGCGGATGCTGGCGAGTCCGTTGAACCCGTCCGACCTGATGTTCGTGCGCGGCACGTACGGCGTGACGCCTGCTCTACCGCAGATACCGGGTTTCGAAGGTGTGGGCGTCGTCGAAGAATCAGGTGGCGGGCTGCGCGGGAAGCTGTTTATGGGCAAGCGCGTCGCTGTGCTGAATAAATCGGGCGGAAACTGGGCGGAATATGCTGTCGTGCCTGCAGACCAGGTGATCCCGCTAAGCAAGTCGCTGAGCCTTGAGCAGGCGGCCACGTTTTTTGTGAACCCGGCGACGGCGTGGATTATGACTCAGGAAGTACTGAAGGTTCCGCCCGGCGCGTGGCTGCTGCAAACGGCTGCCGGCTCATCGCTGGGGCGGATGGTTATTCGGCTTGGTAAGTCGCTCGGATTTCGCACGTTAAATGTTGTTCGCAACCCGGATCAGGCCAGTGAGCTGGAAGCGGCAGGAGCCACGGCTGTCGTGGTGTTCGATGCTGCTCGCGGTACGCAGGAAGACTTTCGTGCGGCCGTTCGCCAGGTCCTTGGTGACGATCCGTTGCAACACGCGATCGATCCGGTGGGCGGCAACACGGGGTCGGCGGTGCTGCAATGCCTGTCTCATTCTGCCAGAATGCTGGTCTTCGGGACGTTGAGCGAACAGCCCATTCAGATTTCACCTCGCACGTTGATGACGAACAACGTGAAGGTCGAAGGGTTTTGGTTGGGCAACTTTATGGAATCGAAGGGGCTGCTGTTCAAACTGAAACTGGTTCGCCGCATCACGCAGCTTATCAATGATGGCGTGTTGGCGTCGGAGATCGCCGACCGGTTCTCGCTCGATCAGGTGCGGGAAGCCGTTCAAGCGGTCGAACAGCCGAATCGGGCCGGGAAGTCGCTGATCGTGATGGCCCCGAGCAGCAGTTAGGGCGAGACTCGAAGAACATCCGCGTTCGAATAAGAGAAGTCTCAGCCGCGTTCAGGCGAGTCCTGGTTGGCCGGAGCAGTGGCTGGCGACAAGGCCGCTGACAAACATAAATCACTTCAGGCGGTTGAAGTACTACGGAATAAGAAGCTGCGGTGGGAAGCCGCGATTGAGTAAACATGACACACTTTGCCTTCCATTTGGACGCCACTGATACCGAAACCGCCGCTCGCGCGGGGCGGTGGGAGACGCCGCACGGGGTTGTCGATACGCCCGCTTTTATGCCAGTCGGCACGCTGGCGACCGTCAAGGGGCTGTTGCCTGAACAGTTGAAGGCAACCGGAGCTCAGATGGTGCTGTCGAACACCTATCACCTCGCGCTGCGTCCGGGCAGTGACATCGTGAAGGAGATGGGTGGCCTGCATAAGTTCATGGACTGGGAAGGCCCAATCCTGACGGACAGCGGTGGGTTTCAGGTGTTCAGTTTGGCCGGGCTGAGAAAGCTCACTGACGAAAAAGCTGTCTTCCGGTCCCATATCGACGGCAGTTTGCTGGAATTGTCGCCGGAAAAAGCGGTCAAGATTCAGGAAGACCTCGGTGCAGACTGCATTATGTGCCTTGATGAATGTCCACCCGCTAACGACGTGCCGGAGAAAATTAAAGCGGCCGTCGACCGCACGACTCTGTGGGCGAAGCGGTGCCGGGACGCTCAGGTGCGCGACGATCAGGCTTTGTTCGGCATCGTACAGGGTGGCATCAGCGAAGAAATGCGGACTCGATCGGCCGAGGGTTTGGTGCCGCTGGGGTTCCCGGGCTATGCCGTCGGTGGGCTAAGCGTCGGAGAAGCGCCGGTGGACATGTATCGCACCCTGGACTTCACGGTGCCGCATTTACCGGTCGAAAAACCTCGTTATTTGATGGGTGTGGGCCGGCCGGAAGACATTCTGGAAGCGGTTTACCGCGGAATTGACCTGTTCGACTGCGTGCTGCCTACTCGAAACGGACGCAATGCCATGGCGTTCACGAGTGACGGTCCAGTGCGGCTGAGGAACGCTGTCCACCAGCGGGATGAGCGGCCTCTGGACCCGGAATGCGACTGCACGGCATGTACGCGGTATTCACGAGCGTATTTGCGGCACTTGTTCATAGCGAAGGAGATGCTGGGGGGCATTTTGCTATCTCTCCACAACATTGCATTTTACCAGAAGCTGGTGCGAGACCTCCGAAATGCAGTAAACAGCGGCACTGTGGCTCAGTTCCGTGCCAATCAGCTTGCTCGCTGGCAGGCACAGTCCTAGTATACCGCGTTTTTGCCGCCACAGAGAAATGCCCTTGTGAGTGTATTTGACCTTAAATTTGTCGTCATCGACTTTCTAACGTTCGCCCAGGACGCCGGTGCGCCGGCGGGTGGTGGCGGTGCGCAGCCCGGTGCGGCGGAAGTGAATCCGCTGGTGCAGATGGCACCAATGCTGATCATGTTTGCGATTCTGTTCTACTTTATCGTGATGCGACCTCAGCAGCGCGAAGCACAGAAACGCAAAGACATACTGTCGGCTTTAAAGAAGAACGACAAAGTGCTGACGATCGGCGGCATCATCGGGACGATCGTCGATCTTTCCAATGACGGTCAGCGAATTACTCTGAGAGTCGACGATGGAACGCGAATCAAGTTCACTCGCAGCAGTATTCAAGGCCCGTACGACGAGAAAGCCGAACCCGATTCGGCAAACGGGAACAGCAAATAGGTTGAGCTTCACTCAATGACCGCTGTTGGGTCATTGTTTCCTTCTCCCCCAAATTAGTGGCCGTCGCGAGACAATAGTGACGGCCGGAATTGTTCAGGAACCCCTTCTGATGCTCGAAACGTTGACAGCAGTGCTCACGCTGGTTGTCCAGGATGGCGACGCAGCCGTTGAAGCCGTTGCAGAAAACGCAGACGCCGCTGCCAATGGTGCGGCGGCTGTCGCTGATGCAGCAGCGGTTGGCGGCGGAACAGCGTTCGCCATCTTCGTGATTGGCCTGATCGGCTCGTTTGTGCTGGGCGCTTTCCTTGCCAAATCGCTGAAGATGACAGACTGGGCACTCCGCTTCGGAGTGTGTCTTGCTGCCTTAGCCATCGGCGTGATGCCTTTCCTCGTCCGTATGGCCAACGGCGAAAGCCTCGGCGAAGGCCTTCGGCTGGGTACTGACCTTGCCGGCGGTACCAACATTCTGTTCCAGGTGGAAGAGGACGAAGAGAAGCCGATCACGTCTGAGATTATGGACAAGATGGTCACCGCCGTCAAAAAGCGAATCGACCCCAGCGGTACATCAGAAATCACTGTAATTCCCGTCGGACGTGACCGCATCGAAGTGATCGTGCCCGGTAAAGACGCGGAGACCGTCGCCGAAATCAAGCGGCGCATCGTGAAGCTTGGAAGTCTGGAGTTCTTTATCACCGTGAACGAATCGGTGGACGACGCCGCCCTCGTGCGGCAGGCGCGGGAGCTTGATCCGACAGAAAAGACGCTCGTCCGAACGTTGACCGACGAAGAAGGCAACGATTCAAAAGAAATCTATGCGATGTGGGTGCCGGCCTACGAAAAGGAGGGCGAGCCACAGTTTCTGGAACGAACCGATACCGTTTCCCGCGAGGTTGAACGAACGCGGATCGTAGACGGCGAAACAGAACGCTATACGACTCGTGAGTATCTGGTTCTGGTTGATCCACCTGAACAACGTGTCAGCGGCAAGTACCTGAAAAACGCCAGCGGCGGCATCGATCCTCGCGACGGTACTCAGATCGTCAACTTTCAATTCGATGCGCGCGGAGCGTTTCTGTTTGGTCAGTTGACCAGTCGGTTTCAGCCGCAGCCAGGCAAGCCGAAACGCGGTCTCGGCATTTTACTGGACGGACAGCTTTACAGTGCACCAGACATCAACGATGTGATCAGCGACCAGGGACAGATCAGCGGCGATTTTACTGCCGAAGAAGTTCGTGAGTTGACGGGCGTCTTGAATGCCGGTGCTCTTGAAGTGCCGATCAACAAAAAGCCGTTGAGCGAAGCCACAATCGACCCGACGCTGGGTGAAGACGTCCGCAAAAAGGGCGTGCAGGCCATCGTTGTGGCGGCGAGTGTGGTCGTACTGTTCATGCTGCTCTATTACCGCTTTGCCGGTGTTGTCGCTGTGATCTGCCTCGTGCTGAACATGGTGCTGGTGCTGACAATGATGATGGCGATCAATGCGACATTTACATTGCCTGGTTTGGCCGGGCTTGTGCTGACCATTGGTATGGCAGTGGACGCAAACGTGCTGATCTTTGAACGTATTCGTGAAGAAACGAATCGAGGTTCCAGCCTGAGAATGTCGATTCAGAATGGCTTTGGTAAAGCGTTCAGCACGATTATCGACGCGAACGTTACGACCTTGATCACAGCCGCGATCCTGTACGCGATTGGTACTGACACAGTGAAGGGTTTTGCTGTTTCTCTGTTTATCGGGATCGTGGTGAGCATGTTCACCGCGTTGTACGTTGGCCGAACGATCTTTGATGTGGCGGAACGACAGGGCTGGTTGAAGCAGATCAAAATGTTCAGTCTGGTCGGTAACACGAATATCAACTTCCTTGGCAAACGCAGTGCTTGTGCCGTCCTTTCGGCAGTTCTGATCGTCGGAGGCATGGCCGCATTCATCTCGAGAGGCGACCGTAACTACGATATCGACTTCACCGGCGGCACGATGGTGACGTTTCAGTTGCAGGAAACCGCTGAAGTCGATGCGGTCCAGGCGGCGTTGCAGGACCAGTTTGAAAACACGTTCACGATTGAACGGCTGACGTTGGCAGGCGACGACGTTGAAAGCGGCAGTCGGCATTTCCGACTTCGCACGACCGAAAGTGATTCTGAAGCGAACAAAAGCGAAGAAGAATCCGCCGAAGAACGCGTTCGCGATAAGGTGTACCAGGCGTTCAAGGGTAATGAATCCATGCACCTGCTTATGGTCAGCATGGAATACTCTGATCCGCAGGCGTACGCGATCGAAGAAGGCGATGAGTCAGCGGAAGCGTTGCTCTACCGGAAGTTTGACGGTGGGCTCATGGCGTCGATGAAGTTCTCACGTGAAGTCGCTGTCGGCACGATCTTCGATCAGGTGCAGCAGGCTCTGGAAGCCATTGGTACCGCGGATGCTCCGAAATATCCCGATGCCGCAGAATTTGTTGGCATCCAGGGGACGGCGGGCTCTGGCGTTGACGCTTCCGGCCAGCAGGTTCAGAAGTTTGACGAAGTGAATGTCCGCGTGACTCCGCAGGTTTCAGAAGAGGACTTCAAGCTTGCTTTGTCGAGTATCAAGGCTGATCTGGATACCCGGCCGCTGTTTGATGAAGTGAACACTTTTGCCAGTGCTGTCGCGAGTGAAATGAAAACGTCTGCTGTGATGGCGATCGTGATCAGTCTGCTGGCAATCGTGGCCTACATTTGGTTCCGCTTCCAGAAGATTACTTTCGGACTTGCCGCCGTGGTGGCTTTGGTACACGACGTTCTGATCGTGATGGGCCTGATGGCACTGGCGTCCTATGTTTCCGGTAATCCGATCGGTCAGGCGTTGCTGTTGAATGACTTCCGCATCAACCTGCCGATGGTGGCCGCCTTCCTGACCATCGTGGGTTATTCACTGAACGACACGATTGTGGTCTTCGACCGTATTCGCGAAGTTCGTGGTAAGAATCCGAACCTGACTTTAGACATCGTGAACACGTCTCTAAACCAGACGCTGTCTCGTACATTGCTGACATCGTTGACCACATTTTTAGTGGTCATCATTCTGTACGTGATCGGTGGAGAAGGCATTCATGGCTTCGCCTTCTGTCTGACTTTGGGCGTCATCGTTGGTACGTACAGTTCGATTTACGTCGCCAGCCCGGTTCTGGTGTGGCTGATGAATCGCCATGCGAAGACGGCCTGAACCAACTAAGTAGTTGTGCTTTAGCCAGGTCCGCAACCGACATTGCGGGCCTGGCTTTTTTTCCGTCCACCCTTTCGGCCTCCATCAAGTAGCCAACAATGATTGAACCCGGACCATCCACCTGGAGTGCCGCAGACGCTTCCGAAATGTTTGACGTCTCTCGGTGGGGCAACGGCTATTTTTCCGTCGCGGACAACGGCAACCTGCTGGTGCATCCGGATCGCGACCCGCAGCGTTCCGTCGACCTGAAAGAGCTGGTCGATCGCATTCAGGTGCGCGGCCTTGATGCGCCCGTGCTGTTGCGTTTTAACGGCATCATCAAAGATCGTCTGAAGGTGTTGCACGATGCCTTCGCCAGTGCCATCAATGAACATAACTACGGTGGGAATTACGCGTGCGTTTATCCGATCAAGGTTAATCAGCAGCGTGAAGTGGTTGAGAAAGTTGTCGAATACGGGCGCGAACTCGGGTTCGGGCTGGAAGCTGGCAGCAAGCCGGAATTACTGGCCGTCGTCGCGATGACGGATGCCAAGACACCGATTATCTGCAACGGATTTAAGGATCAGGAGTTCATTGAAATGGCCCTGCTGGCTCAAAAGGTCGGCCGCCACGTGATTCCCGTCGTCGAAAAGTACACAGAGCTGGAGATGATCCTGAAGTGTGCCGAGAAGATCGGCGTGCGTCCGGCGATCGGCATGCGAGTCAAACTGGCGGCGCGCGGAGCGGGTCGCTGGCAATCGTCCGGCGGCTATCGGTCGAAGTTCGGCCTGCGAGTCAACGAAATCCTGACCGGGCTGGATGAGCTTAAGTCGCGCGGGATGGAAGACTGCCTGCACTTGCTGCACTTTCATCTGGGCAGTCAGATCACCAATATCCGGCAGGTAAAGTCGGCGTTAAACGAAGCCACGCGCGTGTACTCAGATCTTGTGCACCGAGGTGCCGGGCTTAAGTATCTGGACGTTGGGGGTGGCTTGGGAGTCGACTACGACGGTTCGCAGACGAACTTCGAATCGAGCATGAACTACACGATCGAAGAATACGCTCGCGATGTTGTGTATCACATCCAAAGCGTGTGCGACGATGCAGGAGTGCCCCATCCGAATATCATTTCGGAAAGCGGTCGAGCGATCTCGGCGTTTCACAGCGTGCTGATTTTCGGCGTGCTGGGCGTGTCAACTCAAGGCCGCGAAGAACCGGTTGCAGACCTGCAGCCGCCGGAAGATGCGCCGCAGCCGCTAAAGGATTTGTATCAGGCGTACAGTTCGATTACGGCTCGCAATACACTGGAAAGTTACCACGACGCGCAACAGGCGATCGACGACGCGATGACGCTGTTCGCCACGGGCCACCTTCCATTGGAGCAGCGGTGTCTGGCGGAAAGTCTGTACTTTGCGATCTGCCACCGCATCTGGACGCTGGTTTCCAGTCTTGAATACGTGCCGGAAGAATTGCAGAAGCTGGACCGGATGTTGTCTGACAATTACTTCTGCAACTTTTCGTTGTTTCAATCGATGCCGGATTCGTGGGCCATCAAGCAACTGTTTCCCGTGATGCCAATTCATCGCTTGAACGAGCAACCCAAACGTCACGCTGTACTAAGCGATATCACCTGCGACAGCGACGGCAAAATCGATCAGTTCATCGACCGCCGCGACATCCGCAACACGTTGCTGCTGCACGAATTCGATGGTTCGCCGTATTATCTGGGAGCGTTCCTGATTGGGGCGTACCAGGAAATCCTGGGAGATCTGCACAATCTGTTTGGCGATACCAACGCGGTTCACGTGGACCTGACGGAATCCGGCGAGGTGATCCTGGATGCCATTTTGAAGGGCGAGTCAGTAAGTGAAGTTCTGGAGTACGTGCAATACAGCGATCGCGACCTCATCCATCGTCTGCAACTGGCGGTTGAAACGGCTGTCCGTGATGGCTTGATTGATCATGCTGAGGCGGGCCGATTCGTGAAGTTCTATGAAGAGGCGCTGACCGGATACACTTACCTGGAAGAGCCTCAGGCAGACTGACAGCGTCGAATGCCAAGCAGCACCACGGTGCGAGATTCCGCACTGTGGGCCTTACATGGTCGCGATTGCGCAAGGATGTACTCGGACAGCAATCGTACAGTTTGCACGTGAGCTCAGGGGCGCCGGTCAGTTCAAATGAACGCGTCGCCGGTGGCGGATAATGACGAACCCCAGTGCGAGGCCGTACAGCACAACCGACGATGGTTCCGGCACTGAAACGATGGTGAGGCTCTCTCCGAACGGAGCCATTCTCGCGTTCAGGGCATCGATATAGGATGGCACAAACGTGTCGCCGGATCCGGAGCCACCGTCCAGATCATCTTCGGTGTATAGAAACCAGTGAATGCCAAGAATCGCCGGTCCGGAATCCGAAAGAAAGAACGTGGGAGCACCCGAGTCGCCACCCGCGACGCGAGCTTCGTCGTCGCCCACGCCGCCTGTCAGATCGTAGTCGTAGATGAACACGTCGCCGGCGCCGGCCAACGCTGGATCGCTGAACGCTGGAAGCACCAGGTCAACTTCGTTTCGCCCCACTCGCTGTCGAGCGGCTGGCGCAAATCCACTTGCTAACCCGAACGTCAGGAAATCCAGAGACTCAGCCGCTGCTGGTGACACGTCCGCAATGGCATACTTCGCCACGGACGTACTCACGCTGGTGGCCAGGCGGCCCAGCCAAAGATCAGACGTGCCAATCCCCCAACCTTCGGCCACCGCATGAGATTCGCTGGCACCTGCCGGGTCGTTCGAATGAAAGAACGTGACGTTCGTGCCGTTGCCGGGATGAGAGTGGGTTGCCGATAGAAAAAATGAGTCACTGATCATCGTGGCCCATTGTGAGTTGCGTCCCACGCCGGACCAGTCATGTGAAATTCCGATGAAGTCCGGGTGGTTGGCAAAGCGGTTGTGCAGGTTCGCGTCGAATCCACGCACCATCAAGTCGGCCTGAACGGCTCCGCCAGCCGCGCACCACGCGATGCACATTACGGCGAAAACCGAGAGGCGGCGAATCAGCATTCAGATACTCCGATCTGACAGCATGTTGAATTCTTCAGCGACAAGGGGAACCTTTTGGTGGTCCGACTTTTTTGTGAGATCATCGATGCTCGTGCATTGCCGCTCACAAAACGGCGGGTGGCCTTGGTTGGACTGAGCGAAGCGAAGGAAGCCCCGGGGGTTCACTCGTTCCTCGCTCCAACCCCGGCCACGCACCTCGCTCCCAATTCCACAAGGATTTATTTGGTGCAATGCCGCTCAAAAAACGGGACCAGATCAACAGCGTTGAACTCACCAAATTAGCGTCGACCATAGAGCCTAAGTCAATAGGCGGCCAAGCGATTCCAGGTTGGTTATCCGCAATCAGGCGAAGTCTTTCCCGGATTAGCCTCGTTCGTAGTCTGACCGGATCAGAAGCTTCCAATGACCTCGCCGCCGGATTTCGTGGCCAGCGCCTCAAGCACTGAGGGATCGATGTTCTCTGAGATGAACCGTACCGACCCATCGGCAAGCAGCACCTGAATGCCGCCCTGATGAGGTCCGCCGATGCCGTCGGGGCCGTTGATGTATGGCTTCTGACTGAACCCACGGATCGTCGCCTTGCCGCCCTGCATGTAGGACGCGTTTGGTTGGGAAGCGTCGGCCACAGCCATTGTGTTGGAAGTCCCGTCTCGGATATCACGAATTCTGGTGGCTCGGTTATACCCGAAGATTCCCGCTTTAGGATCGTCGTTCGGCAACTCAGCGGCCTTTGGTCCGACGCCCGCGATGCCAACGTAGTCCATCGCCCCGGGGTTGTCAGACGTTCGGGCGTGGCTGGGATTTTGCAGCGACGGAATTCGGATCGCCGACAGTTTCGCATTGCCACCAGCATTCCATTCGCCTTCGCGATCGATCTGCTGGAAGAGAGCGTTCTGGTCGATAAATGGCAGCAGGCTCACCATCCAGCTCAAGCGCTGTTCCGGCTTCAGTTCATCGTTCTCGATCGTGCCGCGAGGGAACTCGCGATACACATCGTGGTAGTTGTGCATGGCCAGACCGATTTGTTTCAGATTGTTTTTCGACTGCGTCCGCCGAGCCGCCTCGCGCGCCTGTTGAACGGCTGGCAGAAGCAACGCCACCAGAACGCCGACCGTGCCCACCGATCCGACGTTGCCCATCGGGGTTCCGGGAACGGATTGACGTCCCTGAGTCGTCGCGCCATTTTCAGTCACGGTGGTCACCATGACGTTCGGAAACATGGGGGCCGTCAACTCCGCTGGAGAAGGCAGGTCCTGTAGGCCGAACGGCATTTCGACGGGATTCGGGGCCTTGGCCAGCACCTGACTTTCCATCATCCCCAGCGCCATCGGCGCCCACGTCATGATTTGGTGGTAGCCGGGGGCTGGGTCCGAAATCGTAATCGATGTGAATTTTGAAGGTAGTTCCGTAAGCGCCTTCGCCACCTGTTCGCCTGGCTCCCACTTCGGCAAGCGTCCCTGTACGCGAGCGACAAACGACTGAGCCGCTCCGGGCGTTATGCTGGCGACCATCCAGTCATCCGTCACCATAATCGTTGGCACCACCGGCATTCCGCCCTTGATGCCGATCGAATAAAACGTCGCGTCGTTCTTGTCCGACTTTCGAATTTGCAGATCCCGTGCATCAGGGATCATCTTTGACAGCTCAATGACGCGGTCGATCGAATCCTCCAACGTGTTTCGATCCTTCACCGCCGTTACCAGAACGGGACCAATCCCGATCGGAATGGGCATTGAAGATGGATCGTTGTAGATGCAGCAAAGGTCGCCGAGCCCGGCGCTGAACACGTCGCGCGGGTGTCCGCCGATGATTTGTTGAAACTTTTCAAACTCGCGATCGAACGCTGCCTGCTCATCCTCGCCCATAAATGTGGTGAAGGTCTGAGCCGTTTCCAGCACGGTGTCGACGGCGCCTTTGATATCGAACGCGAACGCCATCATGTTGTCGGTGCTGGGCGGAATCGGAGGCAGTTCGTCAAAGGAAATGGTTCGCTGATTCAACAGCTTCAGCAAACCTTTGCGAGGTTCCGGTGCGACAACCTTGAACGTGTTCCACGTGACTTCATTCCTAAATCCTCCGACTACCGTCATGGCTTCCAGGTTGGCGACGCCCAGCATGTCCGCAAACTGCCCGATCGTCACTCGCTGTTCGCCCAGTGGTTCCGGGAAAGGCATCTCCCCAAATTGATTCAGCAGCGACTGTGTGTCCAGCCAGCCCGCATGAGTCACCGTGAAATCCTGATCGCTGTGAAGTTCTTTCCACAGACGATGCTGCGTCGCGTTTTGTGTTTCACCTTCCAGTGTTGCGATGACCTGAGTTGATGCGTTTACGCCAGCCGCCAAAATCAAATGCCCGCCTTCGGCCCACCATGCCAGTTCTGTACCGGGAGGGCCTTCCTCGACGATGCTGATCGAACGTCCGCCATCATCAAGAGTCCGGATTTTTTCGACGAAGGACTCATCGGCGCGTGTGATGAGTTCAACCAGTGTTGGAGCGAAGTCGGCCGCGCCATGCAGCACGATCACTCCGTACGGTGCTACTGATTGACCATCGGCAGAAACGCAGACAGCGGCGGACAATCCGTTCTCCAGAAGGCTGTCCATCTGTTTGCGAACAACTTTGGCCAGTTCTCCGTCACGTGTCGCCACGAAGGTTTCGACAAGGTCAAACATCCGAGCTCGCATGCCCGTCTCTTCCAGCGATTTCCACGCGGCCGTTTGTTCGATCGCTGGACGATGTTGAGCGTTCCCGTCCATCTTCAGCAGCGCCGTCGCTCGTGCGGGCAGAAAGTTCTCCGGAGGCACGGCCTTCTGCGGTGCGAGGGGCGCGGCGACTGTCCAGTAAGCCGCGCCGGCCAGGGACATTGTGAAACAGGACAACACAATCGTTCGCAACATGACTCAACTCCCAGACTGGCAGCGGATGGGCCATCCACGATCGGGACGGCAGAGATAGCTCAACCGGATGTTGACAGCCCCGTTCCGCGAGTTCAAGTGGGACACCCTCGAAGGAATCGGGCTCCCATTGGGGTTGAAAGTTACTTAGAACGAGCGGTTCCTGCGTTTGGTCCGGCAAGTCAACTTTAACGCACTGCTACCGCACCATTGATGACGGCCAGTGCGTTTGTTCCAGAGCCGTCAAATTGCTGACGACAGGGTGCAGGCTGTTGTCGGTGTCGACCAGCGGTTCTTCCATCACGCGTCGGTCCGCCCAGTTCAGACAGTAAAAACCGGTCACGCGTTCTTTGGAAAGGCACATCAGCAGGAAGTCTTCCATCTGCTGCATCTGCCACTGCACTCGTGAGATACGATCTGTTTCCGCCGGAGCAATCGGCAGCGCGGCCATTACGTTTAATGGCGTTTGCAGAATGGACCAATGGTCCAGCAATTGCGAAACGCTTAGCATGTCGCGATGCAGGCTGTGCAGCGATCCTGTGCCGAAGCGAATGTCCAGGTTGATCTCCGAGATCCTCGCACCGCTTCGCCGCAGCGTGTCGATGAACTGAATGGGGGGCAACCGGTTTTCCGTGGTGCTTAGATATTCGCCCCACGGCTGAGTGACTCGCAGGCTGATCTGAATTTGTTCGTCCACCTGCTGAGCGGCTTCGATAGCTCGCACAACAAGGTTCAGGCGTTGTTCTTCTGACAGAGCACTAGCACCGCCGCGATTGGGGCCGCACACAACTTCCCAATGCCGAATCCGGCCGACGTAGCGGCTGACGACGGTTTCCACAAAGTCTGACGTGAAGCTTTGCAGGTTGACCGGGTCAGACTTCCACGGGGAGATCCAGTCGGGAAAATTGTCCGTCGACAGATTCAGCAGAGGGCCGCCCATCGTGAACAGGCGTCGTTCTCCGGCCCAGTCCACCAGTCGGTCAAGGTTCTTCCATTCGTAGTTCCCGTCAGTCGGTTCCAGGTCGCACCAGCGGGTCTTGATGAGAATCGAGTTGAAGGCTTCTACAAAATGTTCTTCATGAATGGGGGGCTGCGACAGGCCGCAGCCGACCATCATCGGAAACCGCTGGGTCTTCTGTTGACGGTACGTAATGCGTTGCTTTGTGTAGAGATGGGTCAGCAGGTCGATGGCTTCCTGGGTCAGTCGCAGCGACGCCAGGCAGGCGTTCGGATCGGAGCCGGAAAAGATTCCCAGTCGAAAGGCTTTGTGAGCTTTCTCGAGCAGGTCATCGAGCACCGGTGTCGACTTCAGACCTGCTCCTGTCCACAGGTGGTAGAAGTTTCGCAGCCGCGAAAGTTCGCCTCGCGCGAGTTCCACTTCAAGGTCGTAGGGAGTCTGCTGTTCGGGCAACGATGTCGTGCAGACGATGGTTTGGCGGTCGCCCAGGTTGCACAGGATTCTGAGTTTGCTGCTGTCGGTCTGGCTGCGAATGCATTCCAGCAGATCGCCGTCCAGTCTGGACTTTGCCCGGATCACTCGCCCGTCAAAGGTCACGAAGTCTGCCCTCGTCACACCTTCGGACGGAAGAAGATTCTCCGTCGCAATCCTAAATCTCATTAATCCCATATCGTGGCCTGTCGGCCTTTCCTGTGGCACCGTGTGCGAATTCGGCAACCGCTAACGTTCCGGGAATCCGGTTGCAAGACCTTCGCCTTGGGTCTCACACACAGACAACAGTATAGAGGCGAGCCTTACCGTTGTTCAACGACACGCTCAAAGTTAAACTGCTGAACAATTGTCACGTACCACAAGCCTGATTTCAACGGGACCATAACTGTGAATCCAGTGGTGTTGCAAAGTGAACTTGGAGATTCCAGTGTGCCCGTGCGTCACGGGAAAGTCCGTGACGTGTACGATTTCGGCGATCGCCTGCTGTTTGTCGCCACCGACCGCATTAGCGCGTTCGACTATGTGCTGCCGACCGGGATTCCGGGAAAAGGCGAAGTGCTCACGCGGATCAGTCAGTTCTGGTTTGATCGGCTTGACGTTCCGAATCATTTTCTGTCGACCGACGTTTCCAGCCTGCCGCTGCCAGACAGAACCAATCTGGCGGCGTTGCAAGGCCGCAGTATGGTGGTCCGCAGAACGGATGTGGTGCCAGTCGAATGTGTCGTGCGAGGCTATCTGTCCGGATCCGGTTGGGCAGAGTATCAGAAAAGTGGAACGGTTTGCGGCGTCCAACTGCCCGATGGCCTGAAGGAAAGCAGCAAACTTCCCGAGCCGATTTTCACGCCAGCCACGAAAGCGGAAGAAGGACACGATGAGAACATCAGTTTTGAACGGATGAGCGAACTGATCGGCCACGACTTGTCGCAACGACTGCGCGAACTAAGTCTGAAGGTGTATCAGCAGGGTGTTGAATACGCTCGCAGTCGCGGCATCATCGTTGCCGACACGAAGTTTGAATTCGGTCAGATCGACGGCGAACTGATCCTCATTGACGAAGTCATGACGCCGGACAGTTCCCGCTTCTGGCCTCAGGATCAGTACCGCGAAGGTGGTAGCCAACTTTCTTTTGATAAGCAATTTGTGCGCGACTGGTTGCTGTCGTCCGGGTGGGATCGCAACAGTGCCCCACCCAGTCTGCCCGACGATGTTGTGGCACGCACCGCAGAGAAATATATTGAGGCGTTTGAAAAGCTGACGGGCACAAAGTTCTGATTCCGTCGCCGTTTGTCACGAATTTGGGGAAATTGACGTCTATAGACAGCGATATCCAGCGAATTCCGGCAATCCGTTATCGCCCTCGCCTCGTTGTCGAAGATAGAGTTATCGGTACGAATGTCGGCAAAAGCGGATCGCTGGCAATCGTTTCGTTGCCGTAATGCGTAGAGTGTGACGTGCCCGTGGCAACACCTCACGCGGGTTTGACCGGCGTTCTCAGACATCACGCCAGTGAGATGCTGATCGCTGAAGACAGGTTTCCGCCAGAAGGGAACAACGTGTCGGACAAAAACGAAAAGAAAACGCCAGCGGGAAGTCAGAAGAAGACGGTTACAAAGATCGGCGATTTCGAGCTCAAAAAGAGGCTCGGCAAAGGCGGCATGGGTGAAGTGTTTCTGGCGCGGCAGATCAGTCTTGATCGCCTTGTCGCACTAAAAACGCTTTCCAAAAATCTCGCGAAGAACGAGGACTTCGTGGGCCGTTTCTTACGCGAAGCGCGTTCGATGGCCAAACTGGATCACACGAATGTGGTCAAAGTTTATGCCGTCGATTCTTACAAAGGTGTTCACTTTGCAGCCATTGAATACATCAATGGCAAGAGCGTGCAGGACTGGCTGAACAAGCTGAAAAAGTTCTCCGTCGGCGACGCCGTTCATATCGCGATGGTCTGTGCGGAAGCGTTGAAGCATGCTCATGATCAAAACATGGTGCATCGCGATATCAAACCGGACAACATTCTGCTGACCAGCAAAGGCGTCGTGAAGGTCGCTGACTTCGGCCTGGCCAAAGTGCTGGACGATGACGTTTCGATGACGCAGACCAACGCGGGGCTCGGCACACCCCTGTACATGCCCCCCGAACAGGCTCATAGCGCCAAGACCGTCGACCTTCGTTGTGACATCTACGCCTTGGGTGCCACGCTGTACCATTTGCTCACCGGAAAACTGCCCTTCACCGGTGCTAACGTTGTGGAACTAATCAAAGCTAAGGAAATCGGCAAGTACGAAGCGGCCAGGAAGATCTGCCCGGAGATCCCTGAGCGGTTGGATCTGATCATCGACAAGATGATGGCCAAAGATCCCAAGCACCGTTACGGCGACTGTGCGGAGATCATCAGGGATCTAAACGCCCTGGGAGTACACAGCGAAGCGTTGTCTTTTGTCGAGGGGGCCGTGCCAACGGGCGTGGGACGTTCGGTGTCGCCAACGGTTGCCGGGTTAGGAAGCACGATGACCGCGGCGGCTCGCTCGGGCGAGGTTTCTTCACGAGTCGATGCGAAGAAGTCGGCTAAGAAGGCAGCGTCGCGAACGTGGTACGTGCAGTATGTGGATGAGAAGAAGAAAACGGTCGTGGAGAAGCATTCGACCGGTCGCATCCTGAAGATGATCAAGGCGGGCACAGTCACGGCCAAAGCACGCTGCAAAGCCTCGGCCGATGGTTCGTACCTTCCACTGGCTCAATTCCCTGAATTCAGGGACGCCATCGAAGCCAGCCTTAGCCGCCACACGGCTCAGATACAAAAAACGGATATGAAAAGCCTGTACAAGCAGGTGGAACGCGACGAGAAGAAACGAGTTCGCTGGCGGTGGGCTCGGAACAAGCTTCGCAACTTAGGGGGTGGCATCATGTTGATGCTCTGGCTGGCACTTGTTGGCGTCATCGCCGCGCTGGTCATTTTTCTCGGCCAGGGGCTGTGGCAAACACTGGGAGAAAAAGTCAGAGAGATGCTGAGTTAGTCGGCGGGCAGAAAGTCAGAATCAGACAGCAACTGAACGTCGCTTTTGGAAACGCTTAAGTCCGGGTCGCTGTCGGTGATGATCGGAATCATCTCGGTCAGTTCGGCTGACGACTGGCCGCCCGCCGAAAGCTGAGGATCGGGCCCCAGATACACCGTGTAGCCTGCTCCGCCAAACGAAATCTGGTCGCCAGGCAACAACGCACCCCGGATGACTCGCTGGCCGTTCACGCGAGTCCCGTTGGTGCTGCCGAGATCTCGCAAATAGATCAGGCCGTCTGTTTTGACCAGCACGCAATGTATCTTGGAAACGGCGTTGTGATCCACCGCCAGATCGCACAGCCGCGCACTGCGACCCACCACCGTGATCGGCTTGGTCAGAGTGATCCGAGGACCGTTCTTGACTGGGATTAGCTGGGCCAGCATAGGGGTGGCTGAAGTAAATGAGTTTCCAGGAGGCCGGTGCCTCGGAGTAATTGATTTTCCGCTTTGAATTGCTTTCGCTGGTTGATCCTGAAACCTGGCTCGACCCGAACCCGTTTCGTTCCATCAACGCCATTGAAGCCTTATTAACAGTCTCGGGACGAAGCCGACAAAAAGTCAAGTTTGACCTGGGACCGTGACTTCTTTGTCTCCGAATTGTACCGACCAAACGAATTGCAGCGACCCGAAATCGGCGCAACCGCTGGAATCGGCATTTTAAGAACCCTGCTCACGATCCGCGACAAGGGCGGTTTTGCGAGCGGTTGCGGACGCTGAGACACCTTCTGTTGTTTCCGCCCAATCCGTCTGTCAGAATCTGTGGCCACACCGACAATCTGTTCACGCACCTTGCATCACCGCCTAAGCCCGATTCATTATGGCTCCCCGCACGATAGGCCCGTTTCAACTGGACCGCCAGATCGGCGTGGGGGGAATGGGCGTTGTTTATTCTGCCATCTACCCGAAAACCGGGAAAAAGGTGGCCGTGAAAGTGCTGTCGCCCGGCTTCATGAGTGACGCGAAGGTACGCAAGCGGTTCGAACGCGAGATCGGCATTCTGAAGCGGCTGAAGCACCCCAACATCGTGAAGTACTACGGTGGCGGCACGGAGAACGGGCAGCGTTACTACGCGATGGAATTCATCGACGGGGGCTCGCTGCAGCAGGTGATCAAGAACCGCGGCCAGCTCACGTGGGAACAGGTCATCCATGTTGGGCGACAGGTCACGTCGGCTTTGGAACACGCTCACAACGCGGGCATCATTCATCGCGATTTGAAGCCAGCGAATTTGTTCCTTTCTCGTAAAGGCCATCTAAAGCTGGGCGACTTCGGCATCGCTCGAGACACCGAAGCCACCGCGCTGACGGCCGCCGGCAAAACCGTTGGAACGTACGCCTACATGGCGCCGGAACAAATCCAGGCCAGCGACCCGATCTCGCGCAAAACAGATTTGTACGCCCTGGGATGTGTGCTGTACGAACTGGTTGTCGGCGAGACACCGTTTCATTCTGACAATCCGATGGACATGCTGATGCAGCATCTTCAGGATGAGCCGTACAACGTCTGCGAAAAGGTTCCCAACTGCCCGATCGAACTTGGCAAGCTGATCGATCGACTGTTGGAAAAGAAGCCCGACGATCGACCATATGACGCGTTGGCCGTTCATACGGATCTGGGCGAGATCAAAGAACGAGCGGACTCCGGGGTCGGAGCGGCGCTGGCGGACACCGTCGTGTCGGGCAGCGCGGTCGGTTCCGGAACCGGCAAGCCGAAGTCTGTCGGCGCACGCAAAAAGAAAAAGAAGAAACGAAAAAAGAAGGGGCCGATCCACGAACAAACGTGGTTTCTGGCGACGTGTCTGCTCGCACTGGTCGGTGCAACCGCATGGTTGCTGCGTCCGCCGGGCGAAGACTGGTACGCCGAACAATGGCACGAAGCCATGCAGGGCGACGAGTATGCTCAGCGCGCATCGCTGGATAAGCACATCGATCCTTACATCGAAAAGTTTCCGGCTGGTCAGCATATCGCCCGAGCACGAGAACTCTCCGCAAAGTTGCATGCCAACATGCTGGAACCGCAGCTCAAGAATCTGGCGCGCATTAACAAACCGGTGGAACCGCCCTTCAAGGCCGCCTGCGTCGAAGCTGCTCGCCTGGAAGACGAAGAAGGCCTGGTCTATGTTCCGACGTGGGAAGATCCACCGGCCACCGAGTTGCCTTCCAATCCGTTGCCCGCCTTGCAGCGATGGCAGGCACTGATTGAGCAGGGAGAAAGTTTGTCGGACACTTCAGAAGAAATCCCGTGGCTAATGCAGCTTTGCCGCAACCATCACGATTACTTCCGGCAAAAATTGATCGCAGCTGATGACGCGCGGCACATGTTTCGTGAACGGATGACCGAAGCAGAAAAGCTTTCGACTGGTGAAGAAGCGGAACAACAGCAGGCGATCGCAACCTGGAAATACGTCTACGACAATTACAAGGGCGTCGGCCGTTTTCAGGACTTCGCGGAATACGCTCGCCAGCGATTTCTGGGCCGGGAGGCCACAATTCCTGACGTCGAATCGACCGGCGGCGACACTTCGTCAACAGATGATGCACCAACGGAAGCGACAGATGGGCCTTAGATCGATCGTGCAGCGACGTGTCGCCAGCTTTCGGTTTGCTTTTCGCGGCATCCGGTTTCTGTTTGCGAGTCAGGTCCATGCGTGGATCCATCTGCTGGCGACGCTTGTTGTGATCACGGCCGGCTTCCTGCTGCGAACGACCACGACGGAGTGGTGTTTGCTGACGCTGTCAATCGGGCTTGTGTGGTCGGCCGAAGCTTTTAATACGGCCGTGGAAGTTGTTGTGGATCTCGCCAGTCCGCAACATCACGACCTCGCTGGTCGAGCCAAGGACGTGGCGGCCGGAGCGGTCCTGCTGGCGTCCATGAGCGCCGCGACCGTGGGCTTGATTGTGTTCGGGCCGAAACTGCTGCCTCACCTGAACGCCCCCGCCTTCAGGATTTTCGAGTAGGCGACAACCGGGATTTGTCTCAGCACAGTGCAAGCGATGAGCGACCCAGTTCAATGCTGCCGCTGCCGTTAACATCATGCATTTTTGTGAACCACCTCATCAACTGTCGCTGAGACGCGACTTCAGCCAGTTGGTGAGCAGGATCATGACGACGGCCAGCAGGCCGAACCCTATCATCCAGCCGACGTTCATCCGGGCGGCAGCCGATCCGAGGCCGATGAACGGGATCGCATTCAGGACGTGGAACAGCCACACAATCCAGAGGTAGCGAGTGAACGGCAGATCCGTTAACGCCAGTGAGTACAGTTTGACGGCGTACGGAAGCCCGGGCACCGTTACGAAGACGGATGTGAACCAGATCTGGTGCTTTTCCGGAATGCGGGGCAGACTAAATCGAGTCTTCTCCAGCCAGCGTTCCAGGGGCTCACGGAAGAACCCATGAGCCAGATGCCATGCGACAAACGTGTGGAAGCCCATCGCGAAAACGGCGATTATGATTGCGGTCATCGTCCCGAATTTCATGCCACTCGCCAGCAACACGATGCTGATGGGAAAACCCACTAACGGCAGGGTGAGATAGGCCGGCACAAACAGCCATGCAGGCAGCGAAGCGGCGAATCGTTTCAGGTTGTCCTGAGTCAAATCGCCCTGCAAATAGAAGTGCAGCAGCACTCCAACAATAGCCGCGATCACCAACACCTTCAGCGCGGGCAGTGCAAGCGGTTTCGTTTCTGCTGCCGATGTCATAGCTGCGCGCCGGGGGCCAGACCGCCGTTAGATACGACCTGCCCTGTCGAATGCGGCAGGCTGCGATGCGATTCGAAATCTGTCTTGGAGTGCCGCGCGGAACTGGTGTGATGATGCACGGTCACTTCGGCAACCAGAGGCAAGTGGTCGGAGGCCACGGAGGTCGTGTGGTTCTTCAGCACGGTGACGTGCTCCACAACGATGTGTCGACTTAGCAGGATGTAGTCGATGCGTCGCAGCGGCAGGATGGACGCGAAGGTCGCCTGAGGACGATGGTCGTCAGCCAGCACCTGAGCGCAGTGAAAGCGTTTGAGAAGACGCTGCAGGACAGCCGATTTTGGCCCCGCATTCAGGTCGCCGCACAGAAGGACCGGTTCGTGCTGTTCGATGTCGGCCAGCCAGCGGTCGCTTAGCAGTTCTTCAACCTGCTGCACACGTTCTTTTGTGCGAAGACCCAGATGCGTGTTAATCACATGTATGGGGCCGACGCCTGTTTCGACAGTCACCCAAATGGCACCGCGAGCTTCGCGTCTGGTGCGGTGGTCGGCATCCGTCAGCGTGTCTTCTCGCACAGACGTAATCGGAAAACGGCTTAGGATCGCCAGGCCGTAGCGTTCGGAATCGTTCGACCACACCGGAAAGAAGCGGTGATACATGCCTAATTCAGCGGCAATTTCTGAGGTCTGATCGTGGTGATTCGAACGTAATCGGTTTTCGTCCATTTCCTGCAAGCACACGACATCAGCTTTGGCGGCTGCGATCACTTGAGCAATTCGCTGCGGGCGACACTTTCCATCCATGCCGATGCAATGGTGAGTGTTGTACGTCATGATTCGCAGACGCTGCGAGTCTTTTGGTGACGTCTGCGATTTGGCTGATGCAACACGGTGTTGCGCGTTCGGCAGCGCGCCAGGAGTGTGTTCCGGAGTGTGTTCCGGAGTGTCTGATTCCGACCGGACGATCACGTCTGACACCGGTTGCCTCCGCAGAAACGCCAGCCCCGCGGCGTGCAGGTCGATTCCGCGAACGTATGCTTCGCCGCCGAGTGTTCGGCGCGGCTTGAGCGACCAGATCGCTGGCAGCAGCGCAAAGCCTCGCGTTTCTGCGGTCCCGATGCTGCCGTGAGCACCGCTTTCCGGAGCGAACGAAATCGGCGGCTTGTCGGGATCCCAACCGAGCAGGATGAGGTCGCCGATGTCGGGATGATCACAGAGACTCAACAGGTCTTCCTGAACTTCCCGGGCGAATCGATGCTGGCTTCCGGCCACGGCCTCGAAGTCTTCCGCGACACTCCACAAACCGCGAGCATTGCGACCGAAGATTTCTCCCGTTTGCAACTTGTAAACAACCAATGGTACATGCTGCTCATTCACCAACACATTGGCCGCCGCAGCTTTGTCGTCATCCGTTACAGGCACCGGAAAATAGACATGTCCGATCGGCCCCATGGCGGTCACCACAACATTTTCGGCCAGTTCCTTTGCGGTGAGCGTTGCTGTTGGCCGACGCCCCTTTTTAATCTTCAGCAGGCGGCGCATGTTTTGGTCCATATAGCTGCCGTGATGAAGAACTGTGTCAATGTTGTGGACAAGGCGTTCGGCCAGAGGTCCGCTTTCCAGAGCTTTCGTGATGGCCTGCTGCACCGTCTGCTGAAACGCGAATTCATATGCGACGACGTCTTCCTGACCATGGTCTGAGAACACGACCACTTCGTAATCGCGCCGATCAGATCGCCGCGCCGTCAGAAAAATGTCTTTGATGACTCTGTCGATTCCCTTCAGCCCCCAATGAGCGAACGCGCTTTTGGGGCCTCGACGGTGCGCCTGTTCGTCATAGCCCAGCAGGTTTGCGTACACCACTGGCACGCCGCGCGCGATCGACAGTTTCATGACCACGCGGACCCATTCTCGCAGGACGATGGAAATCAATACGCGGGCAGGGACGAACTTGAACTCCGAACGCCAATCGCTGCGAGTCCACAGTCCACGCACGAGGTCGACGACGGCCACTAGAACCTCAATTACCGCCAGGATTCCGATCCGCAGCAACGTAAACGAATACATCAACAGCATAAGCAGAAAATGGATCGGATTGATGCCCTTGAAGGTGCTCGCCAGGTCGGCCGTCTCAATGCAGCATCGAGCTTCCTCACTGCCGCCGGAATATATGTTGGAAAAGCTGGCACCGGATTTCAGGAGCGGGTCAGCAGTCGCGAAGCGTTCCTTCACGATTTCCGCGATCGCGTCGTGCTCGTACATACACACGACTTTGCCGGATTCGCGGTGCAGAAACTGGAACGCCGGCACGGCCCCTTTCACGCCATACATGACCTCACCCTGAACAGCGGGCGTACACGATGGCACTCCCGAATAGAAGCTCATGCGATCGAAGTAGCCGCGGTCGATCATCTTCTTCAGAAATGGCAGACGCCCGTTTCCCACGGCGGCTTCGAACTGCTTCCGAGACAGCCCGTCAACCTGCAGGACGATCAGGCCGGGTTCGTGCGAAGGCGGCACGTTTGTTTCGAACCCCGTCCATCGTGAGATGAGTTCCGACCGGCTGAAGCGTCTGATGAGTCGACGTTTGAAATTTCCAATTTTTGTAAGCATGTGAACGTTCTACGTCATGACGGCTCGTGTCGCGTCTGTGTCTGTTACCGCAGCAGATAGTGCGGACGCTTTTTCGACCAGCAATTTCCATTCGGCTTCCAGTCGTCCCTGCATCTGGTCCCATGCAGTAAATTCGTGGTCATGGCTGGCTTCGAATTCAGCCACCAGGTCCGCGTACAGCTTGGCCAACCGATCGGCGCAACATTTCAGGCCGTAGGGTTTCGCTGTTTCTCTCGCAACTTCCCGAATGCGACTCAGACGATGCGTCTCTGCCGTGAGTTCCATCAGTGCCTCGGCGAACGTTGCTTCGGTGGCGTCGTGCTCCAGCAGTCGCCCGTTACGTTCTTCGACAACTTCCCGGATTCCGGGGCCGTCCAAAGCCACGATGGGATTGCCAGCGGCCAATGCTTCGGCAATCACCATGCCCTGAGTTTCGGATTGCGACGCGAAGGCAAACACATCCATCGAAGCGTAGGCGTCGGCGAGATCCTGTCCGGTCTGGCGACCAGTGAACACCAATTGGTCCGAACCCACATGGGTTGTTAGCGCCTCCTCCATCCGCTGCCTGTCGTTGCCGTCGCCTACGACAACAAACACAGCGTCGTACTTCTGCGACAGAAACTGCCCGACGCCTTCGGCCAGAAACGCGAGATTCTTTTCCTCAGCAAGGCGGCCCACGTGCCCGACGACGATCGCATCGTGGTCGATGCCGTGCCGCGTTCGAAACGCCTGGCGGTCTCCACTGCCGAAAAAATCCAGATCGATGCCCGTTGGAATGGTGGTGATCGGCACGGTGACACCCCGTTTGCGAAGCAGAGCCTCGATGCTCTCGCTGGGCGCGATCACGTGGTTGCACAAGTTGCAGTATTCTGTCGCCATTTGGATGGCCACTCGCTGCATCGCTTCGGAATCCAGCGGCACATAGTGTGTGTACTGTTCGTACATCGTGTGATGAGTGAACACCAGCGGCAGGCCTCGTTCGTAGGCCGTTCGCAATGCAGTGTCGCCAAGCAGAAACGGATGGTGACTGTGAATCAGGTTAGGTTGAACCTGGTCAATGAATTCAGAAACGACCCATGGCTGCGGTAGTCGCAGCGAAAAGTCGCTGCCATTGAAGTTCTGAATCGCCGGCACACGCAGCACGTGATCGGTGGATTCTTCCGCCCCTTCGAATTCCGGTGCCACTACGCTGACGTCGAAGCCCCGATCACGAAATTCCGTCTCGTAGGTGAATACGCTATTGGCCACGCCGCCGACATGAGGGCGGTACGTGTTCGTAAACATGGTGACGTTCATCGTTCTGTTTCCGTGTGAAGGTTTGTTTCCTGAAGCATGGCCGTCGAACTTCGCTATCTGTCTTTGTGGCTTGGCACGTGAGGTCTTTCGTCAACTCGGAACTCGTCCGCCGACTGTCGCTTCAATGCAATCGACGTGCCATCGTTGACGTTCTGCAACGCTTCGAATCCTGGAATGCGGACGTCGATGGGTGGCTTCTCACGGTGCCAATGTCCGTCGATGACAAGCCGAGGGTTCGAGGCCGGCTGAACAATTCGAACGCTCACCCTGCCCCACGCGGTCAAAGTCGGACCAAAGGCGAGATCTGTGTCCTGATCGAACCACTCGCGGTACAGGCCCGAACCAATCACGAGCCGGTCTGGTTCTTCGCGCACAAAACAGTTGCGAATCATCATGACCCATTCACCTGCGGCCCAACCGTGCTGGCCATCGCCCATGCATCCGCCCAGTGTGCGAGGGTGGATGGCTTCCGGCCACTGACCAGTCGGCGATGCGAGGTCTGCCACGGCGTCGACCAGATCGCGCCACCGTTCGTCGCCGTTTCGTAGCAACGTTTGAGCAATATCCAGAGTCAGGTAGGCATTGATGCCGGAATGGATCATGTCCTGCATAAAGCCGCCACGGTGGAAGTGCTTCTGCAGCAATGCCTCGATGGTCGCTTGAATGCGAGGATCGTTGGGGGGCGTAAGTTGCAGAGGATAATCAGCAACCAGCGAACCAATGGCTCCCGCATCCATGCGGCGATAAGGCGAAGCCGGAATACCGCCCTGCGTTCGCGAAGTTGGCAGGTCCTGCAAGCTGCGTTCAATGGAATCGCGAATTTCATCGGCGGTCGCTGAGGCCTTTGTCGCTTTTGCATCGTCGCCAGCATCGCGGTAGATCTCACTGGCCGCTCGCAAGCCGGCTTCTGCCCAGAAGTCGTCCCAGTAGTAGAAGTCATTCGGCCCCAAGTGTTCCGCGCTAAACCCAGCCGGAAGCAGACCGGCATGCCGTTTTTTCGCATCTGCTGGGACTCGCTTACGATCGATCCAGGCAACCGCTTTATCCAGCGTGCCATACAGTTCGCTCGTCAACGGCGAATGAGTCAGCTTGCGAAAGCGGTTCAAAATCCACAGCACCTGCCCGTTGGAATCCCACTCGCCTTCCTGCGACCGGAAGTACCCGTTGTGCTGCTGCCGCGACGGAAATTCGTTCAGCATGCGGCGACAACGATCCACAAAGCCCACGCTCAGTAATGGGTTCATCATCAGGCACGCATCGCGAAACCAGAAGCGCCGGTAGGTGTATGGGCCGGGCACGATGTCGTCGACTGATAGCAGGACCAGAGTTTTTAAAGCTCCGTCGTACAAGCGTTGAATTCGCGAGTCTGGCACCGTCAGAGTTGCTGCATCGGCCATGACTTCCGGCCATGTGACTTCCGGATGAAACTTCTGCGGATGCCCCTGCACTTGAAGCTCGGCGGCCAGAGGAACTCGCACGACAAGCTGCATGCTGTCGCCCTCGAAGTCGTACACGGACGCCGCCGTCGCCATTCCCTGATCGCACCGCATTGTCGTCGAAGTGGCGGAATCCTGAGGTGGCGCGGATTGGTCGGCCTCGGCAGCGGGATTGATTTGATACAGCACGTCGCCTTCGTCGTAGTGTGAAGTCAGCAGGCGATTGGCTTTGCGGTCGGTGATTACTTGAGTCGTGTCGTTGACTTTCCAGCCGGTTGCATCCGGCAACGCTTCCACGCTGTCGACGAACTGAACACCTTCCGGGTTGTAAGGCCGAATCGCCATGGCCAGCGAACCGCCTGCGGGGCTGGCCGCATCGATGGTGATCTTCAACACAGGCTGCGCTGGGGATTCTGATTTCAGCGGAACACCGGGGCGGTCTTCTACGACAACTTCCACGCGCTGGCGAAGTTGTAACTCGGACTTCCAGAGGTTGGTTTGTACCGCCAGGCGGCCGTCTGTTTTCAATGACTGGTCGACGTCATCATCCAGGGTACGACTGGGAATCAGCTGCTGGCCGTCGGGGTCGGTCAGCCAGAAGTCGATAGACCAGCCGTCATGCAGTGGCGTGACCAGCCCCCGCGGATCGACGATCGGGTACAGTGAAAGCTCAGGCAGCCCGACGGCCGTCCAGTTGCGATGAGTCAGATTAATATGACTGAATGAGAACGCTCGCGGGACAAAGGATTCATCAGCTGGGTCAAATTGTCGCTCAACCCAATAAGGCCACACCCAGTCCAGGTTGTGCTGAATGGCTTTGGTGTTGATTAAGCCTCGTGCATGGAAGTGGATGCCGGCGCGCAGCAGTTCGATGGGCTCCTGCACCTCAGATTGCTGAGAGAACTGGCGGATTCGAGCTAGCCACAACGACGGGTCTGCGATGCCGTAGTTGCGAGCCGCTTTGCGGACAATCATCTTCCATGGAAGGAAACGGAACATTTCTTTTGCTCTCGGGTTTAGAACTGGTCGATTCACAGAGTTGCAATTCGCGTGCCGTAGAAAGGGGTGTCGCCTTTGCCGAGGAAAATCGCCGCTGCAAGCGGGTTGCGGTCACCACGCGCGATGAACGCGCACACTGGCCGCTCAGCAACCAGCCATTCGGCGTCTCCGTCTCAGACCAAACTTTACGACAGGTTTCGGTGCGGTTAGCATGGGAGCGTGAAAACCAACACCCCCCTACTGATGCCTTGCCTCCTGGCCGCAGCGGCCTGCCTTAGCCCCTCGTCCCGCGCTGAGGATCTACCTGCTCACCAGGTGGAATTCTTTGAAAAAAGCGTTCGGCCGCTGCTGGCCGCTCGCTGCTATTCGTGCCATGCGGTGAAGACCGGCAAGGCAGAAGGCGGGCTGACGCTGGATAGCCGTGCCGGCTGGCAAACCGGCGGCGAAAGTGGCCCGGCGATTGTGCCAGCAGACGTTGACGCCAGTCTCCTGATTTCGGCGGTGCGGTACGTAGACGCTGACTTGCAGATGCCGCCCGATAAGGCGTTGCCGAAGGAAGCCGTGGCGGTGTTGGAACGTTGGGTGAAGATGGGAGCCCCGGATCCTCGCGAAAAGGTGATGACCGACACCGCCGCATCACCGGCGCCGTCTGATCCTGTTGCGGGACGTGAGCACTGGGCGTTTCAGCCATTGGAGCAAACCGACATTCCGAAGGTTCAGAACTCAGACTGGCCGCGATCCGAGATTGATTATTTCGTGCTGGCGGAATTGGAAGCGACGAAGCTTTCGCCCGCCACCGACACAGATCGTCGTACGCTGCTGCGTCGTACGTGCTTTCAGTTGACGGGGCTTCCACCGACCGCTGAGCAGACCGCGACGTTCCTGCGCGAAGATAACGCCGCCGCGTTCGACGCGCTCGTGGGCGAGTTGTTGGCCTCGCCTCAGTTTGGCGAACGCTGGGGACGTCACTGGCTGGACCTGGCTCGGTATGCCGATTCGAACGGGCTGGACGAAAACTTTCTGTTCCGCGAAGCATGGCGCTATCGCAATTGGGTGATTGCCGCCGCTAACAACGACATGCCGTACGACGAATTTTTGCGGCAACAAATTGCGGGTGACCTGCTGCCCTTCGATTCTATCGAACAGCGTGATCAGCAACGTGTCGCGGCCGGATTTTTGGTGATGGGGCCAAAGGTGCTGCTGGGCAACGATGCCAACGAACGCATCATGGACGTCGCGGATGAACAGCTTGATACCATCGGCAAAACGGTACTCGGGCAAACACTCGGCTGTGCCCGCTGTCATGATCATAAGTTCGATCCCGTGCCAACTGCAGACTACTACGCGATGGCGGGCATCTTCACGTCGACGCACGTGATGGAACAACGCTACATGCTCGGGCAGCAACGAGTCATGGAGCAACTTGTGGGACTCGGCCCGGACGGCGAAAACGTGGACAACGACTACGAAGCCTTCTGGCGTGAGAAAGCCCAACGCGAGGAACACCTCAAGCACGCTCGTGAGACGCTGAAGTTGTTGAAAGCCGGAAAACTCGACGCACTGACTGCGTTCGTAAAGGAACACGGCAAGGCGATTGCAAAAAGTGTGATGGACGAGGCACTGTCGATCGACGAACGGATTAAGTTGCAGGAGGCTTACGTGGCTGAAGCCGATGCTGCTGCGAAGCCGCGTAAAATTCCGCCGCGAGCCATGATACCAGCTGACAGCAAGTCGCCGAAGGACGAAGCGATTCGGATTGCCGGACAGTTTAACCGGCCCGGCGACACTGTTCCTCGCGGCGTGTTGCAGGTCGTTTCAGATCACGGTATCGAAATTCCTGACGGCCAAAGCGGACGGCTGCAACTGGCAGACTGGCTATGCGATGTCGACAATGGTGCCGGTCGTCTGGCAGCTCGCGTGTATGCCAACCGCGTCTGGCGGCACCTGATTGGTCGCGGTCTGGTGCGCACCGTGGACAACTTTGGGCGTACCGGTGAAGAACCCAGTCATCCGCAATTGCTGGATTATCTGGCCACGAAGCTGATCGAATCCGGCTGGTCAACGAAGGCCCTGATTCGCGAAATTGTCCTCAGCCGAACATTCGCCCTCAGCAGCGAGCATAACGAAGCGGCTCACGCTGTGGATCCCGACAACCAATTGCTGTGGCGAGCTCACCGACGCCGATTGACCCCCGAGGCCCTTCGTGACGCTATGTTGTCGGCTGCGGGAACTCTTGATCTGACGCCCATGGATTCTACCGTGTCTTATCTGGGCGATCAGGCCACGGCGGTCGGGGCGAACACGAATCGGCGGCGCACCGACTTTCCCTGCCGCAGCGTGTATCTGCCTGTGATTCGCAACGACTTGCCCGAGGTCTTTGACGCCTTTGACTTCGCGGACCCTCACGCCACCACCGGCATGCGACCGGAAACAATGGTGGCGACTCAGGGGCTGTTTATCCTGAACGATGCCTCCGTGATGGACGCCGCCGAAGCCACTTCGCGCAGAATTCTGACGGAAGTGTCGCCACAGGATTTGGAACGCATCGTCGACCTCATGTTTGCATGGATCGTGAACGACACGCCCACCGCTGCCGAACGCGGAAGCCTTGTTGAGTTTCTGCGGTCAACAACCGAAGAATTAAAGCACGCCGGCGAGAAAGAACCTGCGGTACGAGCGCTCGCGATTGCCTGCCACGCCCTGTTTGCGTCGAGCCGTTTTCAGATTTTGGAGTAGCCGATGACGTGCCACCAATTCACAAGTGCAACAACTCGCCGATCGATGCTGCAAACCAGTGCCGCTGGCTTCGGTCAGGTGGCGCTGGCCGCTCTGGCGGGTCAACAGGCGACGGCCGCAGATGGCGGTACGGCCGCTTCAGCGCCCCTTCCACACTATCCAGCGCGGGCCAAGCGAGTCATCTTTCTGTTTATGTGGGGCGGACCCAGTCATGTGGATCTGTTCGACCCCAAACCTCGCTTAAACAGCGAAGACGGCAAGCCGCTGGCGGGAAAATCGGTTGGCAGTGCCCGCGAAAACCTGGGCACGTTGCTGGGTTCACCGTTTCAATTTGACCAACACGGCGACAGTGGGATTTGGATTAGCGAGCTGTTTCCGAAGCTGGCGCGACATGCGGACAAGATGTGCGTGATACGGTCAATGCACACAGAAGGGAACGCTCATGGTGAAGCGTTACTGCGACTGCATACAGGCCAGGCCAGTCTGGTGAGGCCCAGCGTGGGGGCGTGGGTGAGCTACGGTCTTGGCTGCGAAAGCGACAGCCTGCCGGCCTTCCTGACAATTTCTCCGCCGCGAGGGCACGGCGGTGTGCAAAACTACGGCAGCGCGTTTCTGCCAGCCAGGCATCAGGGAACCGCCATTGGGTCGGCTGAGATACCAATTTCAAAGGCCGTCGTTTCGAATCTCGGCAACAACCGCATTGGCTCCGGCCTGCAGCGAAAGCAGTTGGACCTGATTCAATCGCTCAACCGACAACACCTGCAGCAAACGACAATCGACAAGAACATCGAAGGGCTGATCGCTAACTACGAACTCGCCTTTCGTATGCAGTCCACCATGCCGCAGATCATGAACCTGGCCGATGAATCAAAAGCCACGCTGGATCTGTACGGTATCGATTCTGAGCCCACCGACAATTTCGGCCGTCAGTGCTTGCTGGCCCGCAAGTTTGCGGAAAGCGGTGTGAGGTATATTCAGGTGTCGACTGATTACACGTGGGATCATCACAACGCCGTGGTCAAAGGCAGCGTCGGGGAATCGGCCAAAGTGGACCGTCCCATCGCCGGACTGCTGCAGGATCTGGATCAACGAGGACTGTTGGAAGACACGCTGGTTGTGTGGGGCTCAGAATTCGGACGCACGCCGATGGTCGAAAATGGTGACGGGCGCAATCACCATCCCCAGGGTTTCACCATGTGGATGGCTGGCGGAGGAGCAAAGCCTGGTTTGACATACGGTTCCACAGACGAATTCGGATATGCGCCGGTCGAGAACCCCGTGCATATGCACGATCTTCATGCCACGATTTTGCACGCGTTGGGACTCGACCACGAACGCCTGACCTACCGGCACGCTGGCCGCGACTTCCGCTTAACAGACGTGTACGGCAACGTCGTTCACGACGTACTGACGTGATTGGCGAAGCTGCGAGGAGGACCGGGATTGGAGTCGCTGGAATGAAATTCTGATTGTCCCTTATGCGAGTACCACGCCATGGCAGAGAATCCTTATTCGCAACCTGAATCCAGTGACCAGGCGGTAAGTTCGAGTTCCGGTGTCGTCCGGAGTGTCGTAAAAGTAGTCGGCTTGGTGCTAATCGGGGGCGTGCTTCTGGCGATGTTGCTGCCGTTCAACCGTGGCAGTGAGGCACCACGCCGCTTGCAGTGTAAGAACAATCTTAAACAGATCGGCCTGGCACTCCACAATTATCACGACGTCTACGAAGCCTTTCCGCCCGCCTTTACGGTGAATTCAGACGGCCATCCGCTGCATAGCTGGCGCACGCTGATTTTGCCGTTTATGGAACAGCAGGCGTTGTACGACAGCATCGACCTCTCGAAACCGTGGAGCGATCCGGGAGCAATTGTCAAATGTTGTGTTTTGGGTTTTTGATTTAGGCGGCGATATCATCCTGCATGATTCCGTCTTTGAAGGAACGTCCTTCGATGACGAGTGTGATCTTTTCGTGGCAGTTGAGTCGTCTCCATTTCTTCGATGCTGACTGAGCCAGCTTGAACATCATCGCTAAGCTCGCCCGTCTTGTTCCGCTGCCTTTGGTCTTGCGGTGACGAAGGCGGATCGTCGCGAAGGTGGATTCGATCGGGTTGGTTGTCCGCAAGTGGCTCCAGTGTTCGGCCGGGAAATCGTAGAACGTCAGCAGCTCGTCGCGGTCCTTCTTCAGGCAATCGCAAGCCGCTGCATACTTCGCACCGTACTTTTCAATGAATTTATCGAACGCTTTGTTCGCATCGTCCTTCGTTTCTGCCTGCCAGATTTCGTGCAGGTCGCCTTTCGCTTTGGGTTGAACGCTCTTAGGCATCTTGTTGAGAACATTGGCCGTCTTGTGAACCCAACAGCGTTGTTCACGAGTCTCGGGGAATACTTTGCGGATCGCGGCCCAGAAGCCAAGCGCACCATCGCCAACGGCAACCTTCGGTGACAATTGCAGGCCACGTTGCTTCAAGTCGACCAGTAACTCGCACCAGCTCTGCTCGCTCTCGCGGTAACCGTCCAGCACCGCGATCAATTCTTTCTGGCCTTCCGGCGTAGCCCCCATCAGCACCAGCAAACACTGCTTTTTATTGGCGTCATCCTCCAGTCGGACCTTCGCGTGAATGCCGTCGGCCCAGATGTAAACGTACTGCTTGTTCGATAGATCCCGCTTGCTCCAGTCATCGTATTCGCTGCACCACTGATCCTTGAGCCGGCAAACCACGTTGGGACTCAGCCCGGCGGCCCGCTCGCCGACGAGCGACTGCAACGCCTCGTTGAAGTCACCCGTGGAAATTCCTTTGAGGTAAAGCCAGGGGATGAGTTCTTCAATGGCCTTCGTTTTTCGCAGATAGCTCGGAAGCACGCTTGGCGAGAAAGCCACCCGTTTTTCGCGATCAGGATCGTTGTCGCGGACACGCCCCTGAGTGACCGGAATCGCTCCGGCACCGGTGAGGATGTCCCGCTCCGGAAGGCTTCCGTTCTTGACGACCAGTCGCCGGCCGTGCTCGTCAGTCCGATCCGCATGCATGGCGACGAACGCATCCACCTCGGCATCGACTGCGGTTTGTAGCATCCGCCTGGCTCCCTCACGGACAATCTCGTCGAGCGGACTTCGCTCGTCGAACTGAGCCCGAAAGGAAATCACTTCGGGATCGAGCGCTTGACCCACTGGCACTTTGGTTCGGTCTGTTTTAGTCTTGCTCATAGCGTATTCCTTTGCCCACTTCGGGCCGTTGGAGAGGAGAAGTTCCAACAGGATGCGCCACCTTTCTCATTCACTCAAGAACACAACTTTCGACAATAACTCGCGATCCGGCGAACCGTGCCGCCTTCGAATCGAACCTGAAAGCTTATCGATGCCCTTCGTCCGACGTCCCGGATGGCCACACGACGTATCTTGGCGTGACCGGCCCGAACAGCGTTTTCTATTCCACGGAAGCAGTACAACTTCAGGATATCACCGACGGCACCAGCAACACGCTATTGGTCATGGAAGTGCCGCTTGAGTTTTCCGTTCACTGGATGGCACCTCACGATGCGGATCTGCCGCTTGTGTTGAACCTGAAGTCAGATGCCGAGAAGGCTCATATGGGCGGTGCTCAGGCATTGTTCGGGGACGGTAGTGTCCGCTATCTTTCGAAGAACATCGCTTTGGAAACGTTGGAAGCTCTTGTCACGATCAACGTCGGCGAGACCGTCGGCGAATTCTAACCCGCGCCGCGCGAATCGTTTACGCCGCGCAGCGGACTGAACTTCTGCTGACGAAAGACCCACGTCGCCTCCAGCGCTGCCAACGGCACAACCCAGCACGCCCATGCATTCAGCGGATACAGCCACTCGCTGTAGTAGCCTGCCACCGTTGCCAACCCGCCGATGACTCGCAGCACGACCGCCGAACACAGCAGGACATAACACCGCCACATCCACCGCTGATGAAAAGCGAAGCGTCGCTTCACCGCAGCAAACCAGCCCATCGCAATGCTAAATCCCGTCGCAATCGCCAAAGCGGCAAAACCCAACTCGGCGACCCAGCCGCTTTCGGCATTGAAGGCCATCCAAAGGCCACTCGGAGTCACCAGCCCCAATACATTGGCACCCTGAACCCGTCCCAACACGCGATGCCACTGCGGCCATTTCCTGCGAAACCGGCCACTCAATAACAGCATCCCCAGAACCAGCGAGACTGGCCCGGATGCAATGTGAACATAGAACGCCCATTGGTAGCTTCCAAAGAAATACGCCTCACGCCCGCGTAGAAAGTTGGTTGTGAAGTCGGGGGGAAGGTAACCGCGATAACTGAGTACGACGCTGGAAGTGACGCGAAGGATCAGAACACTTGCGCAGATAAGAAGTAGATATCGCAGAGTCCGAAACTGATCGTCGCCTCGCTTCACGATTAGCTCTCCTCACGAAAACGCTTCGCCGTTCCGATGTCGCCTTGCTGGCCGCATGGCTCGACCGTCCATCGCGTTGGTTTGCCGCATGCGGATGGCTTAAAGGTTGTTGGCACCATTTCGCTCCGAAAATGGATTGCCTGTACAGGTCGTTCAAAGGGGCTGCGCTGCGAAGTTACCTCAATTACGCGAGCGTCACTGTTCCGTTTTCGTGACAACAGGGCCTTCGATTAGGAGTGTTCGTAGCGTGCTGGAATACTGCAGCCGATCAGACGGGATTTCGTATGTGACGCCTGCTACCTCTAGCTTGGCTGGCCCAGATACGTGTTTAGACAGCCAAGACGACACGACTTCGGCATCTGAGCCCTGAAATTCGAATACGCCCAGTCTTTCAAATTGCTTGGCGGCCTCGACCTCAAATTGTGAACTCCCGTAGTCAGCGACCCGAACGCTCACCATATGCACAAACTTTCCTTTTACGCCGTAAATGTCGACCAGCACCATCACATCGTCATTGTCGTGGCCACTCTGAAAATGCCAAATATGCATCAACGGATCCGGGGTTGGGTGCCCGGCAGGTCCGTACCGCATCCGATCCAGATAACCGTGACCACCGCCCTGAACGCCAAACCCACCTCGCAACAGGCCTTGGTTGATGTACGTCTGCACCAAGTCGTCGGGAACAACGCCGGGGATCTGTCGGGGATTCAGGTAGACTGATGAAAAGCGACTAACCGATCGAGGAGCGGGTGTACGAGGTCGCTTCTCAAACCACGTCGGATGTGTCAATGCAAGCTGAAGCATTCCCGCCAGCGCAACCAGCACTATAAGTCCAACTGCCGTACTGCCTGAAATCCAGCGTGGGCTAATTCTGGCCGATTCTTCCTTCCGCCCATCTCCACCACCCATCATGTCTCCGTTACAAATGTTTCACTTGACGTTCAAGGCTCCATTTAACGTTGCACTCGGTCGCATCGCCGCACACACTTTCTCTTCCTCCGGCAGGTAGTAGCCGCCGATGTCGACAGGTGATCCCTGGGCAGCGTTCAGTTCGGCGACGATCTTGTCTTCGTTATCCGCCAGCGTCTTCGCCACACCTGCAAACTCAGATGCCAGTTCAGTATCCGACGTCTGATTTGCAAGCGCTTCAGCCCAGTACAAGGCCAGATAGAAGTGGCTGCCTCGGTTATCGAGTTCGTTCACTTTCCGAGATGGCGATTTGTTTTCTGTCAGGTAGCGTCCGTTTGCTTCGTCTAACGCGGCCGCCACGACCTTTAGTTTGGTGTTGTTGGTCTTTTCTGATTTGTCTTCCAGCGATACTGCCAGAGCCAGAAATTCTCCGAGGCTATCCCATCTCAGGTGGCCTTCTTCGACAAACTGTTCCACGTGCTTAGGAGCCGATCCTCCGGCTCCGGTTTCGAACAAACCACCACCAGCCAACAGAGGAACGATCGACAGCATCTTCGCACTGGTACCGAGTTCCAGGATTGGAAACAGGTCGGTCAGATAGTCTCGCAACACGTTGCCCGTCACCGAAATCGTGTCCAGGCCATCTTTGCACCGCTGGCAGCTTAACTTTGTAGCTTCCACTGGCGACAGAATGCGGATGTCGAGTCCGTCGGTGTCGTGCTCAGGCAGGTACTGGTTGACCTTGGCAATCAGCGACGCATCGTGAGCTCGATTTTCGTCCAACCAGAAGATCGTCATGTTGCCGGTCGCGCGAGCTCGATTGACGGCCAGCTTCACCCAGTCTCGAATCGGCGCATCTTTGGTCTGGCACATCCGCCAGATGTCACCGGGTTGAACATCGTGCTCCATCAACACGTTGCCGCTGCTGTCGACAACCTGCACCTTGCCCGCAGCGGGAATTTCAAACGTCTTGTCGTGAGAACCATATTCTTCTGCTTTTTGAGCCATCAATCCGACGTTGGCCACATTTCCCATGGTCGTGACATCGAAGGCGCCGTTCTGTTTGCAAAAGTCAATGGTCGCCTGATACACGCCCGCATAGCAGCGGTCGGGGATGATGGCTTTCATGTCGTGCAACTTGCCATCCGGCCCCCACATCTGGCCTGACGTACGAATAGCGGCGGGCATCGAAGCGTCAATAATCACATCACTGGGCACGTGCAGGTTGGTGATACCTTTGTCGGAATTCACCATCGCCAGTTTGGGCTGCTTTGCGTAGCAGGCGTCGAGATCCGCCTTGATTTCGGTTTGCTTGTCGGCAGGAAGTTCGTCCAGTTTGGCGTACAGGTCGCCGATGCCGTTGTTGGGATCGAAGCCGATCTGTTCCAACTCTGAGGCGTGTTTGGTCAACACATCGGCGAAGAAAACGCTGACGGCGTGCCCGAAGATGATTGGGTCAGAGACCTTCATCATTGTCGCCTTCATGTGCAGAGACAACAGCACATCTTTGTTTTTGGCGTCGGCGATTTCCTGCTTCAGAAAGTCTCGCAATGCCGTGCAGCTTAACCGTGAGCCATCGATGACTTCGCCTTCCTGCAGCGTCAGGCCTTCCTTCAACACCGTCTTGGTTCCGTCATCCGCGACGAGTTCAATCTTCACGTCGCCCGCAGCGGGCATGGTGACTGACTTTTCGCTGCCGAAGAAGTCGTCGCCAGGCATTGAGGCCACATGTGACTTTGAATCGCTGCTCCATTCCCCCATCGAATGAGGGTGCTGCTTCGCGTACTGCTTCACGGGCGCGGCGACGCGGCGATCGCTGTTGCCTTCTCGCAGCACAGGATTCACAGCACTGCCGAGCACCTTGGCGTAGCGAGCTCTCACGTCTTTTTCGGCGTCCGTTTTTGGCTCTTCCGGGAAGTCAGGAATCCTGTAGCCTTTGCCCTGCAGCTCTTCGATGGCTTCGACCAATTGAGGGATCGACGCGCTGATGTTGGGCAGTTTGATGATGTTGGCGGCAGGTGTTTTCGCCAGATCGCCCAGCTCGCTAAGTGTGTCGCATTGTTTCTGGTCGTCCGTTAGATTCTCAGGGAAGTTCGCCAGAATGCGACCGGCCAACGAAATATCCTTCAGTTCAACATCGACGCCGGAAGATTTTGTGAAGGCTCGAATAATCGGCAGCAGCGAACGTGTTGCCAGAGCAGGAGCTTCGTCGGTGAGCGTGTAGGCGATCGTGTTTTCGTTAGACATGAGTATCGGTGGTTGGTTGGTGATTGAGAGGATTTCGCGACTGGGGCGAGCCCGAACGGCGAGTAACAGATACGCGAGTTATATCGAATGAGAAACAGGGATACCACGCGGACGAACCTTGATTGATGTCGGAAGAAAGCTTCAAACAATTGATCAGTGGGAAATCGCGAGGGGTGATGGCGAGCGTCGCTCGCGGCATGCTTCACTGCCTGTCGATGCCTTACAGTGGCGTGATGTGTCTGCGAAATGCCGCGTTCGATATCGGTCTCAAAAAAGACACCCGCGTTGCCGTGCCTGTGATCAGCATTGGGAATCTGACGACCGGCGGGACGGGCAAGACGCCGATTGTGGCGACGGTGGTGAAGCTGCTGCAGGAACTCGGCCAGCGGCCAGGCATCGTCAGCCGCGGCTACCGCGCCGACGCAAGCGGTGAGAACGACGAGAAACGAGTGCTGGCTCAGCTGTGTCCGGACGTTTCTCACGAGCAGAACCCGGACCGCGTTGCGGCGGCTCAGAAGCTGATCGACACCGCGAGTGTCACCGCCATTGTGCTGGACGACGCCTTTCAGCATCGCCGTATCCACCGTGATCTGAACATCGTACTGATCGACGCCACTAATCCGTTCGGCTACGGACACCTGTTGCCGCGGGGGCTGCTGCGCGAACCGCTAAGCGGATTGAAGCGGGCGGATGTTGTGCTGATCACGCGAGCTGATTCGGCGTCTGAGAACACGCTGTCAGAGATTGCCGCAACGGTGATCGAACAGAACCCGTCGCTGGCTCAGAAGATTTTTCGAGTTTCGTTCCGCCCAACTGGCTTACTGTCGAACGCCGGCGCACGACCTCTTAGTCACGTTGAGGACAAACCCGTCACGGTCATGACGGCGATCGGCAATCCCGGGGCGTTTGTCAACACCTGTCGCCAGATCGGGGCGGACGTCGTCACGTCGATGTTCTTTCCCGATCACCACCACTACACCGAAGCCGATCTGCAGAGTGCTCGCCAGCATGCGGAGGCGGCCGGAGCGCCTTTGATTCTGACGACGCTTAAGGATCTGGTGAAAATTCCCGACGCCAATGACGACATTTGCGCGGTGCAGATCGCGACGGCGTTCGAATCTGAGAAGGCTCAACAACTTTTCCGTGACCACTTGGCGGCGGCGGTCAACGAGAAAATATGACAGCCGTCCACAGCACGGACTAATGTTTGAGATCGTCAATCAGTTGCGTTCACGCGCTGGCAGACCTCAGACGCCAAACGTGGACTTGGGCTGGAACTCGCAAGCAACGCAGAAACATCCGTGACGGATCGGAGTGGACGACTATGATATGGTGCGACGTCCGCCTGGACCTGTTTTGCTATCAGTTTCATTTGCATTCCCATTCTGATCCCAATCATCCATGACCACCCCCACCAATCTTGCCGAACTCAAAGCCAGCGGCTGGCAGTCGAAAACCGTCAAGCAGGAGATTCAGGCGAATTTCCTGAAGGCCCTGGCCGACGGCGACGACTTGTTTCCCGGCATTCTGGGCTACGAAAACACGGTTATCCCCGAAATCAGCCTGGCACTGCTGGCAGGCCATGACATGCTGTTTCTGGGCGAAAAAGGTCAGGGCAAAAGTCGCCTCATGCGACAGATGTCTCGCTTTCTTGACGAAGCCATTCCGTATCTCGATCTGCCCGGTTGTCCCGTTCACGAAGACCCGCTGAAACCCATCACGACGATGGCCAAAGACCATCTGTCTATGACGGCGGATGAGGATGTCAAAATTAAATGGTGGTCGCGCGAAGATCGCTATGCTGAACGTTTGGCTCCTGGCACGAAGTTCGCGGACATCGTTGGCGAAATCGATCCCGCGAAGCTGGCAGCCGGAGCCAGCATGTCCACAGAGGACGCCCTGCACTTTGGCCTGATTCCTCGCATGCATCGCGGCCTGTTCGCGATGAACGAACTTCCGGAACTGGATGAACTGGTGCAGGTCGGACTGTTCAACATTCTGGAAGAACGCGACGTGCAGATTCGCGGTTTTCCCATTCAGTTCGACATCGACGTGATGATCCTGTTCTCAGCGAACCCATCGACGTACAACCGCAGCGGCAAGGTGATCCCTCAGCTGAAGGACCGCATCGGCAGCATCGTGCACACTCATTACCCCGAAGAGCGGCACATGGGTATTCAGATCATGGAACAGGAATGCGAAATTCCGCTGGATGGCGAGTACCCAGTGGTTGTGCCGTTCTTCATGAAACAGATTGTGGAAGAAATGAGTCGCTGTGCTCGCCAGAGTCGCTACATCGATCAGGCGTCCGGCGTGAGTGCTCGATTCAGCATCGCCAACTATGCAACTCTGATCGCAAGCGCGCGCCGTCGCGGAGCTGTGCTTAAAGAAACTCCGGCGGTCCCTCGGATCAGCGATTTAGGACACTTGTACTCGTCATCGCTGGGCAAGCTGGAAGTCGATTTGATGAGCAGTCATCAGATGAGCGAGCGTCAGGTACTGGATTCCGTGATGGTCGAAGCCATCAAAAATATCTTCGGAGAATATGTGGAAATGCATGGTCTGGAAGAGATCAGCCAGATCTTTTCCAAGGGCGTCAAGATCGAAGTCGGCGATATGCTGCCCAGCGAACACTATGAGACGCTGCTAAAACGCGTGCCGCCGATCTGGGATAAAGCCTTCGAGCTGAACGCCTCAGAAAGTGCGGCTGTGCGGGCATCGTGTGTGGAATTTGTGCTGGCCGGGCTGCACGCGACCGATCGCATCAGCCGAGCTCAACGGCATGGCGTCGTGACTTATAACGTCGATTGAGTAGTCTCCGCAAAATGGCCGAAAAACCGCATAAAGTCGTTTGAATGACTTCCCTGGGGTGGGCACGATGGTCGTCAAACATGCAAGTGGGCCGCTCACCTTTCTATGCTGGAGATTTCCCTCATGTCAAATCGTCCAATCCGTCGTTTCGTCGCTCCACTGCTGGCACTTTCTGTCACCGCCGGAACGTTGACAGCAGTCGCTCAGACGAAAAAATCGTCCTCTTCAAAGTCAAAAACTGTGGCCGCGAAGAAAGACAGTTCGCCCTATCACCGCCTGCCTGCGTACTACGGTCAGCTAAAGTTGAAGCCGGAACAGCGCGAAGAAGTCTATAAGATTAAAGACGAATACGGCCCCAAAATCGACAAGTTGGAGAAGGAGCTTGAGGAACTGAAAGAGGCGCAGGATGAAGAAATCAAAGACGTCCTGACTCGCACGCAAGTCACCGCGCTGAATAAGCTGGTGGCTGCTGCATCAGCGAAGTCAAAGTCGTCCGGCAAGTCCACAAGCTCATCACGAAAGAAGTAGCGAATTCTGGTTCGTTCGACGCAAAGATTCCGCAGCCCAGCTCTTCAAGAGCTGGGCTTTTTCATTATTCTGCCAAGAGTCACCGGCTGCCAGCCCCTCACCACTCACTGCGACCACTGTTCGGTTATACTTTGTCGCTAGCGAATTCGCTCGAGTATTAAGGGCCCTAAACAGCAGGCACATCAGTGACGGAGCAGACTGACAACGAGACCGTTGCCGTGGCGGACGCCGCCGACGACCATGCCGAACAACTTCTTGCTGCTATCAAGCAGTATTGGGGTTACGATTCGTTTCGGCCGCTGCAGCGAGAAGCCATGTTGGGAGCCATGGAAGGTCGTGACTGTCTGACGGTGTTGCCGACCGGGGGCGGAAAGTCGTTGTGTTATCAGGCTCCAGCGGTTTGTCGAGACGGCATGGCAGTCGTCGTCAGTCCGCTGATCGCGCTCATGAAAGACCAGGTCGACGCGTTAACAGAATGCGGAATCCCAGCCGCCTTCGTAAACAGCAGCCTGACAGCTCAGGAACGACTGGACGTCGCCAACCGGGTACGTTCCGGCGAACTCAAAATGCTGTTCGCCGCGCCGGAACGTCTTGTTCAGCCGCGCACGATCGAATTTCTGCGTGAGGCCAACGTCAGCTTTATCGCCATCGACGAAGCTCATTGCATCAGCAACTGGGGCCACGATTTTCGACCGGAGTATCGAAAGCTGAATTGCCTGCGCGAGGCGTTCCCGGAAGCGTCGATTCATGCCTTCACTGCGACAGCCACCGAACAGGTGCGGCAGGACATCGTCGATCAGCTAGACCTGCGCGACGCCGAAGTTTTGGTTGGCAGCTTCGACCGGCCGAACCTGCTGTACCGAGTTGAACGGCGATCTGATGCGATGTCTCAGATACGTCAGGTCATCGATCGGCATCCTAATGAATCGGGAATTGTGTACTGCATCAGTCGCTCGAACGTGGAAGACACAGCCGCCACGCTGAAGACATTCGGCTACAAGGCATTGCCGTATCACGCGGGGTTGGAAGCTGAACAACGGCGAGCTCACCAGGAAGCGTTCATCGACGAAAAGGTCGACATCATCGTCGCCACGGTGGCGTTCGGAATGGGGATCGATAAGAGCAACGTTCGCTACGTGATTCATGCAGAAATGCCGCGCAGCATCGAAGCGTATCAGCAGGAAAGTGGACGAGCTGGGCGTGACGGGCTGGAAGCGGAGTGTTACCTGATCTATTCCGGCCGCGATATCAACACGTGGGAATTTCTGATTAACCAGTCAGACAACGAAGACAACCGCAAGGCTTCCTTCGCCGCGCTGGGCGGGATGGAACGTTTCTGCTCCAGCGTGACGTGTCGGCATCAGCAACTGGTCGGACACTTCGGCCAGACGCTGGATCACACCACTGGCTGTGGAGCCTGCGATGTGTGTCTGAACGAAGTCGAGACTGTCGACGACGCACTGGTGACAGCTCAGAAAATTATCAGCAGCGTGTATCGGCAGGAACAACGCTTCGGAGCCGACTATACGGCTCAGGTGCTGCGAGGATCACGCAACAAAAAAGTACGGCACAACAAGCACGATCAGTTAAGCACTTATGGCCTGTTGAAGCACGAATCCGAAGCCGTGGTTCGCGGCTGGATTGATCAGTTGTTATCGCAGGGGTTCCTGAAACGATCGGGCGAACATTCGGTCATCGTCATCACCGAAGAAGGCAATCGCGTGCTGAAGGGCGACGTCACGCCGTCGCTCGCTCGACCCAAAACCCGTCAGACTGTGCAGTCTGCCGCCGACAAATGGGAGGGTGTGGATCGCGGCCTGTTCGACGCATTGCGCCAAACGCGAATGGACATCGCCGATCAGCGAGGCGTGCCGCCGTATGTGATCTTTGGCGACATGACACTGCGAGAACTGGCTCGCTATCGGCCGACCAGCGTTGATGTGCTGTTGAAGATCTATGGCATCGGCCAGCTAAAACTCGAAGAATTTGGCGCCGCATTTGTCGCGAGGATTGCTGAGTACAGTGTGGAACACAGTCTGGAAACGGACCTGACGATTCCGGCGGCTCGTCCGGGCACGACGGTGACGAACGTTGCTAAGCCAGCGAAGCCGAAAGTGTCGGCAAAGTCCGGGCAGTATTTTGACCTCTTCGCTCAGGGTCTGACCCGCGACGAAGTGGCCTTGCAACTGGATCGAGCGACCAGCACCGTGACCGGGCATCTGGCGAGTTACATCCGCCTGCGAAAATGCGACGATGCGGCTCGCTGGATCCCCGCCGACATCGTTGCCCGAGTTGACAAAGTAATCGACGATATTGGCGGTGACCGTCTAAAGCCGATCTTTGAAGCCCTCGAAGAATCCGTCAGTTATGACGACATCCGCATCGTCTCGACTTGCCGAGCCGTGCGTCAGGAGAATGCGGACGAGTAGTGTTGGCCTGCCATGCCATAGGATTGTTGGCGAGGCTATGATGGACCCCGGATTTCTTTTTGCTGTCACTGCAGGAATCAGGCATCATGCGAACTTGTGTTCAAATTTTTCTCGCCCTGACTGTCGCTGTCTGTGGCATTGTTTCAGGTGATGAGGTTCCTCGGCCGCGGGTGGCCACTCAGCCGCTGGCAGCAAACGTCGCTCGATTGATGGACGCATTTGTCTACCTTGGAACTCCGCTGCCGGAAGCCACTTCAACGGCACTGAAGGCTGCCATCAAAGAAGGCGATCAACGGAAGCTGCAGGAGACGCTCGATCGTCACGCGCTGTTTGTCGTGTCCATCAATCCGGAACTACGGGTGAAGGTGCAGCGCGGTCCCGGTGATTCCATTCTTCAGCAGGGTGGCTTCACGCCAGTGTTGGTCAAGGTACTGAACGACGCAACAGTGACCCGCCGCTTAAAGATCGGTAGTCCTCAGGCCGGCGCCGTTTATGCAGGAGCGGCCTCTTCCACTCTGAAGCGGCAGGCTCAAACGGAACTGAACATCAACGAAAACGAAGAAAGCGAGCGGCGGTTTCTTGATGTAGAAATGTTTGATCAGTCGCCAATGACGCCGCAGTTGTCCGGTCTGAGCGTGGAATACGCCATCGCGTTGATTCACAGTAGTGACGCGGGGCAACGAGAAGCGACGATTGTATTCGATATCGGCCAGGGGACTCAGGATCTTGGATTCCGCAGCGAGGTGCCCGTGTTGTTCAGCATCAAACCGGCCGTTGCCGTCAAGTTGAAGATTACCGACTTTGATGGTACGCCCACGACAGCTCGGTTGGAATTTCGCGACAAAGACGACCGTATCTATCCACCGCAGGCCAAGAGGCTGGCTCCTGACTTTTTCTTTCAGACACACATCTATCGTGCCGATGGAGACACAGTGTTGCTTCCGCCCGGTGAGTTCACTTTGACGTCGTGTCGCGGGCCAGAGTATCGTCGGCGAACTCAAAAGGTTTCAGTTTCGGAAAGTGGCACAACTGTTGATGTTCGGCTCGAACGCTGGGTCAACCCTCAGGAGTTTGGGTTCTATTCCGGCGACCACCACATTCACGCGGCCGGGTGTTCGCACTATGACAATCCCACCCAAGGCGTGTCGCCTCAGGACATGTTCGCGCAGGTCAAAGGCGAAGGGCTGAACGTTGGCTGCGTGCTAACCTGGGGGCCGTGTTTCGATCACCAGCGAAACTACTTTTCACCGATCGCCGCCACGATCAGTGAAGCCAGCACCGTCCTGAAGTATGACCTCGAAATCAGCGGCTTCGGTTCTGCGGCCCTTGGGCATGTCTGTCTTCTGAATCTGAAGGATCAGACTTATCCCGGATCAGACGGAACAGCGGAAAAGGGCTGGCCAACCTGGACGGTGCCCGTCATGCGATGGGCAAAAGACCAGGGCGGAGTCACCGGCTATCCTCATTCGGCACTGCACGTGGATCCTCGTTTGGCCGCCGAATGGCAGATCCGAAAGTTCGACAAAGACGGCGATCAAAAGCTGTCTGCCGACGAAGCATCCGACGTTTTGCTGGCGGAACCGTTCGACACGACGGACGACAACAACGACGGTGCCTTAACGACGGAAGAGCTTCGGAACAGCGCCAATCGCGCGGCGGACAAACTTCCCAATTACGCATTGCCGTCATTAAACGGTGGCGGAGCGATGGAGATTTTTGTCAGCACAAGCGAAGGCGTTTGCGATTTCATCAGCGCGATGGACACGGCCCGAATTCCGGAATGGAACACGTGGTACCATCTGATGAATTGCGGCTACGCGCTGAAACTTAGCGGTGAAACAGACTTTCCCTGCATGAGTAGTCTGCGAGTCGGACAGGGCCGCGTGTACGTGCAGTTAGGGAATGTTGACAGGGTTGATTTTCCAACCTGGTGCAAAGGCGTCGCGGCCGGGCAGTCATATGTATCGGACGGATTTGCGCACGCATTGCGATATCGCGTGAACGGTCAGGCACCGGGACCGCAATCCGTTTCTTTAGACGAATCGAAAACCGTCAAGGTACAAACAACGGTTGCGTTTGCTCCGGAGCAACCGAAGGCCGTCGCCTACGGAACTCTCATGCCATCGGCCGGTCCAAGAATGGCGGGCGACACCGTCAACCTTCACGCCGAACGCAATACGGGCTTTGTGAAGGGCGGGCAACGACTGGTGGAAGTGATCAAGAACGGCGAAGTCGTCGCGTCTGCCAATGTGGAAGCGGACGGGGAGCCTCATGACCTGGAATTCGATATTGCAGTTGACCAAAGCAGTTGGATTGCCGTCCGACAATTCCCGCAGCTGCACACGAATCCCGTAAACGTCATCGTCAATCGCCAACCAATTCGATGCAGTCACCGCAGTGCGCTCTGGTGTGCCGAATCCGTGCGTCTACTGTGGAACAATCGTCGACGCTTCATCGCAAAGGAAGAACAACCCGCCGCGAAACTCGCCTACGCCGCCGCTTTAAGAAAGTATTTCGACATCGCTGATCAGGCGATCGACAGCGGCAAAAAATTCCCTCGCTTCGATCTCGAGTGAGCAACATTGTTGTGCCCTCCGGTTAGTTGCCGGTTCCGCGTCTGAAACTGATAATGCGCCCAGCGGTCTGCACCATTTACGGGGAGGTCCGGTTATGAAAACGAAACTCGCACTGCTTTCTTTGCTCTTCTTCGGTGCCGGCCTGATGCTGGCGGACGAGGAACAAGAGAACAAGAATGCGATCATCGAACACATCGCCAGCGAGATTTGTCACGAGTTGACCAGAGTTCTGGCCGCCCACCGCGCTGTGGAGGTTGACGACATGCAGCGTGTGTTCGATCTGAATGCTGCGGAAACCCGACGGTTGAAACTAGCCGCACGCGGCGCGGCCGAGCAGTACAGCAAGGCGGCACTTGAATCCATTGAACAGGGGATTGTCAGAAGGATGCCGCCAGTTCCCGAACAGTATACGTTCCGGGTCAACGAGAAGACCGTCACTGGTCCGGGACAGGAGGAGAGTGCGCCGTTTGTTACGTTTACGGTATGTGAGAGACCGACCGGATTCTGGCTTGAGACGAGGTCAGGTCCCCGTAACCGCGGCGGAGGTTCGTACTATGACCTGAGTGGCGACGCCGAAGGGAGACCAGGACCATCGAATCTCAGCAAGCAACCCTTGTGGCGAAAGACACTCGACGACACATTGACGGCCGAACAGCAGATGGAATATAGCGGCCATCGCGAACGACGACTAAAACGTGCCGTTGTATCCTCGATGGTGGCTGCACTTTCCTATGAATTGCTCCTATCTGATGAACAGGATCGAGAGTTAGAACTCTGGCTTGCACCTCAACTGCAGAAGCTACAAGGGGAGTGGGGAGTTGTGTTAAATACAGCAATTCAGTTGAATCGCTTGCCCGCAAACGCGCCTGAGTTCTTAAGCGATACGCAACGCGAATTGTGGACGAAGTTATCGGCAGACGCTTCGGCGGACCAGTGGTAGGGCTCCGGTTGAGTTCGCGCACCGGCTGCCGAGCGTCTCAAGGCGTTTCCGCAGATTACGGCTGTACGTCTGTCGTTGGCGACACTAGATAACTCAACAAATCCGCGATCTGTTCGTCGCTCAGATCGTTCAACAGTCGGTCCGGCATTAGTGACGTGGTTTGTTGGATGAGTTCTTCCAGATCTTCGCGTGGAATTTGCACGTCGTCACCCTTCGCATTCCGCAGCGCCACCTTCGTGTCTGTGCGTTCGGTCAGCAAGCCGGAATGCACCTGACCTTCGGTTGTGAGTGCCGTCCATGCGGCGAATTTGGGGTCGATCTTTTTTGATGGTTCCAGAATCGATGTCAGGATCTCGTGCGGCTTCAGGCGTTTGCCGACGTCGTCCAGTGCTGGGCCGATTTGGCCGCCCTGTTGGCCGATCCGGTGACAGGTAATGCACTGATTGCGTTTGTCGGCAAATAACGTGGCTCCGCGTGCGGCGTCGCCGTTGATCGCCAGTAGCATTTCCGGATCGAGTTGCCGGTTCAGTTGCTGACGATACTCAAACGGTTGAAAGCGAGTGAACAGATTGCGAATTTCCGGCGGCGCCTCGCGAGCCTTCACCAGCCAGCGCTCTCGATCTGTGGCTGACAATGATCCGTCATCCAGTTCGGCCACCAATTCCAAAGCGGCAGACGTCGACGCCAGTGACGGTGCGATTTCTGAAGCGGAGTCTTCATCCATTGAGGCGATCCATTTCCGCAGCAGCTTCACGCCTTCCACGTCCACTTCGCGGGAACCGATATGAGGCATGCGGCCGCGACCACAGCAGGCGGTTCGATACAGCAGCACGGACTTCGACGGCTGACCGGCCGCCACGATCGCGCCACCTGCGATTTGAAACACGCCTTGCATCGGCGTTGCGCCGACGGTCTTCATGTCGTCCAGTTTGGGAATGTGTCGCAGGTCGATGGTCGCCGTGCCGCCCGCTCCGTTTTGGTGACAGTGAGAGCAGTTGACCGACAGGTACGCTCGCGCGCGAGCCGCCACGTCCGCTGTTTCGTCCGTCGGATCGGTGATCGGTGGCCACGCAGCGGCCAGACGTTCGCTGTCGTTCAAAATGTCGCCGGAAAGCAGGCCCGCAGTTTTCAGGCGTTCAATTTGATTGGATGTGGAACCGTGATCGTCGCGGACATCCAATTGCGGAATCGTGAACGCCAGCGGGCCGCCCGCCCAGGTGTTGTGGCACCTCATGCATTCGCTGCGAGAATGTACCGTCCAGCGGCGGTGCTGAGGGAAGTCGCCCAGTTCAGCCAGCGAAAGTTCGACACCGGCCGCCGGAGCCAGTTGTGCGTCCGTTTGCTCCGCGTTCCAGACATAGCTGTAGCCGTTCCACGCTGTGCCATCAAAGTGCAGCACCTGAGTTTCCACAAGCACGTCGCTGCCGGATTCGTCCGACACGGCGATGTTTTGAGCCAGCACGGAATCGTCCGGAAAGTGCATGTTTTCGAGTCGAATGCTGTCGGCCTGACGGCGAGGTGCGGGCAACACTTCAATCGCTTCATCATGCGCCAGCCCCAGCCAACGGTCTGTTGCGGTCGCTCCGTCTCGCCACATGTCCGCGTTGATTTTAAAAGGAACCAGCCCGGCGGCTGGCGTCTTCGTTTTTATGTCGGCAAAGAGTCCCGTTTCACTCAACCGCTTCGGAAATGAAGTCGGCTCACCTGCCTGCTCATTACGCTGTAGTTCGTAGACGGTGCCTTCGCTGAAATGCAGCAGCAACAGTTCACCTTCTGAATCTTCTCCGAACGCTACGATGCGGACCGACGGCGATACAAGGTCGGTGAGGTTCTCAAGCGTATCCGCGCGCCCGTCGTCGTGCGGTGTGATTGTTGCCGCCCAGATGCGGCGAGTCTCATAGTCGCCGAAGATGTACTTGCCGCGCAGTTCAGGAAACTTTGTCCCTTGATAAACAAACCCGCCGGTGATCGAAGCGCCTTCTGTGTGAGAGTACGCAACGGCTGGTGGCAGGATGGGCGTTGGGCCTCGTTTGGCATCGGGGATGACGGACTGCGGGCCCTCCATGACGCTCCACCCGTAGTTGCCGCCGGGCTTCACGTTGTAAATCATTTCATACATTTCCCAACCGACATCGCCGACCCACAACTGCCCGTCCGGTCCGAAATTCATCTTCCACGGATTGCGAAATCCGTACGCCCAGATTTCTGGCAACGCTTCTTCTCTGGAATAAGTCAATGCACTCGCGACGTCTGCATCCGCCTTCGATGAAGGTGCGTTCCTTGAAGCAGTCGACGTGTTCGCTGCAAACGGGTTGTCCGGTGGAATGCGATACAGCGGCCCGTCGTCCGTCGGATTCACGTCAATGCGCAGCACGGTCGATAGCACGTTGGTCACGTCCTGACCGGCTCGACGCGGATCCGGCGGATTCGGTACGTCCGCATCGCCCGCCGAAACATAAAGATACCCGTCCGGTCCGAAGCAAAGGCACGCACCGTTGTGGCCGCCTTCGGCCCACGCAATCAGCACCTTTTCGCTGGAAACGTTGCAACGTGGAACACCGTTGTCATCGAAGGTCACGTGAAAGCGAGACAGACGAGTTCCATCTTCCAAGTGAGTTCCGCGTTGGCCGTCGACCATCGTATAAGTCAGCCAGCACACGGGCACCTTCGGATAGTCCGGATGAAACGCCAGTCCGTATGCCGTGTTGACGCGAGCGGCAGTCGGATGCGGCGACAACTGCTTGAACACGTCCTTCAGGTCCACAAACAAATCGCCGGCTTCGACGTCGGGTTCGTCGCATAAAGAAAACACTTTCGCATCACGAGTGATGACCCACAGTCGCTGCTTTGCGGGATCGAGTTCAATGTACAGCGGTTGATCAAATTTTAACTTCGGATATCGCAACACCTGCTTTAGCGGCGGCGGCGGTTCGGGTGATCCTGTGATTTTGGACGTCGTCCACAGTGGCCGTTGAACGGCTTCGTCTGCCAGCGATGTCCTCGCCACGAAGACTGCCAATAAAGGCAGCACCAACAACGCCACAGGGCCGAGATAGACAGGTCGATTCGCTGGCATGGTTGAGGGTTTCCTGAACGAATGGCATAGGATCGTTTTGACGGCGATCGCTAGAGCAGTTTACCTTTTGTCGCGGACGATTCGGGCTCGTGGCAAACAGCATTGATAGTACGAAACGCTTGTTCCGCGGCCACAAGTCAGCGGAACACGCTGTAACGATACCCACCGTCGAATCGACATGCCACTATTGCTGCGGTGACGGCAGGTTGTCGGTGTGGCATCAGGCTGTTTCCTGGCCCTTCGCGCGAATGCCAGGTTTCTCGGGCGACACGACGACTACAATTCGCTTCAATGCAGTCACACGCCTCTGAACTTAAATTGCCAACGATGCCCGACGAAATCCCTCAACCGGAACCGATGACGGTTTCACAGTTCCTGATCAGCGCCGGGCTGTTCGAAGGCGGCCTGCTGGTCGTCGCCATTTTGGTTGGCTGGCTGATCGGCATTCCTCCGACGGGCGAACTGACATGGTCGCTGCACGATTTCGGACTGGGCCTGCTGGCAACGATTCCCATGCTGTTGCTGCTGGCCGCTGCATGGTTATCCAACAGTAACGGCCTTCAACAGATTCGAAAGTTCCTGCGAGACATGCTGGGACCGCTACTGGAAAAGTGTCGCTTTATCGACATCGTGTTCCTCGCGCTGTTGGCGGGTGTCTGCGAAGAGGTGCTGTTTCGAGGCTTGTTGTACCAGTGGGGCAAGGCGTGGAATCCAACGTTGGCGATCGTTGTCATGAACGTTCTGTTCGGCCTGGCTCACGCTGTCACGCCGATGTACGCGTGGCTGGCCGGGTTGGTTGGACTGTACCTGACCGCATTAATGTCGGCCGATCCGACGCCCAACCTGCTGATCCCCATGACCGCTCACGCTACTTACGACCTTTTCGCATTCCAGCTGGTGCTGTGGGACTATCGTCGACACCAGCGGGCGACGGAGGACGAAGCCGCCGAGCACTAAACGCAGGCCGGATTGAGCACACCACATCACGCCATTGCCGGAACGGCGGTTGCTCGTTGCAGGAAGTTCGGTCACCGTCAGAGCTAAACCCTGCGGTCGAACCAACGTGAAATGCTGACACAGCACCAGCTTTGCGGCTGACGCTCGACGTCTTCGACGTTATCAGATTTCCGCGCGGCAGCGAGGCAACGCGTTCTTCAAACTTCGCAGTCCGTCGGGCGTGACTTTTGTTTCTGCCAGACAAAGTGTGCCGAGGTGCTTCAGCTTCTTCAGCTTCGGGATTCCCTTGTCGGTGATGTCGCAATTTCGCAGGCTGAGTGTTTCCAGTTCAACCAGCGGAACCAGGTGAGCCAGGCCTTTGTCGGTCACGGCGGTTTCGTTCAGTTCCAACCACTGCAGATCGGGCATCTTTTCAAGATAGACCAGCCCATCGTCGGTGACGCCGGTTCCTCGCAGCCAGAGACGGCAAAGATTTTTCAGCCCCTTCAGCTGTTTCAGCCCTTCGTCCGTGATGTTGGCATTGTCACGCAGAAGCAGCACTTCCAGCTTTTTCAGCTTCTTCAGGTGAGCCAATCCCGCATCTGTGATTTCGGTGCCGCTTAAACCAATCGCGGTTAGTTGAGTCAGTGCGGCGAGGTGTTCCAGGCCCTTGTCTGAGACGCTGGTGTTGGCGAGATACAGTTCCTGCAGCCCGGTCAGCTTTTTCAGATGAGCCAGGCCCGTGTCCGTGACTTTGCCCTTCGAAAGGACCAGCACCTGCAGTCCGGTCAACGTTTTCAAGTGAGCCAGGCCACTGTCGGTCACCATGGTGCCGGTCAGGGTGAGGTGCTTGAGGTTCTTGACTTTTTTGAGCTGAGCGAGCCCGACGTCTGTAACTTTGGTGCCGTTCAGGTTAACTTCCCGCAGGTCTTCCAGAGCGGGAACGTGCTCCATTTCCGGGTCGCCGAATTTGGCCCCTGTAAAGGTGAGCTTGGTGATCCGCCCGCCTAGACCGGTGCCCAGTGAGCCTCCCGTGTCTTTGAGTGCTGACTTGGCAATGTCCGCCTTCGAGGCACTAACTGCAGCTTCGTCGCCCATTTCTCAGACCTCAATTTTGCTCAAAATCGCTCGAAAAACGCTATTTTACCCGATATTCCCGCAATTCTCAACGCGCGGCCCCTTTTAGGCCACGGAATCACGTAAGGCGTTGCAAATCTGTCTGCTACTCAGGTCTGACGGGCCGCTTTCCTCGCAGCCCGGCTTCTCACACACATCAAACGTCACCACCGACCGGATTCGCTCGGAAAACCAAACTATGGCCGCCGCTACGGAAGAATTTTTCGATGTTGTCGACGAATTCGATGTCCCCATCGAACGTATGTCGCGCAGTGAAGTGCATCGCCAGGGACTGCGACATCGAGCCGTTCACATCTTTCTGTTTCGCACTGACGGGCGAATTCTGATCCATCTGCGAACGGCCACAAAGGAAGAGTTTCCTTCCGTCTGGACGTCATCGGCATCGGGCCATGTGTCCGCCGGCGAATCGTACTCGACCGCCGCAGAACGCGAGCTGCTTGAAGAACTGGGCGTCTCGGCATCGCTTGCGCACGTTGCGAAGTTCGACGCCTGTGCGGCAACCTCCAACGAATTCACTGAGTTGTACGAGGCCCGTTCTGATGCGGATATCGCGGTCGATTCCTCAGAAATTGCCGACATAAAGTGGGTCACATTGGAGGAAGCGCGGGCTCGCGTTGAAGCGGCCCCGGACGAATTTTCGCCCGCTTTCCGATTGTTGTTTGCCGCGTATCTGAGGACTCATCCATGACGCGACTATTCGCTGGCACTCCCTTCGACCGCCCGCCGCACTGCGACGTTTGCGATGAACTCGAAGAAAACTGCACCTGCCCGCCACCGCCTCCCGAAGCCCCGTTTCGGATCGCTCCCGACAAACAAACGGCTCGTCTGGCAATCGAAAAACGCAAGCGAGGAAAAACGGTCACCGTGATTCGCGACCTGCCAGCCGTTGGTAACGACTTGCCATCGCTGCTGGCAACGCTGAAGAGCAAGTGCGGTGCCGGAGGAAGCCTGCACGATGAACATATTGAAATTCAGGGCAATCAGCTGGAAGCCGTGCGCGCGGAGCTTCAGAAAATAGGGTACAAAGTCAAGGGGTAATCGCGGGTGCCCTGCCCTCCGGAATCTGTCAACAATCGGAACCAGAATCGGCCTGTTGTGTCTGTTCAAAAGCGAACGTCTGCTAAACTCACACGCTGCCGGCCACGATGGCCCGCGTCGTCAACACTCAATGCCCCGATAGCTCAACTGGATAGAGCAGCCGCCTTCTAAGCGGCAGGTTGCAGGTTCGAGTCCTGCTCGGGGTACTCTTCGCCAGCGTTTGACTAGCAAGAATACTGCCTTCCAGCGTTTTCTGCGGTTTTGAAGTTGCCACCTGTGTTGCCACTTTTCGAAGTCGCCATGGCGTTGAATGCTTCGATGTCGTTATTGGTGTGCTGAACGTAGTTTTGTCGCTGAACCTTGACGCTGTGGCTGACCCAACTTGCCACCAGATCTGTCCGTGCAACTTCCTTGAGCCACTGGGGTTCACACGATGGCCGCAGGTTCTGAAACAGCTTTGCCCACGGAACCTCAAGCCGCTTCGATGATCTTTTTGAGCGGTTTGTCCAGGTTGTTGTTGGATGTCGAAAACCGTGTGATGTTCGGCAGATCCGCTGGAAGACTGCGCTTGCCCGCTGGAAGTGCTTCCTGAATTGCGTCTTCCAGATATGTCCGAATGTCCCTGATCGGAACGTCTTACATTTCATAGCCTTTATGGTGCCGAGTCCTGGTGATCGGCATACGGTCAGGAGACCGCGATTCCCGTCGGTGATCAAGCCAGCCAGTAGCCGCGTCGAGATCGTACTGACCACGAACCGGATGTTCTTTCAAATTCACGCCACGATCCCGCGAATGAACGTTGCCACGAAATCCATGATGCGGTCCAGCACGCGCCTTCGAGTCGGGCCACGTTCTGCCAGCTTCAATGGGCGGATGATCAGGTCGACGATGTCCGGGTCGGGTAGTGGTTCCTGGCCGGTGTAGACGTAGCGGTCGATCACCTTTTTCAGCTTGTCCGCGTCCAGTTGCTCTTCTTTGCATAGCCGGTCAAAGGCCGATTGCCGTTCCTGTTCCCAGAAGTCCTCGAAGCAGTCTGGAATCTCGGCCGCGTTGGTGATGTCCGGCATTGTGCTGTCGATGAACTTTTCGATCAGTTCGCGCTTGGTTCGCAGTTCGATGTCGCCCGCGACGGTGTCCAGAATCAGCGATCGCAGTTTCTGCTGTTCCGGTTCGTCGGCGTCGTACAACTGAGCCAGCAAGGTCAGGATGTACTGCACGTTGATGATGTCGCGGTGAATCAGTTCCAGTTCGAAGTCGACGTCATCCAGAATCGACGCCTTTTCCTTCTGAGTGTCCGTCTTCACCTTGTCGTACAGGTCCAGATAGGCACTGCGATAGTCGGCAAAACGCTGAGCCGTCAAAGCCAGATCTTCGTCGGTGAATTCCGAGAACGATTCCAGAATGTTCCGCAGTCGCATCAGTTCGCGGAAGATCTTCACGAACTTCAGTTCCGCTTCTTCGTCCGGCAAATCTTTGACGCTGTCCACGGTTGGCGTGAGAGCCAAAAGTTCCACCACCGCTTCGTTGAATTTCTTCACATAGTCTTCGTAGGGCGGAACAAAGATGTCTTCTTTGGCCTGCTTGTTACTAAACAGCGCGATGGCATCGTCCGTGGCTTTCTTCAGGTTGCGGAACACCACGATGTTCCCCTGACTCTTGACTTCATTCAGAATGCGATTGGTCCGGGAATACGCCTGAATCAGCCCGTGATATTTCAGGTTCTTGTCCACGTACAGCGTGTTCAGCGGCTTGCTGTCGAAGCCCGTCAGAAACATGTTCACCACGAGCAGAACATCGACCTTCCTGTCTTTGACCTTTTTGGCCAGGTCCTGATAGTAGTTGTAGAACGACTGCGTGTCCTTTGTGGAAAAGTTGGTGCCGAACATCGCGTTGTAATCGGCGATGAAGCCGTCCAGCTTGTCTCGAGTGTGCGGGTTGCCGCCTTCCCCGCCGACGATTTCGGCATCGCCGTCCAGATTGCCGTCGGCATCGGGGTCTTCTTCGTTGGACGTATAGCTGAAGATCGTGGCCACCTTCAGTTTGTGTTTGCCTTCGGCCTTTTTCCGGGCGAACAGTTCGTAGTATTTGATCAGCACGTCCACAGAACTCACGCACATCATCGCGGTGAATTCTTTGTTGCGAGTCTTCACAGCATGGCGGTCGATGATGTAGTCGGCGATCTTTTCCAGCCGGTCCAGCGATTCCAGCACTTCTTTGGTGTCGATGTCTTCGACTTTGATGTCCAGCTTTGTGGGGTTGCCGTCTTTCTGCTTGTACTTGCCGACGTATTCCACCGCGAACTTCAGCACGTTTTCGTCTTTGATCGCATCGGTGATCACGTAGGAATGCAGTTGCTGGTGGAACAGATGTTTGGTGGTGTGTTTCTTTCCGTCTTTGGCGACCGCGTTGTCTGCAAAGATCGGTGTTCCGGTGAAGCCGAACATCTGGTGATTGCGAAAGAACGCACAGATGCGTTGATGAGTGTCCCCGAACTGGCTGCGATGGCATTCGTCAAAGATGAAGATAATCCGCTCGTCCTGCAGGCGGCTCATCTGCTGCAGATAGGCCGGTTTGCTGATGGCGGTGTTCAGCTTCTGCAGAGTTGTCACAATCAGCTTGGTATCCACGTCAGCAAACTGGCTGACCAGCGTCTTTGTGTTGTTGGTGCTGTCGACGCTGCCTTTGCTGAAGCCGTTGAATTCCCGGATGGTCTGGTAGTCCAGATCCTTGCGGTCGACGCAGAAGACGACTTTGTGAACGTCAGGCAGGCCGGTCATGATCTGAGCCGCCTTGAACGATGTCAGAGTCTTACCCGAACCGGTGGTGTGCCAGATGTACCCGTTTGCGTCGGCTTCTGGTGGGTTTTGGACGCGATCGACAATGGCTTCGGTGGCGTAGTATTGGTACGGCCGCAGCACCATCAGAATCTTGTCGGTCTGGTTCAGCACGATGTACTTGCCGATCATCGTGCCAATGTGTTGCCGGTTCAGAAACGCGTCCGCAAACGGCGTCAGTTCGCGAATGGTGGTGTTGTCTTTGGCGGCCCAGTAGAACGTCTGCTTGAAAGACTGCTTGCGAGCGTTCGCGTAGTACTTGGTATTCACTCCGTTGCTGATCACAAACAGCTGGACAAAGTGAAACAGCCCGTGACCGCTCCAGAAGGTGTGTTTCTGGTAACGCTGAATCTGGTTGAAGGCTTCCTTCATTTCCAGCCCGCGTCGTTTGAGTTCGATCTGCACCAGAGGCAGGCCGTTGATCAGAATGGTGACGTCGTAGCGGTTTTTGTAGCTGCCTTCCATGGTGACCTGCTGAGTCACCTGAAAGCGATTGCGGAGCGGATTGGTGGAATCGAAGAATTCCAGGTAAACGGTGTCGCCGTCGTCTTTGGTCAGCTTCATCCGGTCGCGAAGAATGCCCGCCTTGTTGAAGACTCCGGACTTTCGGTTCAGGTGATGCAGCACCCTGGTGAATTCGGCGTCCGTCAGAGTCACATCGTTGAACAGCTGCACCTGCGTCTTCAGGTTGGCCAGCATGGACGCTTCATCCGTGACGGCAACCTTGTCGTAGCCCGCAGCGATCAGCTGAGCGACAAGGTTGTCTTCAAGAATTTGTTCGGACTGAGTCATCTGTAACGACATGTCTTGCGGATTGTTTAGTGGATGCTCAGCCCCAACGGGACGCCCCAACGCTGAATGGAACAACGCTGGATGGAGCAACGTTACGAGCGTTCAGTCCCAAAGGGACGGCCCAACGTAGCCCGGGGCATCGCCCCGCGTTTGCAATGGCGAAAAACGAGAAGCCCTGAAAGGGCGACCTAATCCCACACATAGCGTTCATCGTATTGAATGTTGTGCTTCATCAAAAACGCTTGGTATTCTTCCTGAAATGATTTCACACGATGATGCTCTTCCTGTCGACGGATGTAGCTCTCAACCTTCGGCACGTTGGATTCGCTGACAGAAAACCCACCGTATCCCGCCTGCCACGCAAAAGCGGCCAACTGGGGTGACTGCGTCTTAATCCATTTTGAAGACGACTTCTTTACGTCTTCCACAACCTGAGCCAGCGTGACCGTGCGACTCATTGTGAAAAGAATGTGCACATGGTCTTGTACCGAGTTAATCAGCATGGCGGGGGAATTCAGATTGGCCAAAACGGTGGCCATGTAGGCGTGCAGATCGGGGCGAACGTCGTCGGTTAGAAACGGGAAGCGATCTTTCGTTGAGAAGATCAGGTGAATGTACAGATTGGCCAGAGATTGTGGCATGGCGGCGTTTGGAGTTAGGTCGCCCTTTCAGGGCTACGTGTTGGTTCGGGGATCGTAACCCAGGGCGATGCCCTGGGCTACGTTAGGTTGCCCCTTTGGGGCGTCATGCCGCGAATAAATTCGCGACCACCGCGAACGCCGTGGGATTGCAACGCCCGCAAAAACCAAGCACCAACGGTGCGGCCCAACGTAACCCACGGCATCGCCGTGGGATCGCAACACCCCAAAAACCCAGCACCAACGGTGCGGCCCAACGTAGCCCAGGGCATCGCCCTGGGTTTGCGGATTCGAAACATTTCGAGCCCTGCAGGGGCGATCTAACGGAATTCGGTCGCCCTTTCAGGGCTCTGGTTTGGTACGGCATGGAAACCCAGGGCATCGCCCTGGGTTTGCAACGCCCGCAAAAAACCCAGCACCAACGGTGCGGCCCAACGTAGCCCAGGGCATCGCCCTGGGTTTGCAGATTCGAAACATTTAGAGCCCTGCAGGGGCGATCAAACGGAATTCGATCGCCCTTTCAGGGCTCTGGTTTGGTACGGCATGGAAACCCGGGGCGTTGCCCTGGGCTGCGTTGGGTTGCCCCGTTGGGGCGTGAACGCGGTGGATGCGTTACGGGCCGTGCACGTTCAGACGAACATCTGCTGCAGCAGGCCGCGTTTGAAGGTTTGGGTGTGGGTGATCTGCTGCGACACGCTTTCGATCTTACGGTCCAACGCCGTGAGGAAGTTCGCGATCTTGGTTTGTTCGGCTACCGACGGCGCTGCCACTTTGATCGTCAGCATGTCTCCCTTGTTGAGTTTTGCCCGGGATGAGCCATTGATGTATCGCCGGATGTCCTTGTGGACGAGGCAATAAAACAGGAAGTCCGGCGTCATTAGCGTCGCCTTTGCGCGGAGGATGTGGGCGTGGTTGTTGACCCAGGCTTTACCGCAGACCCGCTGAGCAATTGGACGGGGTGCAAAATCATCAAAGTTTCCCCCGTCTTCAGCCAACAGTGTGAGATCGTCGTCGAATAGAAAATCGTTTACGTAACCCTGAATTCCATTTGCTCCGTAATACGGAATTTCGCCCTTCATCTTTTCGCGATCAGCACTGTTCACGGGCCGGCGGAGATTGTCCAAACAGTCTGCGACATCATCGACCGTCTTCTCTTCCCAATCGGGGAAGTCGTTGCCGTGGTCGTCTTTGAAGCGGAGGGCTTGGGTGAAGAGCTGTTGCATCACGCCCTTCTTGTAGTCCTGAAGCGGGGCTTTCTTTTGGCTCAGTTGCTGAATCCGCCCATCCACCGCCGTCAAGAAATCCCCAATCTTTTGTTGCTCAGGGATTGCTGGTGCGCCGAATTTGAGAGCGTAGATCCCTTTGACCGTAAGCTGTGGCTGGGCGCTCCCGAATGCGGTTCTTTTAACATCGCCATCTAAAGGCGGAGCAAAGAAAGCAGAGTAAAGAAACTGCGGCGAAATCTTCTTGTCACTGCAACGGAGGAGGACCATTCCTGAGTTTATCCGCATCTGTCGATACGGAATATCGCGACCAAAGAAGGCGATATTCCCCACGGTACCTCTGGTCGTCAAAACAACGTCCTCAGCTTCGAGTTTCCCTTTACTTAACTGGCGGTCCTTTTCCTCAGAAATGAACGAGACATCGCTGAACACGAATCCTGAGGACGCCACATTTTTCGCGTTGAGGAACAGGCAGTAGCCGTTTGCGGAAAAATCATCGCCGTTGGGGTAGTTTTTACCTCGGTCACCATCAATTACTGAAATACCGTGATCTCGCAGAGTTAGAGTTTGCCAGTGGCCTGCAAACTCTGGAAACCTCAACCTCGGCGATGCTTGCATTTTTGTTGGGTTCATCAGAACGGTGCCTTAATTCCAAGTTCCTGACAGAACTCAGCAACCACGGAATTCGTTTCCACCATGTCATTTTCTAATGCCGCGAGCTTCGCCGCGACCTCATCCAGATCCACCGGCTCCTCCTCATCAAACGTATCCACATACCTCGGGATGTTCAGGTTGTAGTCGTTTTCTGCGACCTCGCTGAGGTCGGCGACGTGGCTGAGCTTTTCGATGCTCTTGCGATCGCGAAACGTGTCGATGATGCGGTCGATGTGTTCCGGGCGAAGCTCGTTCTGATTGCCCACCTTTTCGAAACCCTGGCTGGCGTCGATGAACAGAATGTCGTCGGGGTTATCTCGCTGCTTCTTCAACACCAGAATGCAGGTCGGAATGCCCGTGCCGTAGAAAATGTTGCTCGGCAGGCCGATGACGGCGTCCAGATAGTTGCAGTCTTCGATCAGGTAGCGGCGGATGTGGCCTTCGGCGGCTCCTCGAAACAGCACGCCATGCGGCAACACGCAGGCCATCGTACCGCCGTCGTCCAGATGATGAACCATGTGCTGCACGAACGCAAAGTCGGCTTTGGTTTTGGGAGCCAGTTTGCCATAAGCACTGAAGCGGTCATCGTTTTCATGAATCGCACTGGCCGACCATTTGGCAGAAAACGGCGGATTGGCCACGATGGCGTCGAAACGCAGGTCGGCGTGTTCAGGAGCGGGATGTTCCAGCGTGTCTTCATTCTTCAAATCAAAACGCTGATAATGCACACCGTGCAGAATCATGTTCATGCGGGCCAGGTTGTAGGTGGTCGGGTTCATTTCCTGACCATAGAACTGAATCAGTTCGCCTTCCGGCAGTTCTTTGGCGACTCGCAACAACAACGAACCGGAACCGCACGTGGGGTCGTACACGTTTTTCAGACTCTGTTTGCCGCTGGTGACAATGCGAGCCAGAATGGTGCTGACTTGCTGAGGCGTGTAGAACTCGCCCGCCTTCTTGCCGGCTCCGCTGGCGAACTGCCCGATCAGATATTCATAGGCATCGCCCAGCACGTCGGCCTGAGTATCGGCCAGACGAAAGTCGATCTGATCCAGATGAACGAGCACCTTGGCGATGAGTTCGTTTTTCTGGTTTTCGGTCTTCCCCAGCTTGGACGAGCCCAGATCGAGATCTTCGAACAGGCCTTCGAAGTCGTCTTCGCTGTCGTGGCCCATCGTGCTGGCTTCGATGTGCTTTAAGACGGCGGTCAGGTCTTCCAGAATGAAGTTGCCGGTCTTTTGAGCTCCCTTTTGAGCCAGCTGGTGGAACAGTTCGGAAGGTTTCAGAAAATAACCCAGCCGCCCGACGGATTCGTCTTTGATGGCGTCCAGCATTTCCAGGCCGTCGGGTGTGTCTTCGTCGATTTCGTCGAACTTGATGCCGTCGTGCTGCAGAATCTCGTCCGCGAACAGATGCATGCGTTCAGACAGGTATTTGTAAAAGATGAATCCCAGGATGTAATCGCGGAACTCATCCGCCCCCATTTTGCCTCGCAAAGTGTTGGCGATGTTCCAAAGCTGCGATTACAGCTGCATTTTGTGTCGTCGGACATGGGTGGGTTGGCGTGTCTCGGTCAGTTCGTAGGGGGCGAAAGAATGGGAAGGGATAACGGGAAATGGGCGGGGATGCAATGTAGCGAACCGAGGCTGATTCAACGGCGGTGATGGCTGGAAAACGTCGCTGACTGGCACTGCTGCCCGCGTCTGCATGCCGCCACGGTTGTTCGACGCCTGCTGACATATCATGGTTGTGGTCACCGGGCCTGGCTACAATCACTTGAATGATGTCACTTCTGAATAAACCTGCTCCTGGCTTTGAGCTGCCTGACGTGGATGGTGTTGAGCATCGGCCGGTGGACTATCGAGGTCGTTGGTTGCTGCTGGTGTTTCATCGTCACCTTGGCTGACTGCCGTGCCGTGAGCACGTGACGCAGTTGCGTCAGCGGGAACTTCAGTTTCGGGATCGAAACGTCGATGTGGCGATCATCACCTTTGACGCCGACGTGATGGCGACGTCTTACATCCGGCAGACTGGCTTGCGGTGGCCGTTGCTGATTGATTCTGAACATCGGACCTACGACGCCTACGGAATGGGGCGTGGTTCCTGGTGGTCGATTCTGGGACCAGCTTCGATCTGGAACTACCTGAAGCTGATCTTACGCGGCCGCCGCGTTCACAAACCGGGTTCAGACTACCGCCAGCTTGGCGGTGATGTGCTGATCGACCCGAATGGCATAGTCCGGTTCTACTTCGCAAGTGATTCGCCACACGACAGGCCTGACACCGCTGAGATTTTCGCCAGGGTGGACGCTGTAGAAAACGGCTGATTCTGCTGGGCTGATCGGCCTGAATCTGCGTGCCCCATCGCTGCGATGCCGTTGAGCGTGGGACAAGACGGTTACATGGTGGCGACTCGCGCAGGTAGTTGTCGGATGTGCAGCGGCCCCGAAAGTGTCACACCTGTGACGCAGTCGCACACATTGGCGCGCTGTGATTTCGGATTGCGAGTGCCAGTGCTGCGGCGGTCGTTGTCATTTCTATGGGTTCAGAACTTTCGTTTCGCGGGCACCGCATTTGCGTCCGCAGTCTTGCAAGTGGCTTTCTGCACCCGACTTTGCTGCTCAGCATCCTTACGGAGATTCGTATGTTTTCGCGACGCAACTTCGCACTGACCGGATTGATTGTGGCGGCTGGAATTGCGGTCACTTCGATGTTGAATGCTCAAGTGAAACCAATTCCGGTGACCCCGGACGAAGGTAAGAGCATCCGCAACGAAGATACTCAAATCATGATGCAGGCCAAGCTGCAGCATTCTCAAAATATTCTGGCGGGACTCGTCACACAGGACTTCAAATCCATCGAAAAAGCGGCCGCCGCGTTATCGAAAATCAGCCTGACGCCACCACCAGATCTGGAGAAAGCGGGCGACAAGTCAGACGAGCAGGTCTACGAACATTTCCGCATGGAATTCGCTCGCCTGGCGGGGCAACTTGAGCGAATGGCCCGCCGAAAAGAATTGGAAGCGACCGCGTACGTACAGCAAAACCTTACAGCGACCTGCATCGCCTGCCATGACTACATTCGCGACTATCCGTAATTCCGTATTCCTTGCAGCAGTTTCCTTTTTGTTGTTGACGGTTTGGGCTCGTCGGAAACCGCCTTCATCTTGCGAAACGCGTGTTCCGCCGCCACAAGTCAGCGAGATTCGCTGTAGTTGCAACTTCACGTTGGCATGGTTTCTGCATTAGCTAAGGAAGGTGTTGCGAAACATTTTTTGCGTTGATTCGCAACGACATTTCTGTCCATCACAAAGGAAGCATCATGCGAAAAACTCGCCCCCTCTTGTTCCTTGCGATTCCCGTTGTTGCCTTTCTTTTCGTCGAGTGGAACGGAACAGCCGCACAGCAGCCATCGGCTCAGAAGCAGCTCACGGCGGCGAAACCGGCAGTGCCTGCGGCGGAGGAGCAGCAGGACGGGAAGAAAGCCGACAACGAAGCTGGCGACGGAGCTCTTGATCGATTCATGCAGCAGAAACTGGCCGCCTCAAGCCGCATTCTCGAAGGCCTGATGACTGACGATTTGAAATCAGTGGCAGTCAACGCTGACAAACTTCTGGAGATGAGCAAGGAAGAGCGTTGGCGTGCATCGAATGACATGATGTATCTGCAGCACAGCACGCAGTTTCGCAACGCGGTCGCCGACCTTTACAACAAGGCCGACAAGCGGTCGATCGACGGTGCGTCACTTGCCTGGGTGAACGTCACAATGAGTTGTATCAAGTGTCACGAATGGGTCAGGAATGTTGTACTGGCGGATCTGGAACCGCAACGCAAATGAGTAACCAACGATCGGCGGCAGAAGCGCCGTTTGTTTCACACTGTTACGTTCAAACAGGGGTGTCCGAAATGGGACTCAAGGAACAACTTCAAACGACAACGGTCAACAAGCTGAATCTCCGCCCGGCCACGACGATTCATAAGTCGGCCACGGTGCGCGAAGCGGTTGTCAAGATGCGTGCGGCAAAACTGGGATGCGTGATTGTCGTGGATGATGACGATAAGGCCGCCGGGATGTTTACCGAGGGTATGCTGCGAAGCGCCATCAACGAATCGATTTCGGTTCTGGACGATAGCGTAGAACACCAAATGGTTGAGCGGCTTCCGTGGGTGTTGCCGACCGATGGAGTCGGCATGGTGCTGGAAGCGATGGAAGAGCACAACATTCGATTCATCGCGGTTCTGGACGAAGACCGTCATGTCGTCGGCATTACTGGCCAGAAATCGATGATGGAATTTGTCGCCGAGATGTTTCCTCACGAAGTGATGACTCAGGACGCCACTGGCGTAGACCTTTCAACCCGGAAAGAAGGAGCCTGAGATGGCCGACTCCAATCAAACCGACTCTGGTAGTTTTGAAGATCCGTTGGAAAACTACGATGGCCCGAATTTCGATGACCCTGTTGAGCAGGCGTTGCACGAAAAGACCGTCGAAAGCATTCAGGCACAGCCGATGACGTGCATCGAGGCCAGCACGTCGGTTCGCGAAACCATGAAGTTGATGGTGGGCCGCCAAATCGCATGCGTGCTGGTGCAGGAAGATGGCAAACTTGTCGGCATCTTCGGCGATCGCGATGTGCTGGACAAAGTGTGCCTGGAATACGACGACGTGATTGACGGGCCGATACGAGCTGTCATGACCGCGAATCCTGTGTTCGTGCACCAACACGATTCGACAGCGAAGGTGCTTTCTATCATGGCGGTCAGTGGTCTTCGCCACGTGCCGGTCATCGATGCGGACCAGCGGCCGATTGGGATCGTAAGTCCTCAGCGGATGACACAGTTTTTGTCGCACTATCTTGCATAGAACAGGCAGGAGTCTTCGCTCACTTCAGCACCGGGGTCCACTGCGTTTAACCCGAAGCCGAAGCCGGAGGCGATGCACGGCATCAGTGTCTCGCTGAAGCACAGGGGGGCGCTGTGTTTGAAGCTTGTGAAGGACGACTTGCTTGCTGCGCTGTGGGATTAGCGCTGCGGAGTTTGTGTTGAGGAGAGCAACGATTTTTGTCCGGACGCCATTGAACGTGAATTCAGCAGTGGCGGCCGGATTCTTCAAACACCAACCGGAATGTCATGAGCACTCTCGATCCTCAAGTCACCAACTCGCAACATCACGGAACCATTGTTTCCGTGCGTGGCAGCGTTGTGGACGCGGTGTTTGCGGATCGGCTGCCAGACATGAATTCTGAGCTTCGCACCGGTCCGGATCAAACCATCGTTGTTGAGGTGCTGTCTCATCTTGACGAAGACACGATTCGAGGAATCGCTCTGACGCCGACGCGAGGACTCAGTCGAGGCGATTCAATCGTCGACACTCAGCATCCGCTGCAGGTGCCTGTGGGTGACAAATTGCTGGGACGGATGTTTAACGTCTTTGGGCAGGCGATCGATCGCGAACCGGCTCTGGAAAACGCACAGCTGCGTTCCATCCATCAACCGTCGCCCGATCTGGCTGAACGCGGCGCTGATGCGACGGTGTTCGAGACGGGGATTAAGGCGATCGATCTGCTGACGCCGCTGGAACGTGGCGGCAAAGCGGGATTGTTTGGTGGAGCAGGCGTCGGCAAGACGGTGCTGATCACCGAACTGATCAACAATGTGGTCGGGCAGCATCACGGAGTCAGTTTGTTTTGCGGGATCGGCGAACGCTGTCGCGAAGCGGAAGAACTGTTTCGCGAAATGAAAGCCGCTGGCGTGCTGGATAAGACCATCATGCTGTTCGGTCAGATGAACGAACCCCCGGGAGCTCGCTATCGCGTGGGCCACGCGGCGTTGACGATGGCCGAATACTTTCGCGACGATCGGCGGCAGGACGTGTTGCTGCTGATCGACAACATCTTTCGATTTGTGCAGGCGGGCATGGAAGTGTCGGGACTGATGGGCGAACTGCCATCACGAGTTGGCTATCAACCGACTTTGGCATCAGACCTGGCGGGCCTGGAAGAACGCATCTGCTCAACAGCCAACGGAGCGATCACGTCGGTGCAGGCGGTGTATGTTCCGGCCGACGACTTTACTGATCCGGCCGCCGTTCATACGTTCGCTCACCTGTCGTCCAGCGTGGTGCTGTCGCGTAAGCGAGCAGCTCAGGGTTTGTATCCGGCGATCGATCCGCTGGAATCAGGTTCCAAAATGCTGATGCCGCCTGTCGTGGGTGATCGGCACTATCGTATCAGTCAGGACGTTCGCCGAACGCTGGCTCAGTACGAAGAACTGAAGGACATCATCGCGATGCTGGGGCTGGAAGAGCTGTCTCGCCAGGATCGCCAGACCGTCAATCAGGCTCGCCGCCTGGAACGCTTCCTGACGCAACCGTTCTTTACCACCGAGCAATTTACCGGGCACAGCGGTCGCATGGTGCCGTTGTCGGAAACTTTAAACGGCTGCGAACGGATTCTGAACGATGAATTTGCCGACCTGCCGGAACGCGCTTTGTACATGATCGGTAAGGTCGACGAAGTCGCGGCGGAGGCGGTGGCATGATGGATCTGCAAATCCTGCTGCCGACAAATGTTTTGGTCGACGTGCCAGTCACGAAGGTTGTCGCCGAAGCGGAGAACGGTTCGTTTTGCTTGCTGCCTCGACACGTCAATTTCGTCACTTCGCTTGCCCCCGGCATTCTGACCTACACAACGTCCGATGGACGCGATCACTACGCAGGAGTTGCCGATGGCGTGCTTGTGAAGACAGGATCTGACGTGTTGGTGTCGGTGGAATTCGGCGTGGAAGGCCACGATCTGGGCAGTCTTCGGGAGCAGGTTCATCAACATTTTGAAACGGTTGATGAGCGAGAAAAGCAGGCTGTCTCTGCGGTGGCTCGACTGGAAGCCGATTTCGTGCGTCGGTTTCTGGCGTTGGAGGAGCGGCCGTATGTCGGATGACGTTGAAAAGGAAATTGCAAAGAAGGAAGCTCGCCGCATTAAGGCGAAAAACGAACAGGGCCATAAAGTTTGGTTCGGTCTCGGAATGTTCGGGCTGGTGGGCTGGTCGGTGGCGATTCCGACATTGATGGGGGCCGCCGTTGGTGTGTGGATTGACGCGAGATTCGAAAGTCGTCGATCGTGGACGTTGATGCTTTTGTTGCTGGGGCTGTTTATCGGGTGTTGGAATGCGTGGCGCTGGCTGAGAGACGAAGGCGGGGTGCGGTAATGGATTATCCGCTAATTCAATACGGAATCATGATTGTCGTGGGCATGGTCTTAGGCGTCATCTTTTTCGGTGGTCTGTGGGCGACTGTCCGCAAGCTACCGACGTCGAAACGGCCTGGTCTGCTGGCGATTTCAAGCATGATTCTACGAACGGCGATCGTGTGTTGGGGCGTCTGGTACTTCAGCAACGGCGATGCCGGGGCGATGGTTGCTTGCTTATTGGGATTCGTCGGCGTGCGTTTGCTGGCGACGCATGGCAGGAGCGTTCTTCGAGGAGCGGGAAGTGAGTAGCGGGAACGATATTCAGATTTCTCCGGATGCCGTGTTGTGGCAATGGGGGCCAGTGGGGCTGAACCGCACGATCCTGTTTACCTGGCTGGTCATGGTGCTGCTGGTCGGAATTTCATGGCTGGTCACGCGCCGACTTTCGACGGGAACCAAACTGTCGAAGGGACAACACGTGCTGGAAATTCTGGTGTCTGCATTGCGCGATCAGATTCGGGATGTGGGCGGCCGTGAACCGGAACGTTATATGCCGTTTGTCGGATCGCTGTTTCTGTTTCTGGCATTCGCGAACTTGCTGTCCATCTTTCCTGGCTACACACCTCCCACAGGTTCACTGTCGACGACGGCCGCTCTGGCAACCTGCGTGTTCGTGGCTGTGCCGATGTTCGGGATCGCTCGCAAAGGCGTTTGGAACTACCTGCAACAGTACCTGCAGCCATCGATATTGATGCTGCCCTTTAACGTCATCGGTGAGCTGTCTCGGACACTCGCCCTGGCCGTGCGTTTGTACGGAAATATGATGAGCGGCACGGTGATTGCTGCCATTCTGCTCGGCTTCGTGCCGTTGTTTATTCCCGTGTTGATGCAGCTGTTTGGACTGCTGACCGGCATGATTCAGGCCTACATTTTTTCTGTGCTGGCCATGGTGTACATCGCCTCGGCAACTCAGGTTGAAAGATAATCATGGACTCCAATACGCTGATTTCCGTGGCTTCGATTGTCACAGCGGGGCTCACAATTTCGATTGGCTCAATCGCACCGGCGCTGGGTGAAGGCCGAGCGTTAGCGCAGGCATTGTCGGCCATCGCGCAGCAACCGGACGAAGCCAACACGATCACGAGAACCCTGTTTGTCGGTCTGGCGATGGTGGAATCGACGGCCATCTACTGTTTCGTCGTGTCGATGATTTTACTATTCGCCAATCCGTTTCTGAGCTCGTAGTGAGATGACTATCGACTGGTTTACATTTGTCGCGCAGATCATCAACTTCCTGATCCTGATTTGGTTGTTGAAGCGATTCCTGTACGGTCCGATCCTGAACGCGATGCAAAAACGCGAAGACGCCATGGCAGCACGACAGGCGGAAGCTGCAGACGCGACCGCTCAGGCCGAAGCGATTCGCAAAGACTATGAATTACAGCTTCAGCAGCTAAACGCCACACGCGACAAATCGCTGGAAGAGGCCAGGCAGGCGGCCGACGAATGGCAGAAGCAGCAGATGCAGCGCAGCCGTGAGGAAGTTGCTACTGCGAAGACTCAGTGGCAGCGTTCGCTGGCTCGTGAAAAACAAACGTTACTCAAAGAACTGCAACTTCAGGTATCGCAGCATGCCACTGACGTGAGCCGTCACCTGTTACAGGATCTGTCTGACGAACGTCTGCAGACTCGTATGGTGGAACGTTTTCTGTCGGAGCTTACGAACGCCGACGCGACCACCATCGAACCCATTGCGGCCGCATTACGCAAAGACGGTCTAGTGATTGAGACCTCGCACGATCTGTCAGGCGATGAGCAATTAGAAATTGTCAATAGAATACAGAGCCTGGCGGACGAAAATGGCGGTGTGGATTTCCGAGTCAATGACAAACTTGTGTGCGGTATCGAACTGCATGCTCCCGGTTGCAAGCTGGCGTGGAGTATTCGTGATGCGTTGGCGAAAGTGGAATCGGACCTTATCGATGCCGTAGAAAATGCGATTCCGGAAGGCGTAGCGTGAAGGCCAAACTTTGCACACTTCCAGTTTGAACATCCATGCCTGATTCGATTACTCAACAAATTCTGCAACCCACACGTGACGCCTTCGATCGCGTGCTGAATCAGCAGCGAAGCCAGCTGCGGCCGATGGAAGTCGGCACCGTCACCAGCGTGGCTCGTGGGGTCGCTCGAGTCAGCGGGTTGCCTCATGTGCAGTCAGAGGAACTGCTGAAGTTGCCAGGCGGGCGATCTGGCATGGTGTTCAATCTGGACCGCGACGAAGTTGGGATCGTCCAGCTCGAAACCGACGGGCAGCTTGCTGCCGGCGATGAAGTTCGCCGCACCGGGCGACTGCTGGATGTTCCTGTCGGCGAAGGACTGCTCGGGCGAGTCATCGATCCGTTGGGAAGGCCGCTCGATCGGCGCGGCCCGGTGGAGGCTCATGAACGGCGCGTCTGCGAACAGGATGCGGCTGCGATTCTTGACCGTTTGCCGGTGACCGTGCCGTTGCAAACCGGGATCAAAGTTGTCGATGCATTGGTGCCCATTGGTCGAGGGCAGCGAGAACTGATTGTCGGCGATCGGCAGACCGGCAAGACAGCGATCGCCGTCGATACGATTTTGAATCAGCGTGACACTGGTGTCATCTGCATCTACTGCGCGATCGGTCGCCGCAACACGGCTGTCGCCTCGGTCGTATCCGATTTGAAGAAGCGTGATTCGCTGGATCATACCGTGGTTGTTGTGGCAGAAGGCGATTCGTCTCCGGGGATGCAGTATGTGGCTCCGTTTGCGGCCACGTCGATCGGTGAGTACTTCATGTCTCAGGGCAAAGACGTGCTGATCGTGTACGACGACCTGACATCTCACGCGCGTGCTTACCGAGAACTGTCGCTGCTGTTACGCCGTCCGCCGGGGCGAGAAGCCTTTCCTGGCGACATCTTCTATTTGCACTCAAGACTTTTAGAACGATCAACTCACTTGAATGAACGTCTCGGTGGCGGATCGCTGACGGCTCTGCCCATTGCCGAAACGAACGCTCAAAACCTTTCGGCCTACATTCCTACCAATCTGATTTCGATCACGGACGGACAGATCTATCTGTCGCCAGATCTGTTTCAGAAAGGCCTGCTGCCAGCTGTGGACGTCGGCCGTTCGGTTTCGCGCGTCGGCGGGAAGACTCAACTTCCGGCGTACCGAGCTGTCGCGGGTGACCTGCGTCTGTCGTATTCACAGTTTGAAGAACTGGAGGCGTTTTCGCGGTTTAGCAGTCGTCTGGACGACGCCACTCGAGCAACTCTGGAACGCGGTCGCCGAGTTCGTGAGATTCTGAAGCAGCCTCAGTACGAGACGCTGTCAGTCGCGGCTCAGATCGTGCCTTTGCTGGCAGTCACCGAAGGGTTGCTGGACGATGTGCCATTGGCGGACACGCGAAAGATGGAAGAGCGCCTTCAATCACAGATCACGTCGGCAATGCCGGAAGTTTGTGAACGCGTGGCGCGTGGCGAAAAACTGGACAAGGGTGTTAAGACCTCATTGCTTGAAGCGATTGGAAAGGTGATTGGTTCGTAGCAGAAGTCGTCTCGACTATTGGCGCGCCATCGCCGACGAAAACGACTGATGAGGCTCACCAGAAAACGTATCCATGCAAACGCTTGAATCCCTTAAACGCAGCATCGCCAGTGCCGAAGATCTGGGCAGCGTGGTTCGCACGATGAAGGCCATGGCGGCTGTCAGTATTCGGCAATACGAAACCGCCACGGAATCGCTCACTGAGTACGCTCGGACGATCGATACGGGACTCGCGATGCTGATGCGGCACACATGCGATGACTTTACGGAGTCCGCCGCCAACGGTCGCACGGGAGCCGTCGTGTTTGGATCTGACCAGGGGATGTGTGGCCAATTCAACGAACAGGTGGCTCAATTTGCGATGGATTCGCTGTTGGCTGGCGCCGAAGAAGTTTCGCAGCAGGCACCTGTGATCTGCGTCGGTCAGCGAGTGGCCGACAAGCTAAGCGACGCCAACTTCGGTATCCACCACACCTTTTCTTTGCCCGGTTCAGTCGACGGTATCACGCCACTTGTCCAGGAACTGCTGGCTGCGATTGATGGATGGCGAGCCAGGTACAGCCTGCAGCGGATTTCTGTGTTTCACAACCGGCGACTCACATCATCGTCGTGGCAACCACACGTGATGCAGCTGTTGCCACTGAACTTCGAACGCCTGAAGACGCAGCACGATGCGGCTGACTCACATTCGGTCCCTCCAGAAAACGATTCAACCAGCGCGCCTCACAACGCAAATCGCTCCTTGCCATTGTGGACGATGGACTCAGACGTGTTGTTCTCGCGGCTGGTTAAGCAGTTTCTGTTTGTGTCACTGTTCCAGGCCTGCGCGGAATCTCTGGCCGGAGAAAACGCCAGTCGTATTGCCGCCATGCAGGCTGCGGAACGCAATATCAACGACCGCCTGCAGGAACTGCGCTCCGACTTTTCTCGCCAGCGCCAGACAACCATCACGGAAGAACTGCTGGACGTCGTCACCGGGTACGAAGCGTTGACGCAGGGGTAAGAGTTCGGCGACGCAGCTTTAGAGTTGCACGACTGTCGGCACGAACGTGTATGACGTCTCCGCTCGATGCGCGCTCAACTGCACATCAGTGACGATTCCGCACATATTTAGCGATTGTGGTGATGCGTTATGCTCAGGGCGGACGGACGACGACTTCGGGCATAGGAATTGCTCCACAAGTAAACATAGTCCCTGTCGTCTTTGGGCGATTCCCTCAATCACAGGAGCGAGATTATGTCGCACGATTCATTTCGCAAACGAGCCAGTACTCTTGAGGACGAATTTTTCTATCGCGTCGATCTTGAGCTGATCGAAAAGCTGAAGGATCAGCAGCGAGTGGAAGCCGAGGAAGAGGCTCTCACTGCAGCGACGGGGATCACCGACCGCGGTGTGTTGGAGGAGTTAGTCGAAGCGCAGATTACTTCTCAATCTCTGCTCGCTTTGACCTTGTTTCCGGCCGTTCATGTTGCGTGGGCAAACGGATTTGTGGAAACCACAGAACGGGCCGCTGTTCTGAAAGCCGCCGATCAGGAGGGAATCGCAGAGGAGACGCCGTCATACGAACTGCTCAGAGTTTGGCTCAAGACACCGCCGTCTGCCACTCTGTTTAAAGCGTGGTCAGACTTCATCCATGCAGTCCAGCCAACTCTGTCCGTCAGCGCCTTCCGCAAACTGCACGACGCAGCGATGATTCGCTCTCGCAAAGTCGCAGAAGCGGCTGGCGGAATTCTGGGGATCGGCAAAGTCTCGAAGGCGGAAGAAACGCGGCTGAAGGAACTGGATCAGGTTTTTCTTGACGCCGCCGCGCAGCCCGTTGAGGCTTCTAAACCTTAGCAGGCTTATCGATCATGTTTCCCAACAGTTTGGGCTGTCATTAGAGAATGGTGGCCATTGCGATGGATAAGTTCATGTCAGTTCTGCGGATGTTCGTTCGCACTGTCCTGCCTGCTGCTGTCGGGCTTGGGCTGCTGGTCGCGGTCATCGCGTGGCTGTCGGGGGCGTTTACAGACAAGATTGAACCTGGACGTGCTGATGTCGACCGTCCGACGCTGGGTGATCGGCCGACGGACGTTGTCCATGAGATCAACAAAGACTACATCGAAGAAGCAGTCGGAACCCTGAAAGCCGCCAGTCGGACTGAAGTTTCTGCGCGTGTGTTGGCCGATATAAAGTCGATCAACGTTTCGGCCGGAGATCTGGTCGCGGCTGGCGACGTATTGATCCAGCTCGACAGCGACGAAATGGAGGCTCGCGTACAGCAGGCGGAGCAGGCATTGCTGGCGGCAACTGCCAGTCGCAAACAGGCCGCCGTCGATTTCGAACGCGCGGCCGAACTGCTGAAACGCAAGGTGGGAACTCAATCTGACTTTGATGCTCGCAAAGCTCAATTGGATGTGGCCACGGCTAAGGAATCTCAGGCAAGGCAGGCCATCGACGAAGCAAAGATCATTCTGGCGTACACAACCATCACGGCACCGAAGGCCGGTCGAGTCGTCGACCGGCTGGCCGAACCGGGCGATACGGCTCGGCCCGGTCAGCCTTTGCTGGTCATTTATGACGCGGCATCGTTGCGGCTGGAAGCTCCCGTGCTGGAAAAACTGGCGGTCAATCTAAAAGTTGGCGACCGTCTGCAGGTGCAGATCGATGCGTTGAACCGCACCGTTGAAGCGGTTGTCGATCAAATTGTGCCTCAGGCCGATGCGCCCAGCCGGTCCTTTCTGGTGAAGGCCACATTACCGCGGACGGACGATTTGTATGAAGGCATGTTCGGGCGGTTGCTGATTCCAGCAGGAGTTCGTCGGCACCTGTGTTTGGCGAGGAATGCGATTCAGGAAATCGGTCAACTGGAGTTTGTTAACGTTGTCCGTGACGACGAAACTTTGGAACGCCGCATGATTCGCACCGGGCGATTGGGAGTGCCGGGGCGAGTCGAAGTGCTAAGCGGCGTGAAGGCCGGAGAGCGTGTGGTACTGCGAACGCGGGAAACGAATCAGCTGGAATCTGCTTCTCAGGATACGTCGCCATGACGAATCCGGATGTTGTTAACGATTCCTCCGCCGACGCCGAGTCCATGCCGTTTCTTACTCGTATCGTCGACGTCTTTTTACGCGGCGATATCGCCATCATGTTGACGATCGTGTCGCTGATGCTGGGAGCAGCCGCGCTGTATCTGACTCCGCGCGAAGAAGAGCCTCAGATTGTCGTTCCCATGGCTGATGTGCTGATCAGTGCGCCGGGCTTGTCGGCTGAAGAAGTCGAACAATTGGTCACGACGAAAGTCGAAAAACTGCTGTACCAGATCGATGGTGTCGAGTACGTCTATTCGATGTCTCGCCCAGGGCAGTCAGTTGTGACGGTTCGGTCTTATGTCGGCGAGGATCGCGAAGATTCGCTGATCAAACTTTATAACAAGGTGTATTCCAACGTCGACGACATTCCTGCGGGCGTCGCCGGATGGGTGATCAAACCCGTCGAAGTGGATGACGTACCAATCGTTGTTGCGACGCTGTGGTCGGATCGGACCGATTTGTATGGCGATCACGAACTAAGGCGTTTGGCGGAAGAAATTCAGGACGATCTGCAGGCGATTCCCAACACGAATCGCGTGTGGGTGGTGGGTGGCCGGCCTCGGCAGATTCGCGTCGAACTGAATCCGTCTGCGCTGGCGGCTCGGCAGGTGTCAGCTCTGCAGGTCGCGAACGCTCTGCGGGCCAGCAACGTCAATCGCCGGTCAAACGGCTTTGGCCAACAGGAAGAACACTTCATCGTAGAAGCAGGTACGTTCGTTCGTGACGCAAACGAGCTTCAACGCTTGGTGGTGTCGGTGACCGACGGACGCCCCGTTTACCTGCAGGACGTGGCGGATGTGATTGACGGCCCGGCCGAAGCCGAAAGCTATAGCTGGATGGGTTTCGGCGCGGCGGAGATAGCGTCGCCCGCCGCCCTGCCCTTTCTGAAAGACGATGATGCGAGCGGGGCGGCAGCAAGCGCGGATCCGGCCGTGACGTTCGAGACATTTCCCGCCGTCAACATCGCGATTGCGAAACGCAAGGGAACCAACGCCGTCTGGGTGGCGGACGATGTGAAAGATCGACTGGCGGAACTGTCGCAGTCGCTGCTACCCGACGGAGTTCACTATCGCGTGACGCGAGACTATGGTGAAACGGCGAACGACAAAGTGAATGAACTGGTCGAAGGTTTGGCCGTCGCCGTGCTGACGGTGATTGCCTTTATCGGAGTCGTGCTTGGCTGGCGAGCCGCGTTGGTCATCGCGCTGGCGATTCCTGTTTGCTATAGCTTGACGCTGTTCATTAATCTGATGGCCGGTTACACGATTAACCGCGTCACGATGTTTGCCTTGATTCTGTCGTTGGGGCTGTTGGTGGACGATCCGATCACGGACGTCGAAAATGTGGCTCGCTATTTTACGCTGCGGTTGTTTCCCGCTCGCAAGTCCGTGTTACGAGCGATTCAGGAAGTACGTCCCGCGTTGATTCTGTCGACTCTGGCCATCATCGCCAGCTTTCTGCCTTTGGCGTTCATCACCGGAATGATGGGGCCATACATGGCGCCGATGGCGCTGAACGTTCCGCTGACGGTCAGCGTGTCGACTCTGGTGGCCTTCGTGCTGACGCCATGGCTGGCGATGGTGTCGCTGCGGAAGATCATTGACGACCCTTCGGTGGCCGAAGAATTCGACGTCACGAAACGACCACTGTATCGCTTCTTCCGCTGGATGCTGACGCCTCTTCTGAACCATCGCTGGATGAGCTACAGCGTTCTGGCGAGCACCGGGCTGCTGCTGTTGGCGGCGTTAATTCTGCCCGCGTTCCGAATGGTGCCGCTGAAGATGCTGCCTTATGACAACAAGAACGAATTTCAGATTGTGATCGATCTTCCGGAAGGCACGACTCTGGAACGCACGGACGCGGTGGCTCGTGAACTGGGCCGTTATCTGTCGGCTGAAGCGGAAGTACGCGACTACCAGGCGGTTGTCGGAACGGCGTCGCCCATGGACTTTAACGGCATGGTGCGGCACTATTTTCTGCGACAGGGGCCGAACGTTGCCGACATTCGAGTCAACCTGGTGTCGAAAGATGTTCGAGTTCACCAGTCGCACGAAATGATTTTGCGCATCCGCAATGGCTTGAGCGAACTGGCGACGTCGATGGGGGCCAACATCAAGCTGGTCGAATCGCCTCCGGGGCCACCTGTGATGGCCACGATTACGGCTGAAGTTTACGGCCCCGACGATGTGCCGTATGCCGACTTGATTACAGCATCGCATCAATTGGCGGACCGCATGCAGAAAGAACCCGGGCTGGTGGATATCGACGTCAGTGCGGAATCCGACCAAAGCGTGTGGGTGTTCGAAACAGACAAACCGAAGGCCGCATTGTCCGGAGTTTCTACCGACACGATTGCTCAAACATTGCAGCTTGCTTTGGACGGACTGCCTGCCACGGTGCTGCATCTTCCCAGCGAAGTCGACCCACTGGTGGTGCAGCTGCGTTTGCCAACATGGCAGCGTTCGGCCATTGACGATCTGGAAGAATTGTATGTGAAGGGCGAAACCGGCCGCATGGTGCAGCTCGGAGCGTTAGGAGAGTTTCGCAAACGAACTGATGACAAGACGATCTATCACAAGAACCTGAAACGAGTCGCGTATGTGTACGCCGACGTTGCCGGACGAGCTCCGGCGGATGCGATTATCGATATCCAATGGGATCGGCAGGAGGCTGGCACTTCCAGCTTTGGTTCCGTTGATCTTCGCCGAAACGAAGACGATGTCCGCAGTCCTGATGGACAAGCTGTAGACAGTCGCGCCGCCGCGGACCGCACGTGGCTGTCCCCGGGCGGTGGCGATCCCTGGCGCGTCGCGGACGGCATCCGCGTCGAATGGGCGGGCGAAGGTGAGTGGAAAATCACGCTAGACGTCTTCCGAGATCTCGGCCTGGCGTTCGGTGCGGCGTTGGTGGGGATCTTCGTTCTTTTGATGTTCCAAACCGGTTCGCGCATTCTGCCGGTGGTCATCATGCTGGCCATTCCTCTGTCTCTGATCGGAATTCTGCCGGGGTTCTGGCTGCTGAATACAGTCACAAGCCGACCGATTGGTGGTCATCCCAATCCCGTGTTCTTTACTGCCACAGCGATGATCGGCATGATTGCCTTGTCGGGGATCGTGGTCAGAAATTCGGTGGTGCTGATCGACTTTATTCACATTGGCCAGAGCGAAGGATTGTCACTGCGTGAAGCCATCATCCGCAGCGTGGCCGTGAGAACTCGGCCCATCTTGCTGACGGCTGGAACCACGCTGTTGGGTAACTGGGTGATTACTCTGGACCCTATCTTCTCTGGTCTTGCGTGGGCGATCATCTTTGGGCTGTTGACATCGACGTTCTTCACGCTGATCGTCATTCCGTTGGTATACTGGCTGATCTACGGTGAAAGCCTGGAAACTGATGACGGGAAACTCAGCGGCAGTTAAAGGAACTCAATGCCTGTTCACCATCTTGAAAAGATCTTCGACCCACGCCGCATCGCCGTCATCGGAGCCAGTGACCGTCGCAGCAGCGTGGGCTACAGCGTGCTGCGGAATCTGATCGGCAACGAATTCGACGGCGTGGTGTATCCTGTCAATCACAAACGCGAATCGGTGCAGGGGATTCAGGCGTATTCTTCGATTGAAAATGTGCCGAACACGCCCGACCTGGCAATTGTCTGCACACCGGCCGCCAGCGTTCCGCAGTTAGTGCGTGATTGCGGAACGGCCGGAATCCATGGCATGATCATCCTGTCGGCCGGCTTTCGTGAAATCGGCGAAGCGGGCGCAGCGGTGGCCGCCGAATTGCGGGCAGCGGCGGCCGAATTTCCGGAATTGCGAATTATCGGGCCAAACTGTCTGGGCGTCATCGTTCCCCGGTTACGACTAAACGCCAGTTTCGCAGCGACCACACCACAGGCCGGCAGCGTCGCACTGATTTCGCAATCCGGAGCACTCTGTACGTCGATTCTGGATTGGGCAGAACGCGAGCAGATTGGCTTCAGCAACTTTGTGTCCGTTGGCAACACGCTGGATGTGGACATCGCCAATTTGATCGATTACTTCGCCAACGATCGGCATACCGATTCCATCGTTCTGTATGTGGAAGCCATCACAAAGGCACGCGAATTCATTTCCGCGGCCAGAGCTTTCACTCGGACAAAGCCGATCGTCGTGTACAAGTCCGGACGGTTCGCCGAATCGGCGAAGGCCGCAGCGTCTCATACCGGCGCCATGGCTGGCGAAGATGCGGTTTACGATGCCGCCTTTCAACGCGCGGGAATCGTGCGAGCCTTCGACATCGGCGAAATTTTTGACACGGCCGAATTGCTGGCTCGCCATGCCCCGCCCCGCGGTCCCTGCCTGGCTATCGTGACCAATGCCGGTGGACCAGGCGTGATCGCCACCGATGCGTTGATGGAACGACGCGGCAAACTCGCCCAGTTGTCTGACGATACAGTGCGAACGCTGAACACTGCACTGCCTGCCTATTGGTCCGGTGGCAACCCTGTCGACATTTTGGGCGATGCCACAGACGATCGATACTCAGCAGCGCTGCGGCCGGTTGTGGCCGATCGCAATGTCGACGCGGTTCTGGTCGTCCTGTCGCCTCAGGCCATGACTGATCCGACTGCGATCGCAAAAGCGGTTGGCGAGGTGGCTCGAGACGTGCGCAAGCCGGTGCTGGCCACGTGGATGGGCGGGGCTTCTGTAGAAGCCGGAATTCGTCTACTAAACGCGGCCGGCGTACCCACATACCCGACACCGGAAAACGCCGTCCGCGCGTTCATGCACCTTGTGGAATACGGACGCAATCGGGACATTCTGTATGAAACACCGAAGGAACTTCCTGGCGGCGAACCACGCTTAACGCGTAAAGTCGCCGAGACGCCGCTGGCCGCCCGTCCCGGATTAATTTCGCGTTTTCTGCGGCGGAAGTCGGTTGCTGGACAAACGGTTCTTTCCGAACCGGACTCGAAAGCGATTCTCAAACGCTACGGAATTCCCGTCACCGAAACACTCGTCGCCACGTCGCGTCGTGAAGCCGTGGAGGCGGCCGATAAACTGGGCTATCCGGTGGTGCTGAAAGTGTTCTCGCCGGACATCACTCATAAGACGGATGTCGGCGGCGTGATCCTGAATTTGCGTCAGGCAGACGCCGTGCGAACGGCTTTCGACCAGATCCAGACAAACGCCAAACAGAAACGACCGGACGCCGACGTTCCGGGCGTGACTGTGCAACAAATGTTCAAACACACAGAGGGTTTGGAACTAATCGTCGGGGCTAAACAGGATGCGACATTCGGCACAGTGATGCTGGTCGGCACGGGAGGAACGGCGGCCGAATGTTTTAACGATCGAGCACTCGGGCTGCCGCCCCTGAACGAACGCCTGGCTCGACGAATGCTGAAGTCGCTGCGGTCGTGGCCGTTGCTGGAAGGCTATCGCGGTCAGCCGGGAGCCGACATTGACAGGTTGATCGAAGTGTTGATTCGCTTTTCGTATCTGATTGCGAATTCGCCTGAGATTCAGGAATTCGATATCAATCCGCTGGTAGCCACATCGGAACGCACGGTAGCGCTGGACGCACGTGCCGTGATCGATCACGACGCCGCGCAGCAGTCGCTGAAGCCGTTTGCTCATCTGGCTATTCGTCCCTATCCCGACCAGTTCAAAACAGAAGTCACGCTGAAGGATGGTTTAAGACTGTTGCTTCGCCCGATTCGGCCTGAGGACGAACCGATGTGGCATGCGATGCTGGCGGCGTGTTCGCCCGAGACGATTCGAGCTCGTTTTCGCTACCTGTTGAAGCGGACGACTCACGAATTCGCCACGCGGTTTTGTTTTGTTGACTACGATCGCGAAATGGCAATCGTCGCAGAACTTGACGACCACGGAGAACGGAAGCTCGCCGGCGTTGGACGACTTGTCGCAGACAGCAATCACGAGAACGCCGAATTCGCCGTGCTGGTTGCCGACCCCTGGCAGAACAGGGGCCTGGGATCGGCGCTGACGAAATATTGTCTGCAGGTGGCAGAAGAGTGGGGACTGCAATCGGTCGTGGCAGAAACGGACTTCAACAACCATCGCATGCTGGCCGCGTTTCGACGGCGTACGTTCGAAGTCACAAAGCGGAAGGATGGCGTCGTGTATCTGGAACGGGAAATAGGTCTCGCCAGCCCGGAGAGCCTTTCACTATCAGATGCAGCCATCAAATCTGAAACGTAGTTATCCAATGCCGCTCCTGTATTTCAATCCTGAGTTTCTGGACCACGCGACCGGCGATCATCCGGAATCGCCCGAACGTTTGCGCCAGGTGCATCAACGACTGCGATCGTCAGGCCTGGTCACCAGCTTTGAGGTCCCCGCATGGCAGGCAGCCACGGCGGAACAGCTTGAAACCGTCCATGCGAATCGTCACGTAGAAAAAATTAAAGACTTCGCGGCTGCCGGAGGTGGCTGGATGGGCACCGATACGTTTCTTAGCGAACGCTCATTTGATGTCGCGCGCCTGGCTGTCGGCAGCGTGGTTGACGCTGTGGATCGAGTTCTCACGGGAACTCATCGGCAGGCCGTTTGCCTGGTACGTCCGCCCGGACATCATGCGCTACCCGGCATGGCGATGGGCTTCTGTCTGTTTAACAACGTAGCCATCGGTGCCGTGCACGCGCGGCTGTTCCATCATCTGCACCGCATTCTGATCGTCGATTGGGACGTGCATCACGGTAATGGAACTCAGCGAATTTTTTATCGCGACCACGACGTTTACTACGTGTCCGTCCATCGGCATCCCTTCTACCCCGGCACGGGACTAGCCGATGAAACCGGTGCCGCTGATGGCAAGGGAACGATCTTCAATCTGCCGCTGCCTTTCGGCATTCCGCGAAAGGAATTGCTGACGCGTTTTGGGGATCTGCTGACAGAAGCCGCACAAAAGTGTCGCCCCGAGTTGGTCCTGCTAAGCGCCGGTTTTGACGCTCACCACGCCGACGTGCAGGGTTCGCTGGGACTGGAAACCGAAGACTACGAAGCCCTGACGTGCATGACGCTGGACGTGGCCAAAGAACACTGCGACGGTCGATTGGTGAGCGTTTTGGAAGGCGGCTACAACCCGCCGATTCTTGCGGATTGCGTAGAACTGCACCTGAGAACGCTGCTGCAGTAGGAATGCTAACGATGGTGACTTACGGCACGCGTCAGAGCGACTTTCGAATGCGGTGAAATCCGTCTGTCACTTCACCCGCGACAAGTTTCAGGGACTCCCAAACATCTTCGGTCGTCTCGTCCACCGCCTGTTTCAATGGGTCGAAGCGTGACACCAGGCTTTGAAACTTCTCATCCAGCCGCTCCCATTCTTCCTTTGCGTCCGCGCTGCCAAGATGAATTTGCAACTTCAATTCGTCTCGCTGGCGTTTCAGCGATGAGATCATGTCTTTGACCGTACTTTGTTGACTGGACATCGTGTTACTTCTTGAGGAGTGTGGGAATTGATCGCGTCACCGAACATACACCGCAGGTCGTGTGCCGACGGTCAGCCCATTTTGAACGGCGCCGTCGGCCCGGCGTAATTTCTACATTGGAAGAAGTCGCCAGGTTGCTTCAACTCGCTTCGTGCAGGTGATGCCGTTCTTCAAGCCATTCTTCGAACTGCTTCCGCGCAGCCTGAAACGCTTTTTCAACCGCGGTGTACACGTCGGCATCGGCGGTTTGTCCGCGTTCGATCGTGATTTCTCGACAGGGGAGAGCCAGCACGAGTCGAACGTCGTACAGGCCGTTGGTTTTGTCGTAGGTTTTCGGGTCGCGTGCGGCTGGTCCATGGACGACGATGTCGCAGCCAATAATCGAATCATATTGGTCTTCCAGGTCCGCGATTTGAGCTTCAATTTCGCACACCACCCGTTCGTCGCGTTCCATCGCTTGAAAGCAAACATCAAGAGGGGCCATCATTGTTTCGTCTCCTAAAATACTTCGTTCGAATAATCCCCACGGTCATCCGGGGCGTTCAGCAACGGCCCGTTGTATCGCAGGCGTCAGATCGTGCATTCGAAATGGTTTTGTCAGTATCCCGCAATATGCGGCAGCCGAAGCCGCCTTGTCTTCATGTGAATTCTCTGTGATGTAGACGGCTGCAATTGAGAACTGTTCTCGAATGGTGGCAACCGCTTCCGGGCCGCTGATTCCTGCCAGTTGCACATCACAGATGACGACTTCAGGTGGAGATCGCTGACACTGTTTTACTAACTCTTCGCCCGTCGCGACGATCTTAGTGACGGTGTAGCCCAGGTGCGGAAGTGCCCGAGCGAAGTAGATTCGCAACTCGGCCTCGTCATCGGCAACGGCCACCCGCAATGGTCGAGCAGACTCCGTCGTGGACTCACTAACCGCGATCTGAAAAGGGTTACTTCCTGGTAACCGGACCTGCAGCATGCCGGTCTCCTCTGCACAAGTCCCGAAACGAACAAACCCCGCCGACGCTCGTCCAGAAGCTCGAAGACCCCGGCAGGTCCAGTATGAATTCCGCCGGTACACTTGGAAAATTCCGGGCGGAAATCCGACCACCATGATCGGCAATACGGCGTTTGCAATTGTCGTGCCGAGTCCCATTCGCTTCGCTTTCGTTACACGCAATGCCGAAGGATTTGAGCACGGGGCTGGGCTCGTTTCCAGGCCAATTACCGCGCATACAAACGTCAAGTCCGGGCTGTGCAACGAGTTCGGTATTCGCACATTCAATTCTTGCAGGGCCCGGACCAGGGCAGACTTCGATTGTGTTTGCATGATGGTTTTCACGGACTGACTTAGCCGTGCGTCAGCAGTGTCACAGGATGTGTCGTACCTCGCACACATTCCGCAAAATCGCATGACTCGCCACGGTGGTCGATCTGTGAGCTACGCGACAATGCAGCGTCGGACATCTTCTCTCCCGCAGCGTCACATAAGTTTGCTAAGTCGAATGAAAGCAGCCGCGGAAGATGACACGCGCGACTGGTATGGCGTTTGCAATCCTGAACCATCGCGACGCGTTGCATGATTGCTGCGTTAAGCGCAAACGAGGTCGAAGGATGAAGGCCCTGTCAATCGGCAAATCGTTGGTGTTCGCCACGACGTCGGCGGGGTGTCAGAGATTTCGCCAGTCACAATTTGTTGGTGGCCACGATTTGGCTGCGTCCGACAACCGTATCACAAAGGAATCGGTCTTGTTTGATGACCATGAGGAATACGATGACTAACAAACGAACGGCCACAGTCGCTCTGGCCATGTGCATGTCGCTGATTGGCTGTGCGAAGCCGGAAGGTGATTCTTCCACGGAAACGGCGAGTCCCGCCGCGCCTTCAACTGAAGACGTCGGTGAAACCGTCGTGATCGAATCTGCAGATCAGCTCACGCCGGTTCAGCGGCAACAGCATGAAACAGCTCTGGCCGCCAAAGATGCGCTGATGACGAAGCTGTCTGGTCGATTGGTTGAAGCCATTCAAAAGGACGGGCCAGCAGCGGCAATCGATGTCTGTAAGTCAGAAGCTCCGGCCATCGCCGAAAATGTGAAGCGGGAATTCAAAGTCGACATCGGACGCACTTCGTTCAAGCTGCGGAGTTCCATGAATCCGTCGCCTGACTGGGCCACTGAATTTGTCGAGACGCGGGCAGATACGCCTCAACTTGTCTCATTGTCCGATGATGCGTTGGGCGTATTTTTGCCGATCCGGCTGCAGAAGAAATGCCTGCTGTGTCACGGTCCGGTAGACCAGCTGGCGGAAGACGTTAAGTCGGCTTTAAAGCTGCAGTACCCCAACGATCAGGCCACTGGATTTCACGAAGACGACCTGCGAGGCTGGTTCTGGGTAGAAGTGCCTCATCCGCCGAAGCAATAGCTGGATGTGATAGTTGGCACGCGATCTGCATTGTCGAATCCTTCAATAAAGTACTGAAGGACACGGTGGTGAAGGTCCACCCAGACCGAGTAAAAGCGAAAGTTAAGCACATCGCAACGGCAGGTTGGTGTGCATCATCGCGCGCGGTGTGCGGAATTGCTCTCCGCGGTAAGGACGTCTGTTTTGAAATGGTCCGTCCGTTTGGTTTAGGTGACTACGACATGGATGGTCAGGGCGTCAGCCGAAACCCTTCGCCTGCGATACTTGCTGAAGAACCGCGTGACAATGCGGTGAACCCCGCGCGAGCGTAAATGGGCCCTGGCCAGAACCCTGTTCGCCAATACTTTTTCAATCCCGTACTTCCATCGACATCAGCCAATGCTCTCTTCGGTCGCTCGAAAAAACCTGATGGCTCTCACAGGTTTCTTTCTTTGCATCTTTTTGGTGATCCATCTGCTGGGCAACATCCAGCTGTTTCTTCCCATGCCCGATGCGCAACTGAAGTTCAACTGGTATGCCGAATTTCTGTCGAAATTGTTTGTCATCAAAGCGGCCGCCTATGTGACTTATTTCTGCGTCATCGCACATTCAATCGTGGCGGTCGGGCTGGCTATTACCAATCGCAAGTCGGCCGGTGATCGCTATGTCGGAAAAGATCCGGAAGCGTCTTCTCCGTGGCATTCTCGGATGATGGGGATCCTCGGAGCCATCATCCTGCTGTTTCTGATCGTGCACATGATGGACTTCTGGTACCCGTACAAGTTCGGCAATTCCGTCGGGCAGGATCCGGAAGGCAATCGAGATCTGTACACGGTCGTTGCTGTTGCCTGCCGTCGCTGGTGGTATGTGGGGTTCTACACCGTTTCCGTGTGTGCGTTGGGGTTTCATCTTCACCATGGCGTATACAGCGGCTTTCGTTCATTGGGCCTTTATCATCCTGGCTATGCACGTTGGGTGAAGTGGTTCAGCCTGGCGTTTGCCATCGTGATCACTTTTGGGTTTGCGGCGATGCCGATCTATCTGTTCTTTATGCAACGCTGATTGAAGCATGACATTAGACGCAAAAATTCCGGAAGGCCCGGTCGAACAAAAGTGGAGTCGCTATCAGGCGACCTGCAAACTCGTGAACGCCGCCAACCGCAAAAAGCTGGACGTCATCATTGTCGGCACGGGACTCGCTGGCGGAGGTGCCGCCGCCGCACTGGGCGAACTCGGATACAACGTAAAGGCATTCTGTTTTCACGACAGCCCTCGTCGAGCTCATTCGACGGCCGCTCAGGGTGGCGTCAACGCGGCGAAGAACTATCAAAACGACGGCGACAACATCTATCGCATGTTTTATGACACCGTTAAAGGCGGCGACTTTCGATCTCGCGAAGCCAACGTGTATCGCATGGCCGAACTGTCGGTCAGCCTGATCGACACGTGTGTCGCTCAGGGAGTTCCCTTTGCTCGCGAATACGGCGGTGTTCTGGGAAACCGTTCCTTCGGCGGTGTCCAGGTTGAACGCACGTTTTACGCTCAGGGGCAAACCGGGCAGCAATTGTTGCTCGGAACGTACTCCGCACTTAGTCGGCAAATCAAAGCCGGCCGAGTCACGATGTACAATCGCCACGAGATGCTGGATTTGGTGATTGTCGACGGCCAGGCGAAGGGCATTATTGCACGCGACCTGATCACGGGGGAGATCCAGCGGTATGCGGCGCACGCGGTTGTTCTGGCCACCGGCGGCTACTCGAAAATTTTCTACCTGTCGACATTGGCGCTCGGCAGCAATGCCACCGCCATCTGGAAAGCTCACAAGCGCGGCGCGTACATCGCCAATCCCAGCCTGACTCAAATTCACCCGACCTGCCTGCCTCAATCAGGCGAACGTCAGTCCAAATTAACTCTGATGTCGGAATCCCTGCGCAACGACGGACGTATCTGGGTTCCTTTGAAAGCTGGCGACGAACGGTCTCCTAACGCCATCCCCGACGACGAACGCGATTATTATCTGGAACGGCGTTATCCCGCTTTCGGAAACCTCACGCCGCGCGACATTGCGTCTCGAGCGGCCAAGGAACGCATCGACGCGGGACATGGCGTCGGCCCGCTTAAGAACGCCGTCTATCTGGACTTCCGCGACGCTTTGAAGGAATACGGCCGCGACGGGATCGCCGGTCGCTACGGCAACCTGTTCGACATGTACCGCAAAATTACAGGTCTGGATGCCTATTCGGAACCCATGCGCATTGCTCCGGCCGCTCATTTTTCGATGGGCGGGCTGTGGGTCGACTATGAATTAATGACCAGCGTCAATGGCTTGTACGCTCTGGGCGAATGCAACTTTGCTGACCACGGAGCTAACCGGTTGGGCGCCAATTCTTTGCTGCAGGCCTGCGTTGATGGCTATTTTATTATCCCAACGACCATCGGCAACTACCTGGCTGATCAGCGCACGAAGAATTTGCCGTCCACGGATGCTCCAGAATTTCAGCAGGCCGCCGATGCCGCAGAAGCAGCGATCAGGAAGCTGTTGAATGTCAACGGTGGTCGCCCCGTCGACGAATATCACCGAGCACTCGGGGCGATTTTGTGGGACCGTTGCGGCATAAGTCGTAGCCCGGAAGGTTTACAGGAAGCGATCATTCAGATCACGGAATTGCGTGAGGACTTTCATCGCAATGTCCGTGTCACCGGCGGTAGTCACGAACCGAACAACGAACTGGAAAAGGCGCTGCGAATCAACGATTACCTTGAACTGGCCGAACTGATGTGTCGCGATGCGCTAAGTCGAGATGAATCGTGCGGCGCTCACTTTCGAACGGACCATCAGACTGAAGACGGCGAAGCGGTTCGCAACGACGACGACTTCGCTTACGTGGCCGCATGGGAATACACGCCGAACGGTACCCCGACACTGCACAAAGAACACCTCACCTTCCAGGACGTCAAACTGACCGCCCGCAGCTACAAATAGCCGGTGCCGACCGGCGGCGGGTTCGAGCTGACACTCGGAAATGTGTGGTCCGCTCCCGTTGGTCGCTGCTGGAATGTGGAAAACGTGATAACAAACAAAAAGCTATCAAACTATGAAGGTGTTACTAAAAATCTGGCGGCAGGATGACCGCGACGCCGCTGGTAAGCTGGTCGACTATCCGCTCGACGATGTTGATCCTGACATGTCGTTTCTGGATATGTTGGACATGCTCAACGAGCAACTTGTCCGGAGGGGCGAGCGTGTGATCGAATTCGACAACGATTGTCGCGAAGGCATTTGTGGCACGTGCGGGATGGTCATCAACGGACGTCCACACGGGCCGCTCACAGCAACCACGACCTGCCAATTGCATATGCGCACCTTTAACGACGGCGATACGATCGTTATCGAACCATTCCGCGCGTCATCATTTCCCCTCATTCGCGATCTGAAAGTCGACCGATCTGCCCTGGATCGAATCATTCAATCAGGCGCTTTCATTTCAACTCACATCGGCACCGCGCCCGAAGCCAATTCGATTCTCATCGCAAAAGACGCAGCAGATGCTGCATTCGACGCGGCGACCTGCATCGGTTGCGGCGCCTGTGTGGCAGTGTGCAAGAACGCCTCAGCCGCACTATTCACTGGCGCGAAGGTGACTCATTTGTCGAATTTGCCACAGGGGAAAATCGAAGCACAGCGACGAGTTGTCGACATGGTGGCCACAATGGATAAAGAAGGATTCGGCAGTTGCACCAACACCGAGGCCTGCGAAGCCATTTGCCCACAGGAAATATCGACCGATTATATTGCCCGAATGAACTGGGAGTACAACGCCGCTAAGGTTCGCCAAACAGGCAAGAGCAGTTAATACGAATTAGATACGCAGATCAGCTGTTACCTGAACTCCGCGATGATTGCGTTTCATGACAGGATCAGCGCACAGACGGTAGCGGACTCGCATCCAGGACACGCGGGCGACAGTCTTCCGCTATCCGATTTACCTGGCTCGCGTGAGAGCATCGAACTCAGCATTGGTTATCGATTTTAGGCGGTATCGAATCTTGATCGTGTCGATGAAGTCAGAGTGAGTCTTGTTGGGCGCATCCGTGAGGCACGAGATACAGAAGTCGGCAACTTTGTCCGGTATCTGATAGATGTTGCCAGCCCACGTGCCAGCAAACCAGCCAGCGTTCACGGCTGCAATCCAGAAGCTGTCGCCACCATCAGGGCTGGATGCAACAGCGATTCGATGCCAGCCGTCCATCAGCTCGGGTGACGTACTGAAGAAACCCGCGGCTTGAATAGCCGAAGTGATCGCCTTGTATTCATCAGCGATGTGGTCGCTGTCTGCGTTAACGTACCACTGGCATAACTGGCCGACCCATTCGTCGAGCGTACCAGCAAGTGTGGTCACTGTTTGATCATCCTGAGCGAACCTGAAGACAGGCGAATCCGGGAGCGACGTGTCCAATACGTGCGCGTCGCCATCCCACGTTGTGCCTATTGCGAGTAGGTCGAGACGCCAGCAATTGGGATAGACAGCGTCTGAGCGAATCTGTTGATTCAAGCTGCAAATGTACGGAGCGTTGTCTGGGATGTACGCATCGGACGGGCGGCCATTATGGAAAGGATACGCGGACATGACGCGCCGGTAAGCGGCGGGAACAGTGATGCCCAGTGATTCCTCGATCTTGGCAAAGTCGAAGTCAGTCATCCTGTTTCCAGCTAACACGTTTTCGACGGATTCATTCCGGATGATTCCGTATGGTCCCCAGACCCTATTCTGAGGCAAGGACGGGAATAGTCAAGATGTCGTTCAGAGGCTGGTTTCGAGGCGCCAGCCGGGGCAGCCAAACAACCGAAGCCACTCTTGTAGGTCGCTCTTTGTTGTGAGCGACCTACAAGAGTGGCTTCTTGGTTTCGAACAGTAGCTCGAATTTGCGTGAACGGCCAATGCCCTTGTCACGCGACAGTGACCTGTGGATCCAGATACACGTCCTGAATGGCTTGCAGCAGCTTCGCACCTTCGTCCATTGGCCTTTGAAACGCTTTGCGACCGCTGATCAGCCCCATTCCGCCAGCTCGTTTATTGATAACGGCTGTGCGGACGGCCTGAGCCAGGTCACCTGCTCCGGATGATGCGCCGCCAGAGTTGATCAGGCCGACGCGGCCCATGTAGCAGTTGGCGACCTGATATCGGCACAGGTCGATCGGATGATCGGTGGTCAGCTTGTCGTACACGATCGGCGATGTCTTGCCGAATTTCACAGCGTTGTATCCGCCGTTGTTTTCGGGCAGCTTCTGCTTAATGATATCGGCCTGCAGCGTTACACCAAGATGGTTCGCCTGGCCGGTCAGGTCGGCAGACACATGATAATCCTTGTCTGTTTTGAACGCGGCATTTCGCAGGTAGCACCAAAGAATCGTCGCCATGCCCAGTTCGTGAGCTCGCTGAAACGCTTCCGCTACTTCCACGATCTGGCGACTCGATTCGGTAGAACCAAAGTAGATGGTCGCTCCAACAGCGACGGCCCCCATGTCGTAGGCGCGCTCGACGCTTCCGAACATTACCTGATCGAAAGTGCTGGGATACGTCAGGAGTTCGTTATGGTTGATCTTGACGATGAACGGAATTCGATGAGCGTACTGACGAGCAACCGCACCAAGGACGCCGAACGTCGAAGCCACGCCATTGCAGCCTCCTTCGATCGCCAGTTTGACGATGTTTTCCGGATCAAAATACATTGGGTTCGGGGCGAAGGAAGCTCCGGCAGAATGTTCGATACCCTGATCGACCGGCAGGATCGACACGTAGCCCGATCCCCCTAACCGGCCATGGCCCAGCAGCCGCTGAAGACTGGCCAGCGTACGACAGTTGCGATCGGTGGGCATGTACAAACGTTCGACCGAATCCGGGCCCGGCACATGCAGTGACTCAACCGGAATTCCTGTGCACTTGTGCTGCAGCAACGAATCTGCGGAATCACCAAGCAATGCACTAAGATCGTCAGACATCAACTCTTCCTTTTGTTTTGACATTTCAAATGTTCATACGAAGTAGCACGCCATCCACCAGGGACTTTCCGTTCCCCGGCCAACTCACACCGATCCCGCACGAAACACGGCTGGTCCGAATACGTCATCAACCATAAGTCGTCGAAACCGCACACCGAGTGCGACTACGCACCTGAACCGTGCATCAACGCACAGTTCGAATTGCGAATGCCAAGCGCAGAGCTTCCAATTTTCAATGTCCCGAGTCCCAGGCTGAGCGTAGGCAGTGAACCAGCTGGCTAACCAATGGAAAACGAGTGACTGTCTAAAAACGGCGAACTACTGAGCTGACTCAAACGCAATAAGCATGCCCATCAGGAGCAGGAAAGTTTCTGTGTGTTCTGTCTGACAGAACGGGCCGGGATGAACCATCGCGTGTGGCCGGGGTTGGACTGAGCGAAGCGAAGGAAACCCCGGGGTTTCACCGGTTAGCCTGTCGCAGCGATCACGGCAGCTTCGTTCAGTTGTGCAGTCTAAGCTTGGAACACATACACTGGAGAATCGAAAATCGCAGCCGGTGCCCTTCTCTGGTTGGGGCGGACTGGCTCGAAGGATCTGCGACGCCCGGTTGATCTTCTTTTTCGGTCGAATTCAGAAACCGGACGCTGTTCACTACAATCAGAAACCGGTCGGTGAAACACACACCACTCGTCGGCCGGTTCGCGAGTCGTTCCGAATTCAACATGTCACGTTGTCGGTTGAGTCACGCATCGGAGTGGCTGATCGGGAGCGTTTTTCGCTGGTCGCTCGAATGGTCTGAAGCTTTGAGCATATTAGAAAGCAGTCCTATGAAACGTCGAACATTTCTGGCCACATCAACGGCTGTCGCCGCCGCTGCAAGCCTTAACGTCCACTCAACATTTGGTGAGGAGAGTACATCATTGAAGAAAGGCAGCATCATCCTGTTTCAGGGCGATTCCATCACGGACGCGGGCAGAGACAAAAAGAAGGAAGTTGCCAATGCGGGCCTGGGACGCGGCTATCCATCGTTTGTCGCGAAGTCACTGCACGCCCAATATCCCGAACACGATCTGCAAATTCACAATCGCGGCATTTCAGGCCACAAAGTGCCCGATCTGGCGAAGCGATGGGACCGTGACTGCATCGACCTGAAGCCTGACATCGTCAGCATTCTGATCGGCGTGAACGACATTTGGCACAAGCTGAACGGACGTTACGAAGGCACGGCGGAAACTTACCGTGACGGCTTCGCGGCGCTGCTGAAACGTACGAAAGAGGGCCTGCCGGAAACGAAGATCGTCGTCTGCGAACCGTTTGTGTTGATGAGCGGAACAGTCAAGGAAAACGAAGACAAGTGGTTTCCGGACTTCGACAATCGCCGTAAGTACGCTAAGCAGGTGGCCAAAGACGCGAAGGCTGTTTGGGTGCCGTTCCAGACGATGTTCGACGAAGCTGTGGCGGCTGGAACCAAGCCCTCCGAACTGGCGGGCGATGGCGTCCATCCGACGCAAAAGGGGCACGAAATGATGGCCGCTGCATGGCGCAAAGCGGTTGGCGTGTGAACTTAGCCCGGCGCTACATCAGGTCCAACGGAGCGGGCTTTGGTGAACGGCCGCTGCGTCGATCAGTCCGGAATCTGATTCGCATCGTCGACGATAATTGCAACAAGGTCAGCCAGTCCACACAGGCTGGCCTTTTGCACGTCGGCGGCGGACAAGAGCCCGCCTTTGCCGTCCGGGAGAGCTCGGGTGGCCGTTGCGTTTTCGACGATGCTGACGGCGTAGCCTTTGTCGAAGCCGCTGCGAGCCGTGCTGTTCACGCACATGTGAGACATAAAACCCGCCAGTACGAGGTTCTTCTTTCCGGTTGCATCTAACTGCTGCTGCAGGTCGGTTGCGGCAAACGAATCCGGGAAATTCTTCACGACGACTGGTTCGTCTCCAACGGGAGCGACCACGTCGGCAATCTGCCCGCTGTCTGCTGTAATGTCATAAGGCGAACCGACTCCGGCATCGTGCTGAATATGGAACACAGGCACGCCCGCTTCGCGAGCTCGAGCCAGCAACGCGGCCGCGCGTTCCATCGCTTCTTCGACGCCCTCTAACTGCATGACTCCTTCACGGTACGTGTTTTGGCAGTCGATCATCACGAGTGCAGAATCACTCAGGCTGGGAGGAACAGACGGCAGGCCGACGATATCGCGGATGGTTGGCATGGAAGGAACCTTTGAATTGGAATGATCGAGAAGTCGGAATACCGATCATAACACAGTTCAGGTTTCGGCAAACGGTGGGCAACCTGAAACTGCAGAGATCCATTTCAGACGCATGCTGTTTGACAACGTCTGCACCGCCGCGCTGCACGACCTGATTTTCGGTCGGTGATATCTTCCGCAGCAGGTCTTCATGTTTGCACAGAGTTTCAGCACGTGAGCTCAGCTGTCGCGTCTGGAAAGCAGAAGTCGCTGTGTCGGCTCGACGCTGAAGAAAAAGAGCTGCGCTCCCCGCCCTGACGTGATCACACTCAAAAGACGCCGCCGCGGAATGCGCCTTTTGCCTTCGAAGCTTCCGCTTTGGCTTTCACTTCCGCGTCGGTGAGTTGTCCGTGGCGATAGGAAACCGTTACGCCGCCAAAACGACGATCCTGAATTGGGTCACCGTCCTTTGGCTTTAGTTTGCTAATCGCTTCTTCCAGCGAACGGTCGAACTCAACAGCTTCTACGACAATCCTGGTCTTTACGTAATTGCTCTTGTCTGGTCCTGATGGATGCGTATTGACACGTTCTTCTTCGAACGGAATCCAAACGCCGGATTTGACTTCGCGGTAGTCCGCCAGACGGATGAGTTCATTAGGCTTTGCGTTCTCGGGGAATCCGTCGACGATAAACCGGTCCCAGGCGTCTCGTAGTTCCGCTACTTGTTCTGGAGTCGCCTCGCGGCGACTCCAACGCCCATATTCATTGCTCGATTCAAAGTTCCGCCCCGCGATCTTTGCGACGTTTTCACTTTCGAAGAAATGGGGAGTATCGGGAAGTTGTTTGTAGTAGTAACTCAGGATTCCGCGGACGCGACCCGTTGCCTTGCTAATCCAAAGGCGCTCGCGTCGTTGAGCAGATTCGACGACATAACAGGGCTCGCCCGCAAATGTTTCGGCCGCCATCATGGTCCAAGTGGCTTCTGCTGGTGGAAAGGTACTGATCGTCTGTTCCGAGTGAACAGCTCTTCCCCACCAAAAAGCTCTTGGCGTCTGGCGTAAGTAACATGAAAACAAAACAAACCGAACATCCTGCCAGAATGCAAAGGCTGAAGGACCGCGCGAGATGTTGTGGAGTCTTCCCTCATACTCCTCGCGCCACCATGAATCCTCGTGCGTCCAAAACTGAGCCATCTTACCTCGGGCAGGTTGTCGACCAAACTCGCCTTGGAACAGAAAGTAATTCTCGTCCCACCCAAACGTATATTTGCCTTCCACACGGTGGCGCAGGGAACTTTTCGCACCGTCGTAGCCAACTCCGCCACCGACCGCCCCAACGCTGGATTCCTCAACGTTTGAACTGTCTCCCTCAGCTGGCGCCTTGACGGTTCCCCTCAGAGCAAGAGCCAGGATTTTGATTGTAGGTTGCGGCCGAGCTCGCATTCGTTCCACCATGCCGTGCCACTCATTGACGCGGTAGTAAAATCGGGGCAGCCCGTTGATCGCCGCCGCCTGTTTGTGAGCAGCGCGAGCCAGTTCGGTCGCTTTTTGATCCGCCGCTGATAACGTTGCCTCTGCCTCTGCATTCGCAGTTTGTGCGGAAGCCGGGCGGGGAACGCTGAACAGACACGTGACCACGCTAATCGCGAGCAGCAAAGTTGCCACCGCAAGGCGTGCGGTCCGGCGGTGGCTCGATCTTCCCGACTGATGCCATTCCCGCGTCGACATAACGCGCGTGGCCGACTGTGTCGGCGGTTTGATTGCAGGCATGGCGAATCCTCAGAAGTTTTGGTTGAAATAAGCCCATGCTCGACGCCGCAGAGACGAGCTACAACAATTCGTGTGGAACTTCACCGCCGGGCAGCAGAGGAATAGGGCGACAACAAGCGCGAAGGCAAATCGATTCGCCAGGCAAATAATGTTCGAAGGCATCGCCTTGACTTTCTAACAGCAGAGTCCTGGAGAATTTCTTACAGGCGATTCAAAGCCGCGTGCTGTGGCTCATTTGCGTCTGGATGTCAGGATCATCCGCCCAAATGCCAAACCGCTGATCACCACGACGGCATCAAGCCACAGCAGTAGATACTCAAGAGTCGACCACGGCCCTGTTCCGAAAAAGAAGTTCCCCTGCTGAACTGGACCGCCCATTCGCTTCGGAAGCGGAAATCGCACATGTTCAGGTGTTTCCCATACGGAATAGATCACGCCCACCATCACCAGCAATATGGCAACGTAGACTTCCCAGCCAACAGGATCATGCCACCATGCAGCCGATCGCCCTTGCCGACGCGACTGCTCCGCGCGTTCGTAAGCTCCAGTTCGAAGAGCTTCCAACTGCGCGTCGTAGGCCGCTCGCCGGGCATCGTCAGAATCCACGGGCTGTTTCTCGGCCGCCTCGCCGAGAAACAGCCCCTTGATGTGCCCCGCCCCGACCCACAGCGTACTTGCCTCGGAACGCACCTCGTCGGCTTCGGTGAGGTCTCCAGACAACACTGCGGCACGCAGACCCTCATGTGTGAACGGCCCGGTCTCGCTGCCGTCAGGTGCCTGCCTGTAAAACTGAGTACTCATGTTTTCGTGTCACTCTGGTTCTTACGGAGCAGTTGCCGACTGAGCCAGCGGTCCTTCGATCTGGCCGCCTTGAGGACTTAGCATCGCGGCATACACCATGCCATCCACGTCTTCAGACAGAAACTGAACGTGCCCATCGGCGAAGACGGTGAACACTCCGCCATTGTGCCACGAGGATGCCCACGGAGCTTCCCCTTCAGCCTGTTCGCGAGCCGAGTTGATGGCTTCCAATGCAAAGCTCCCGCTTCGACTGTTGGCTCGGCCATAGTCTACTCGGCCTGCTCCGCAGTTTAGATCTTCGCACACATAACCGCTTAGATAAAACGCGCTGCGCCAAGCCGCCGGGCAGGCCCAGTTTGCGGGCTGCCATGCCTCAGCATTGGGGTCTGTTCCCGCACGGATGCTTTCCGCGATCAGCACTGTGTTCGATAAGCCATCGCGAACTGTATTCAACGTGTGGTGCCGAGCCTTGCCTGTGCCGAGCGGCCAGTTTTCGTTGAAAAACAGTCCGCATTTGTACATCAGGTCACGGTCACTCGGCGAACCAACATCCGGGTTCGACTGCCCGTCACTATTCAAATCAAACTGGCCACGAATCTGTTCCAGGCCTCGAGCCGTCGTCCAGCCAAAACCGCCGTTGACTGCGTAACTCAGATCACCGCTTCCAGTAGCGCTCACGTCCTCCGGACACACAAGCACAGGAATCTGAGTACTCGCCAGCTTCACATGTCCCGGAAGATCGTATGTCTGGTCCTTGTCCCATCGGTCGGCAAGCGTTTGCTGATCAATCCACGGCAGCAGATCAACAACCCAGTTGTGATAAAAACCACTCTGCTTGCCAAAGTAGCCCGAAGCAGGGAGCCGCTTCTGCGATTCGGCCTCATTGACCATCGCCAGTCCCAGATTCTTCAGGTTGTTCTGACACTGAGTCCGCCGGGCCGCCCCGCGAGCGTTCATCACTGCCGGAACAATCAACGCCATCAATAATGCAATGATGCCTATCACCACCATCAATTCAATGACTGTGAATCCGCGCCGCCCGCGTTTCGCATTTTCGCCAGGACACGGCGTATGGCAGGGGTACCACGAGCACCCCATTCTATCGGGAAGAATTACTGCAGAAGCACTTGGTGCCCTGCGTTTGCTGCGACTCAGAGATTGCTGTCTCATGCCATTTTCCCTCGTCGGTCAAGCCGGCAACGCCACCACCATTAACGATACCTGTCGACAGTTCCTGTATCTAAATTTCTCCGAACGTTGTGTCCAGAACGCCGTGCCCGCGCCATGGTTCTTGAGGCGGAGATATGGCCGAGTCAGCTAAGAATGAATTTTCGAATTCGCAGAACGTCAATGACGACGGTCAGCGACACGACCTCTGCAGTACAGCTACCAGGGCCAAACAACAAAGCTGGCACATTCGCGGCGGCCAATAGCGGACCGCAATTATTTATGCTCACACGCATTGGCCAGCCTTTCCAATGATCAATTGTGGCGTGAAAGTTCCATCACCGTCTCCGGCGTTTGAAAAAACATAACGCGACCAGCGCAAGCAGAACACGCACACTCACCAGCAACGCAGTTTTGAGGTCCTTCGCATAGCATTGAATCTTTTCGAGCGAAGCGAATGCCCAAACCAAAGACACAAATACGGTTCGCAACATCACCATGCTGGGTAATTCGCCCGGTTGTGAAAACATCACCCACGAAGGGAGTCACGGGCGGCGACGAGCCATCGGGGAAAATTCGTTGAGCAAAACTCATCGTGTCGAATCCGGTGGTCGAACGGAAAACACCGATCAATATCGGTGGCATGAGAGGGGCTCGTTAGGCAATACTGTAGGGTAACCCTGCGGCAATCCTGCGGTCAAGTGGCGTCACGTGAGGATTTGGACAAAATCGTTGCAGTCGAATTGACCGAACTGGCCTGACCGTGTGCGGGTAACTCGACCAGACAAAAAACTCATCAGCCAGGCATTCCACCCCGGTAAAAATACCGGAGCAGCGTGGTGCTGGAGCAGCAACGCAGAACGAATTCCAAACATGTCAGTGAAAGGTGAGCACAATGAAGAAGCACACTGGAAGTTACATCGTTTCTCTTGTGATCTCGGTTGTTGTGTGGGGAGGTTCCGCCAGCTCCGACGAGATGCAGACTTTGGCTTTGGCAGAATTTCGAAAATTGTCACTGGCCGATCAGCGGGAACTTCTTGCAGCAGCCTTTGAGCACAGGCTACAGAAGACTGCGAATCTCTCTTACGAAAGCTCAGTTTTCGTCAGAGTCCAGAACCGGACGAACGGGAAGTTGGGCAAGGTTATCTGGCCCGGCGGACGAACTGACTTTCAGCGGCACAGGCTGGGTGAGTCGTATCGTGTCGACACTAAGCAGTTTGGTGAAGATTTGGAAGCGAAATCTAAACCGCCGTTAATTCAGTCAGGTTTCAATGCGGACGAGGGAGTATCGCGGGTCCGTGTCCAACAACCATCCGGAAAAATCACGGCCCGAATCGATACGAAGCAGGATATCGTCATTGTTCATGATCGTTACTCCTACTGGCTGACGGGGGCCGATGTGCCGGACTCCGAGTTTCTGTTTACATACCTGTTAAAGGACAAAGACGATTGGACACTTACGACCGAGAACGAACCCAGCTTGGTTAAACTGTCCGTTCCGTGGAAGCCTTTACACAGTCGAAACAGAGCAATTGGCGACAAACACGTCTGGCTCGATCCGGCTAGAGGTTATATGCCGGTTCGCGGAGAAGCACGATGGGAAGACGACAACGGCTGGCGAAGTGAAGAGTTCTCTGTCGACGAAACACAACAATTCGATGGACTATGGATGCCAACCAAAATCACTGAGATTATCGGTTCGTCCAGCTTCGGCGATGCAATGCCAAGTGCCGTAAACGTCATCGAAACGACTGCTCAAAATATTGAAATGGGTGCAGTAACTGAAGCTGATGTGAGAGTGGTATTCCCGGAAGGCACTGAGGTCGTGGACGCGATTGAGGGAGTCGCATACACGATCGGTGAAGGTAATGTCCGTTTGGGGGGCGAACCGCTCTTCGTTGGCAACCAAATCGTTAATATTTCACAAGCTCCGAAGTCGACGCCTTTTCCTTGGCTGATTGTCCTCAATACGGCCATTGTCATCTCGGTCGTAGTCTTCTGGCTCAAGGCCAGAAGAAAGCAGACATCGTTGCCGCAGTGAATCGGGCGATTGGGATGACACGGCTGCGCTTCAGAGGCACGCGTTCGTCAACGAAGGCAGCAATACGGTGATCTGGTACTCGTATTGGGATACCCATGCCACTCATCGTTGCGGTAGTGGAATTGGGGCAGCCCATCGATCGCCACCCCCTGCTTGTGAGCGGCGCGAGCCAGTTCGGTCGCTTTTTGATCCGCCGCAGAGATGAGCTACAATAATTCGTGTGGAACTTCACCGCTGGGCAGCAGGTTGACGGGGCGGCCGGACAGGTCGATTAACTGATCGTTTTTCGTCAGACCCATCGCGTGGTAGACCGTTGCACAGAAATCTTCGACTCCGATCTTGCGAGACGTCGGGTGTTCGGCTTTGTCGTTGGTGCTGCCGATCACCTGGCCGTGACGATAGCCGCCTCCGGCAAGCAGGATGCTTTGCGCTTGAGGCCAATGATCTCGACCGGCGTTGGCGTTGATGCGCGGCGTGTGCCCGAATTCTCCGGCGACGACGACCAGCGTGTCATCCAGCATGCCTCGTTCGGCCAGATCCTGAATCAACACACCGACAGCTTTGTCGTGCCGAGGCAACTTGTTTTTTAATGCGGGTTCGATGTTCCCGTGATCATCGAAGTAGCCGGTGTTTAGTGACACATAACGGACGCCCGCCTGAATCAGTCGGCGAGCGAGCAGCGCTTGTTCGCCCCAGCCTTCGCCGTAGCGAGCTCGCAGTTTGGGATCTTCCTGAGGCACGTCGAACGCTTTGCGAACGTTGCCGGACAGCACGATGTCCAAGGCCTGCTGGTTGACCGCGTCCATCGCGTCGAACGTGCGATTGCGGTCGATCTGCTTTCTTACTGAATCGAGTTGTTTTTGAAGGGCCACTCGATTCACCATACGCTGCTCAGACAAACCGTCGACCAGCGCGAAGCTTTTGTGGTCGCCGGATGGCAATCGTCCGGCTTCATTGCCGTAGCTGAATTCGCCGTACCGGAACGGGTTGTGATCAACGCCCAGCCACGCTCCGCCATGAAACCCGAAGCCACCGTCGTTCATGTTGACGCTGGACAGCGAACCCGGCATGGTCGGTCCAAGCAGATGCGACGCGACGGCTCCCATAGATGGCTGCCGAGGTGCTCGGTCGCTGCCGTTTGCACCGAGGTGCCCGGTCAGCATCCAGTGGGCAGCCGCCCAGTGATCGCCGTTGCCATGGCTGAAGCTGCGGATGACCGTACACTTGTCCATCACCTTCGCGTGTTCAGGCAACAGTTCGCAGATGTCCAGCCCCGGCAGGTTGGTGGCGATCGGCGAAAACGCTCCTCGGTATTCCTTCGGAGCTTCGGGCTTCATGTCGAAAGTATCAAGCTGCGATGGTCCACCGTGCATCCAGACAAGGATGACAGATTTCTTTGTAGACGCCGCTGGATGCCCCGCCGACTGTTCAGCCTTCAGCAGCCCCGGAAGGTTGAGGCCGAACATACCGACAGAACCAATTTGCAGCATACGGCGTCGGCCGATGCGATCGCAGAAGGATTGACGATTGCTGAGCGGGCTCAGGATATTCAGCATGGCGGGACCGAGCGGTGTCTGAAAGGCGGGAACAGCGGTGTTCGCTGATCTTCAATTTACCCGAAACCACAGGAAAAGCAACGTGAATATAGGCTACGCAAATTGCAGCGAATACAGGTCGGCGTCCTTGAGCTGGACCCGCAATCGCACTGGCTGACCGGCAAGTGAGGACACGTTTGTGCCGTTCTTCCACCGAACAACTCGATCGACCGTGTCTCCAAACAGTTCTTCGCAGTCGTCCAGAGCGAACCCGTCGACTGCCGAGCCATCGGCGGATTGCAGTTCGACCTTCACACTGCCCGCCGCTGATGTGGCGAAGTTCAGATGAAGCTCGTCGCCGGTGAAGGTCAGTGGTTTTGTGAGTAACTCACCGCCCTGCCCGGCCGGAGCGTTCACCGATACGAAACCATCGAGCCGCAGCGTGTGCCGACGTACGGCACTGCCTTTGCCGTGCCAATAACTTTCGGTCGCGTAGAGTGATAATTCGGGCGGAGCTCCGGGAAGATCGCCTGGCGTTTCGACGAGATGCCAGCCGATGTACTGGTGACCATAGTGCCATGCCTCCGCTCGTTCGATTCCGGGGCGCAGAAAGGCTTCGTTCCAACGCTTGAACATTTTGCCATCGCGACTCGCCATGAACAGCGCATCGGTGACGGCTGTGCCATATCGCGGTGAGGACTTTGATCGCATCTCACGTTGCTGAAGTGCTGGCAGAGCCTTCATCGATTCTGACCAGCCGCGATCGACGTAGCGGGCAGGAAAGCCCAGCAGCAAATGCGGTGCTCGATGATAGGGTTTGATCTGGTTGGTATACAGTTCTTCTGGCGGCGAATCTTCGTACGTGATGTCTGTGTGTGGGCTCCAGGTGATCAGGTCGTCAGACGTGGCCGTGCGGATGGCTCGAATACCGGCGGGTTTCCAGTTTTTTTCGTTGGTGACGCCGGCCGTAAAGATCCGCCAGTAAGCTCGGTACTTGCCGATGTTCGGATCCCAGAACGCCAGGTTCTGCGAATCGAATGCGCCCAGTCCTCGCAAAATTGGAGCATCCGTCATGGGCGACCAGTTCACTCCGTCGGCCGACTTGAACGGCAACAATCCATTGGGGTTGCTGGACCGTAGAATGGCTTTGTACTTCGCATCGGCAGGCGCGTTCGGATTGTCATCTTTGAAGATGGCCGGATGTCCTGCGTCGACGTTCAGCGGCCCGAGCTTGCCGCTTGTGATGGTGATGTTGTTCTGCTTGGAACCCTTGAATTCATGGAGGCCGAGCATCGGTTTGCGCCAGGAAACGCCGTCGTCACTTTCGGCGTAGCAGCAGAACAACGGATGAGTGCCCGTGTTGAGTTTGCCGGTGGAGAAGTCCAGATGCCACGCTTTGTAATACATGCGGTACAGGTCGCCGTCCTGAAACACGCTGTGATAGCCACACCCGGTGCCTTCCCACGGTTCGTCGTGGACCAATGCAACTTCGCGCGGAACCGGGTGCTGTAATTGTTGAGTGGCTCCGCCGGAAAGAGTTTCGATCAGCGCGTCATCAACGAAAAGTTCTCGGCGACCGCCGATGCTGATTGGCCCTTCCGATTTTGATTCGTCAGCAGAGGCGACGTGTTTCGAAGATGCCAGGCCTGCGACAGTGACAGCCGCGGCAGATTGCAGGAAGTTTCGACGGGTTGGCATGGGGTGGGCTTTCAACGGGGGAGAATTGCGGGATAACTCGTACACAATTGCACCACCACACTATCGAGGCGGTGCGGAATCGGCAACTGTCGGTGTCACAGTGCTGGTGGGCTTTCGTGAGCTTCTGTCGGCAGGAAGAACGGGCCGACCCGAAACGCGAAGGTCGTCTTCAGCGGTGCAGGTTTTTGCGAGTGGGCGGGCAAAGTCTTCTACGATGCCGGGATCAAATGACGACGCGCAACTGCACCGGGTTCCATCGTACGGGAAAGTCGCGTGCCCGGGCAAATGAAGGGCATGAATTCACAGCAATGCTCGATTTCCGCATACAGCGGCGTCGACATTGATCATAGCGATGTGAAGCGGCGACCAGAGCAGTCTCCCTCTTGCTGTGGACGGTTCGGGCTCGTGGGAAACAGCCTTCGTCGTCTGAAACGCTTGTCTCGCGGCCACAAGTCAGCGAGATTCGCTGTAACGAGTGCGCGAACTTCGGCACGGCGTGTGCGGACAAGTGCTGGAAACGTACTGACACCTGTTTTTACCAATAACTCTGAATCTAAAATGAACGCTTCCACGGAAGAACTGCTGGCTTTGTTTGCAGTGATCGGGCTGGGACTGGCCTTTGGTAAACTTTCCTGGCGAGGAATCTCCCTCGGCACATCCGGTGTTGTGTTTGTCGCGCTTGTCGCTGGACACTTTGGCTTTCAGGTGCCGAAAGCGGCTGGCGTCGCGGGCATCATTTTGTTCGCCTATTGTCTGGGCCTGGGAGCGGGCCCGGGTTTTGTTCGAATGTTCTTTCGCCGCGGAAAGGCGTTGGGCATTACGGCGCTGGCAATGATTGTGTCGGCTGGATTGGTCGCGTGGCTGGCCGCCGTCGCGCTGAACCTGAACGCGGACCTGGCCAGCGGTCTGTTTGCCGGAGCACTCACCAGTACCCCCGCACTGGCCGTTGCTGCCGAACGGTTGCCGGCGGATTCTCATGTGGCCGTTGGTTTTGGGATCGCGTACCCCTTCGGTGTGATCGGCGTGATTCTGTTTGTGCAGTTGGTACCGCGATTCCTGAAGAGCTCCGCCGCCGACGATGCGGCAGGCAATTCGGACGTGCCCGATGACGGCCCGATCAGTCGAACTTTGGTCCACGTCATCAACCCGGCTGTACGTGGCAAACGCCTGCGCGATGTGGCTGTGCTGTCGGCGGCCAACTGCCAGGTTTCGCGTCTGCTGAATGGCGAACGCCTGCTGCCAATTCCATCCGGCTTCGAATTGGAACTCGATCAACGAGTGCTGGTGGTCGGCGCAAAAAATCGGCTGGCGGAGGTTGTCGACGTGCTGGGCGAAGAATGCGAAGACGTCAACTACACGCTGGACCTGGAACGTCAGCGCCGGCGTGTGGTTGTGACGTCCAAAGAACTGATTGGGAAGTCGCTAAAAGAATTACACCTACTGTCTCGATTCGGCGTGACGGTTTCGCGGATCTCACGGCAGGAACTGGAACTCGTCCCCAGCCCGCGCGAACGTATTCAGTTTGGCGACGCGTTAACCGCCGTCGGCGAACCTGCCGGGCTCGACAAATTCGTTCAGTGTGCCGGGCATCGCGAACGCACGGTTGATGAGACCGACCTGATTTCGCTGGCAGCCGGTTTGGCTTTGGGAGTTATCGCGGGCAGCATCGAACTGAAGCTTGGATCACGTTCGATTTCACTGGGCATGGCGGGCGGCCCATTGATGGCCGGATTGATCCTCGGGCACTTCGGAAAGATCGGTCCTGTGGTTGCGCGCATGCCACGAGCCGCTCGATTACTGCTGGCCGAAGCCGGTTTAGGTTTGTTTCTGGCTCAAGCGGGATCGCAGGCGGGCGGACAGTTTGTCGAAGTGATTCAGCAGCACGGCCTGCTGCTTTGCGGCGCATCGATCGCCATCGTCGCAGCACCGCTGTTTGTCGGATTTATGGTGGCTCGCGTGGCAATGGGATTGGGCCTTCTGGAATCATTCGGCGGCATCTGCGGCGCGATGACGTCTACGCCTGGACTCGGCGCGGTCACTTCCACCACCGAATCAAACCTTCCGGCAACCAGCTATGCGACCGTATACCCGCTGGCACTGATCCTGATCACAATTCTGGTCCCGCTGCTGATTTCGCAGATGTCGTAGATCGACCTTTGCAGGTCGATCGTTCGCGGCCTGCTTGCTGCGCAAAGCATCAACGTTGTGTGAATTTCACGCGCCGCTGGTCCACTCTGCGTCTGGCGCAAACCGTACATCTCGTTCGCGTTGCGGTTCGGCCTTGCTACTCTCATGGTTCTCTGGAGATGCGTCAACGCTGGTGAAATCGGCAAATCAGGGATTGAAGTTCTCACACGAGGGCGCGATCGGAATTGCCGGGCAGATTCAAAGAGGCAAGTAGTGCGTTATGCACCACCTGACAGCCGTGTTGCCGATAGATTTGAATCTACGCATCTGACACGACCGACGGACGACGCTGCACTGCTGTCACAGCGTATTGTTCATTTCGATCTGGCTTGCGATCCGATCGGCGGCTTCAAATGCAGGCGACTAGGAGGACTCTGGCAGTGCAACCAATGTGACCAGTGCCGCATTTTCCGGTCACGGAGTTGTGTGGAGATAGAACCGTCGGGTATGGTCGTTCTTTAAGTGAATGTACGGCACGCCGTTTGTCACGCGGAACTGCGATTTCAGTAGATCGAAGGCTTTCTGTTGATTCTCTGTCAAGAGCTCAAGGTCCTGTTGCGTTAAGCGGAACAGCGGAATCACAAGCAGTGCCAGCTCATCCAACGCGACATTCTGCGGCGCATGGACCTGGTACGGCGGAAGCAGTTTTTCAATTTTCTGCTGCAGCCTGTTTCTTTGTGTGGACGTCAACCAAAGTTCACGGTCAAAGCAAATGGTGAGGTACTCGGACGTCGTGCGGCGGATCTCTGCAATCCTGTCGTACTCAAACGTTTCCCCCTTGGGCTTGACTGATTTCAGCGTGTGCTTCCAGAGTTCAACGTCATCAACGGTTCTGAGGTTAACCACCGGCATTGACATGCTTGTTGCAATGACGCGTTCCGGTTCCAGTTCCAATTGTTCGAGGTGTGCTCGTGCTTTTGTCTTCCACGTCGCTACGAGCTGATCAGCGACGCCTTTGCTCGCCACAAGTAACTTCTTCGCGCTGTCGTCGGGGAGATGCCATTCATGACTCCAGTATTCTGCGCGAACTTTAAGTGCTCGTTGCACTCGACGGTGTTGCTCTTTGCCGTATTTATTGAGGTTCTCAAGCCAGTCAGCAACACTCGCTGCCGGTTCGAATGACATTTGCATTTCTGTGTTGATGGACAAGCTCTTTTTCGTCGCTTCAACAAAGTCGGTTGCTCGCTGTTGTTGAGCCGTTGAGAGTATGTTTGGCCAATCGGGTTTTGCCAGTAACTCGATCGGCGACAATTGTTTGTAGTAGCGGTCGCTCGGGAAGAGCGAGTACGCCGCAAACTCGGAATCAGTTGATTTGCGGTAGTACTCAGCCACTGCACGTCGCTGTTCATTCGTGAGGAACAACTCGTCATCCAGCACATTGACCGCATGCCCGATCGTCGCGTTCGCATGGGCCACTTTTCGTGCCCGAAGCTCTTTCGAAAGCTTGTCCAGTTGCGCTGTGGATAAGATCGACCGAAGTTCCTTGTCGTCGACCTTCAATTTGACATCTTTCGCAGCCCCTTTGCTCATGGTGAACCTGATTGGGCCCGCATCGCTGAGCGGTCGGTTTCGGGGCTTTGGTTGCCAGACACGTTGAGATTCTTCAACTCGCGCCCGCAAGTGTTGCTGAATGAGGTTTTCCTGCTCATCTGAAAGACCGGCGACGTCGGTCAGCCAGCTTTGCATCGCGTCGCAGTAAATTGAGAGGCGGTTTCTCCGCTGATCCGCTTCCAATGATTGGGCGACTGCCCATTTCGGATTCGTGCACAGAATTGCCGCTAAAATGGGCAGAAAGGTCCGCCATACGATTCGGCTTGCATAGCTTGACATTTGGCCCTCCCCCAAGAAGTTCTGTAGTCTGATGAGTCTGTGTCGACCGCGGCTGCGCGGCTAATTTCTGGCTCACCCTACCAGCCTGCTTTTTGTATCTGTGTCAGTAAGTCACTCAGTTCCGCCACCACATCGGGATTGTCTTCCCAGACGTTCTTCGTCTCCGACGGGTCGTGGGCAAGGTTGTAGAGTTGCCCGTTGGGCCCGCCGGCTTTGGTGACATCGATGTCTTTGGGGAATGTGAAGCCGCCGGAACCTCGTTCCGGGATTAGTTTCCAATCGCCCTTGCGAATCGCAAACTTGCCCCACAGCGAATGGTGCACAGCGTAGTCGCGCACTCGTTCTTTCGGCTTTGCGGCCAGCAATGCTGTGAGTGCATTTCGGCTGTCAGGGCCGGCACCGGCGGGAAGGTCGGTGTCGACAAGTGCCGCACATGTGGCCAGAAGGTCTGTGAGTTCGATTAATTCGTCGCTGACAGTGCCTGAAGGAGTTTTGCCGGGCCAGCGGACGACAAAGGGAACTCGATGCCCGCCTTCCCAGATGTCGGCCTTCGTGCCGCGCAGGTGAGCGTTGCCCTGATGTCCAAACTGCTTCACATAAGCGCCGCGCGAGCGCAGTTTGTAATTCTTCACATCGTCGGCTTCCTGCGGCTCCCAATAGTGGTACAGACCGCCGTTGTCTGATGTGAAGACGACGATCGTGTTGTCCGCCTGATCGGTGCGGTCCAGAGCTTCCAGGATGGCTCCTACGTAGGCGTCTGTTTCCACCACGAAGTCGCCATAGTGGCCAGCTTTGCTCGTGCCACGATATTCTTCGTTCGGTGCCAGCGGCAAGTGCGGTGACGTTAACGGAGCGTACAGAAAGAATGGTTGATTGGGGTCGGCCGCCTGGCGTTCGATGTAGCCGACCGCCTCACCGGCAAGCCGCGGCATAACACCAGCGATGGTGAAATCGGGCGACCGCACTCCTTCGTCAACGCTGACGAACTCAGTCGCTATTCGCTGTTGGTGAAACACCGGAAAACGAACCGGGTGATCGTTCTGTAGATAGCAGAACGGTGACATATTCAACGACGCCGAAATGCCGAAGTACCAGTCAAAGCCGACGGCTGTGGGGCCTCCGGTAAAAGGCACTGCGTAATCCACATTTGCTCCAGCGCGCGGGCGTGACTTGCGATCGACGGGCACGGCGGGAACAGGCTGACCATTTTTGTCGGTCCACTGCATTCCCAGATGCCACTTGCCGACGCAGCCGGTCGCGTAGCCGTGCTGCTGCAACAGCCTGGGAACCGTCATGCGATCGGGTTCGATTAACGGAGGATCCAGCCCGTCGAGAACTCGGTACTTCAGGCGAGTTCGCCAGCAGTAGCGGCCCGTCAGAATGCCATAACGAGTCGGTGTGCATACTGCGGATGGCGTATGAGCGTCCGTGAATCGCATGCCTTCGGCCGCCAGTCGATCGACGTGCGGTGTGTTGATTTTGGATTCGGGGTTGTAGCAACTGACATCCCCGTAGCCCAGATCGTCGGCCAGAATGTAGATAATGTTGGGGTGGCGTTGCTTTTGGTTGAGTTTCGTGGGAATCGGCTCAACGGCACGCGATTTGTCGGCCCCGTTTATCGCATTCCTTTTTGCGGCCGTGGCTGAATCTTTGACCGGCAAAAACTGGACGGCGTCTGCAATCACATACTTTCCGTCCGTGCCGTCGTTGGCAATCCGAACCCATCCGGCTTTTCCGGCTTCGAACCGAAACGTGCCCAGCGTGCGAAACAGTTTGTTGTGTTCAGGTATGTCCTGTTGATTGATGCGAATGGTTTTCTCACCATCAGCATGGTGGATCGTCACCGGCGTGTTTGTCGAACGGCGCACGTTGTAGCAGTGCGACATACGGACTTCGTACATGCCGGCAGCGGGCAGGTCCGGAGTGAACGTGACGCTGCGTTCGCCTTTGCCCGACTTCTGATCGTGTAGGTAGCCCAAACCAACGTAGGGCGGCGTATGAGTTGAGTACTGCCACGTTCCGACCAGCCTGGCTTCCGTTTCATCGACAACGATACCCGGAAGTTTGTGCTTGTCTCGCACAACAAACGGAACCAGCGCCGGGTTATCGACTTCGCCCGGCGAATGAGTGTTGCCGACGGCGTCCGGATGTGGTTTGAGTGGCGGCTTGCTCGCATCGTCAGCGGTTGTAGCAGAAATGATCAAGGCCGTGAATAAGTAGTAGATACTTTGTTTCATCGATGGTCTCATGTTCTTGGTCTCTCGCTCCAGACTTAGCTGGACAGCGCCATGTTGGTGCGAATGGTAACCCGATGCGTAAGCGAGGGGTTGAGTTGCGACGAATCCCTCGCTTACGCATCGGGTTACACCAAACACGGCCCATTGACCAAAGGTGGCGCTGTCCAGTTAGGCACTGGCTGGGAAATAACCTCCCGACGTTTCTGCGGCATCCTGCCGCAGTGTGGCGACAGGGTGTCGCCGATACGGATACTCTACTTTTGCGCTGCAGGCTTAGGGCAGTCGCACCAATTCAAGTCCGCTAAGCAGCGTCTTGCCCTTCGAAGCCGATAGATCGACCGTCAACGTGCCGCCGACTTCCACGTCATCGAATTCGCGCACAATCCCGGTCATCGCCGCACCGGCTTCGGCCACGATGTCAAAGTCCTGCAGTGCCGATTTGGCATTCACTGAAACGTCGAGCACTCGTTCTCCCGCCGCGGCGTCGGCCATTTCTGCGAAGTACAGTCGCACCGTGTATTGGCCCGGTTTCAGGTCCCGCACCGTTACCTGCTGCAATCCTTCCGCACTGGATGCCGCAACCCACGGCCAGGCATCGTCGCCCTGCATCCAGACGCTGTGCCGGTAGTGGTAGGTGGGCGTTTCGGGAATCATGCCAACTCGCACCTTCGGCGAAGGACCACCAACCGATGGGACGTCCAGCCACAAGGTGCCGGCTCGCGTGACGCGGTCACCAGGAGCGCCGAAGTTCAACCCGATGCGTTGAATGGAATCCGGCTTCACCTCCGTTTCGCCCCACGACGACCATTGTTCGTGACGTTCCGGCATCGCGACCAATGACATCGCGGTCGGAAGTGGATAACTGCATGTGCAGCCCTCGTAGAAGTACGGCACGTTCAGCAGACCACCGGCGGGAATAATGCTGTTGGTGCATCCACTGCGCGGGCCACTTAAAAACACCGTGCCGCTTTCGGCCGTCTTGTCGTAGAAGGCCGGAGTGCCTGCTCGCAGCGTGTAGAATGAACCATAGTCGACGCCGCCATCGCAGCCGTAGGTTTTGGGAAAGGTGCGGACTTCTTTTTCACCCGTCAGGGGATTCGTACGTTCGCCAGCAACCGGTTGTTCCGGCTTCCATGCATCTTTCTGGCGAGGCGGCCGGTACTGGCTGGGTTCCGCTTTCTTTGGATCGGTGGGCTCAAGAGACGCTTGCAGTTCAGCCTGTTCTGTTTCATCGAAGACGCGGCCGGTGTACATGTCGGACAGCACCGCCGGCAGCAGCGGGTAGTCAGTTTTGTAATCGCCCCTCATACGTTCCGCATGCCAGTTCTTGGGCCGCGAAATCATGACGCCGTCGATGAATTTTGGTTGCGGCGACCGCTTGAAGTGAGCGAGCGTGTCGTCGAACCAGAGCACTCCCAGTGGGTACCGAACCAGATCGTCAGCGCTGGCCGACCAGTCGCCGTTGTAGTTGGTTGAGCCGGGAAGAGGGCCATCGCGACGAACAACCAACAGACCCTTACCGGCCTCCGTTGTGAAGCCTTCTGCCTCCAGCGTTCGGATGGCGGCGTGAGTCTCAGGAGAAAAGTCTGCAGCCCCGGGAAGAACGGCGCTTCCACCGAACGGGCGGAGACTCTGCAGAAATTTCGCCGCCGACTTCTTGAGGGCATTCGGCCGTTCGGTCGTTACTAGGGTGGCAGCGTACGGCGGCAGTTCGATCGTCGCCAGATCCGCTTCCATCACCGCGACTCGCTTTCCGTATTGGCCCTCCGCCCGCAGCTCTGTTCTCAAATTAGCAACCCTTTCGGCGTTGTTATCGACTGCAACGATTTGGTATTCAGATGTTTGCAGGATCGCTTTCACCGTGGCGCCGTCTTTCAGCCCGATCACGAATGCGTAACCGTGGAAGGCCGAAGTTTCGACGACCGGTGTTGTGGTCGAAGGTGTTTCAGCAACGTCGCCAGTTCCCGAAAGATCATCAAGCGTTCGTCCGGTATCCTTCGCGTCTGGTGTTGCTTTCGCGAAGCAGTAAACCCCGCCTTCACGAGTCGTCACAAACAACCGATCGTCCGCCGCAGCCATCGAATGCACGGTTCCGTCCACACCCGTATACCCGTCATCAAATATCAACTTAGTCTTTCCCGCCATTATCATGCGGCTGATGCCGGAGATGCCCTGCCCTTTGTATTCTTTATCTTCATGCTGCTGGCGATTGACGACGTCATCGAAAGTGAGCTTCCCGCGTCTGACTGCGCGAGCTGATACTTCATCGATCGCTGCGAACCAGCCGCCAGGGTAGCGAGGTGGAGCCGGGAGCTCGAACTCTTTCAGTTCACCGGTTTCACGATTCAGCAACGCCGGATAGGCAGTCGAACACGGCACAATCAAGTCGTTGCCCTTCGCCACCAGATATCCCTGAGGAGCCAGGCCACCGATGGCTTCCGTGTTGTGAGGCTGCTGGCCGAACAGATAGCCAAGCCGATCGTTTCGCCAGATCACGTCGCCGGAAGCAACGTCCATCGCATACACGAACACACCTTCGAACGGCCAGACTCCGGCGGCAAAGTAGACCTTTCCGTCCATCACCACCGGGCCGCCACGAACCGGCCACACAGAAATCAGTCGACGGTTGCCCAGCACCAGTCGTTCACTCGGGACTGCGCGATGCTTCCACTTTAACGTTCCGGAATTCAGGTCAACGCAGTACAGATGCCCGTCGTCAGAACCCAAGCAGACGGAATCTTGCCACACGGCTGGGGCGAACCGAACAGGACCGTTGGTGACGTATCTCCACGCCTCTTCGCCGGTTTTTGCATCGTAAGCCGTGACGCAATCGTGCAGCGACGATGCCAGCAGAAGTTTGCCTTCCGCAATAATGGGTTCGTACCCGGCATCAAACTGCAGACGGCTGTTGTGGTAGGCGGGAGTTAGAGCGGGAAGCTGCCGCGACCAGCTTAGCACCAGGTCTTCCGGCAGCGGCGTTTGCGTCACGCCAGTGCGTCCGGCGTCACCCCGCCACATCGGCCAGTCCTGCGCCACAGCACCACGGGAAGAAACAAGACAGCAAAACAGCAGAAGGCGAAGTGTCATCGAATCAAACCGGCAGGTGGGTGTGGATGGGGAAGCTTCGAAGATACTCATTCGCCTTCCAGACGTCCACCGTCGCGGTTCGACACTGGACAGTCGGGCTACAGTTGCCATCACTGCTACAACCGCTACCGTCGAGCTTGGCGATTGGGGTAAAACGATAATGTGCGGCGGGTTTTCGGGTGGGGGCGTTTCTGTATGTTAGGTTCCTTCTGACACAAAAACTCCAGTTGCCGGTTGTTGATGTTGTTATGTTGACGGTTCGCCTGTTGGAAGTCTGCTTCCAGCGTTGGCTGACTCGTCAATCGATCAGAGCGGACGGTTTTCGATTTCATTATGGAATCAAGGCTGTTCCTCATGAAAAAGTTTCACTCTTCGCCACGCCATGATGCCGCTGCGCCGAAGTCTTCATCTCTGAAGAAGGCGAAGTCGCGCAGCATGTTGTACGAACGCCTGGAAGATCGCGTGCTGTTCGACGCGGTTCCGGATGCGTCGCTGGTGGCCGATGCAGAGGAGCCTCTGAACGTCGATCAGGCTAACGCCGAACGTTTCGACGCGTCGTTGTACGCCGAAGACGTCAAGATGGTGGCAGACTCGTCCCTGACTTCGCAGGACGAAACGTCTCATGTGGCCGACGTGCGTCGCGAACTAGTGATCGTTGATGCGTCCGTCGAAAACTATCAGCAGCTTGCTAATGATCTGCTGATGAACGCGGAGGCCGGTCGCGAATTCGAAATCGCCCTGATTGACGGCGGGACCGACGGGATTTCGCAGGTTAGCGGCATCCTGGCGAAGTACAGCGACCTGGATGCAGTGCATGTCGTATCGCATGGAGACGAAACGGGCATCCGATTTGGCGACGTGTGGCTGACGCAGAGCAATTTCGGCGGGTACGCTGCCGAGATCGCTCAGTGGGGAAACGCCTTCACGGAAAACGGTGACCTGCTGCTGCTGGGTTGTGATGTGGCATCGACGGCAGACGGGCGTCAGTTGCTGCAGTCGATCAGCACGCTGACCGGCACGGATGTCGCGGCGAGCGTCGACGGAACCGGGTATGCCCTGCGTGGTGGCGACTGGGATCTGGAATTTTTGATCGGTTCCACCGAAACAAAAATCGCATTCAGCGACGCCATTCAAAGCAAATGGCACGGGTTGCTAGCTCCGGCCGCTGACGCATCATTGAATGTGCCGTCGCAGGTTCCGCTGGGCGAAGACGTGGACTTTACGGTCACGTTTCGCAACACGGCTCCGTCGGGACAAGTCGGCTACGGTCCCTTTGTCGATGTGCTGATTCCTCACCTGGGCGAAGACGGCGTATTCGACGGCGGATTGTACACCGACACCGCCGACGGTTTGGATGCCGCGGTCAGCGGAGCGGTGACCTACCTCGGTCTGCCCGTCAACTATGAGGTGCTGACTCTGCAGGACGCGGACGGTGCGGGTGGGTTGAGCATCGGCACGGTCACTCATCCGTATGGCCAAACCATTCAGAATGAAACGCAACTTCTTGGGCTTGCCGGGACCGTCGACGGCGGAGCCTTCACGCTGTCGTTCGGCGGCCAAACGACAAGTGACATCGCATGGGATGCCGATGCGGCCACGGTGCAGGCGGCGTTGGCGTCGCTTAGCAGTATCGGAGCGGGCAACATTGCGGTCAGTGGTTCGCTGGCGTCTGGTGAAGTGTTGGAGCTGCAGTTTGTGGGCAGCATGGCGGCCAGCAACCGAGCGACAATCACCACGGACAGTTCGCTGCTTTCCGGTGGCGGCACGGCCGAAGTGCTGGCGTTCGTCGACGGCGATTCGTCGGCTCAGGCCACAAAGGTGTACGGCCACGCGGGCGACAAGTTAGTGGTCGTTGAACTGCCGTTTGGATCGTTCACGCCGGAACAGCCGGCCGCTGTGATCAACATCAAAGCGACGATGAGCGACCATGCCGACCTGAACTCGCCGTTGACCGTGCGTTCACGCGGCGGGTTTCGCTACGGCAGCGATGCGTTAAACAACCCCAATGCGGACAGCACGCTGTTTAGTGATGTGCAGACGAATGCGAACAACTGGGTCGAACATGACAGCGTGACTCCCACGCTGCTGACAATTTCGAAAACTAGTACCGCTCCGGAGCACGAAACAGCCACCGGGCCGAATTACGTGCGGCAGTGGACGGTGAACGTCGACATTCCCGACGGTCAGACGATCACTGATCTGGACATCTTTGACGATCTGCCCAACAACATCGTGTTCCTGTCGCTGGATTCGATCACCAGCGCCGACGGCGGGACGGTCTTCACATCCAATGTGCCCGGCGGCACCAATGTGCTGGGAAGTGCGACGAACAACACGGCGTTCACCGGGGCGAATTCGCACACGCCGCTAAACATCAACGGCGTGCAGAATGGTGAGTCGCTGGTGGTGACGGCGGATTCCATCACCGGCACGACGTCAGACCGAGACGTGTCAATCACGTTCAGCTTCTACGTGGAAGAATTCGACGCAAACGGCGACCGGCTGATCCCGATTAACGGCGAAGACGACACAACATCGGCACCTGATTCCCGCAGCCACAACAACGCTCAAGCATTGGGCGACTGGACGCCGGTAGACATCCGTGATGCGGGCGGAATCGACAATGCGGCGGCCGACCCGGCCGGTATCGAACACACAATTGATGACAAATCGATCGCGGTTCAGAAGAGCGTCACCGTTGTCGACGCGGCGGGTAATCCGACGGGGCAGGATTCGGTCGTGCCGGGTTCGCTGTTGAAGTACACGCTGTCATTTCAGATTTCTGACTACTACACGTACGGTGATCTGGTGCTGACGGACACGTTCAGTGACGGGCAGCTGTTCTACACCGGCCTTGGACCGTCGTTCAGTGTTTCTGACTTCAATGCCAGCTACGCCAACAGCAGTTTTAACCTGCATGTCGGACCGCAGACGGGTGCGACATCAGAAGCGGCGACAGATAATTTCATCGTCGATCAGTCTCGCATTGATCGCGGCGATGACGCAGCAGAGAACTCAGCCACGGACGGAACCACTCACATCACGATCCAGCTTTCCGAGCGACTGCAGCAACTGGGCGATGATGGGATCCTTCAAGGTGGCCTGAGCAACGGGGCTGCCAACCTGGGAGCCGCGACAGGCACAATTACGTTTTATACTCAGGTGCAGGATGAATTCGCCGACGCGTTTCCTTCAGGCGACCGCAGCGTGGACCAGGGCGACGTTCTGACGAATGGCGTTGCGATCGCGGGGGCCGTTCGTGAGAACCAGGAAGACGACACCAATGGTGTTCTGTTCGAAACTCTGCACAACGAATCGGACAGCAGCAGAACCAGTATCCGGGTTCAGCAGGGATCGCTTGCGAAGTCGATCTACGCCGTCAACGGTTCGACATCGTTTAGTGGCACCGTAGACGTCGCGCCCGGCGATCGCATTACTTATCGGCTCACCTATCAACTGCCGACGTCCGACTTCGAAGACCTGACCATCACCGACTATTTTCCACTGCCAATCTTCCGAGTGGCTGACGCAGACGCCGATGGCTTGCCCGCTGCAAACTGGACGTTCGATGCTGACCAAAGCAGCAATCAGATGTTGCCAGGCGTCGTCGAACTGCTGGCCGTCAACGGTGCCGCCGGCGACACGTTCTACGACATCTGGGACATGTCCGACAATGGCCTGCTGGATGACAGCGTGGCTCCTTCGTTGAGTATCGATACGAACGCGAACAGTGTGACAATCGACTTCGGGCGATTTGACGACACCGGCTTCCAGGCCAGTCAGGTGGATTTGCTGCTGACCGTGACCGTGCAAAATGATCCGTTTGCGGACGGACTGCTTTTGACCAACCAGGCGATAGCGGCCGAAGGTTCGACAAACGGCACGCCTGTGAGTCAGGTGGATCTTATCCAGGTGCGACTGACGGAACCGGTTATTGATGGCATCAGCAAGGGCATCGTCGATTCAGAGAAAACGACAGCATTCGCCGCGGGCGGTTTGATCTTCAGCGAAACAACTGCGACGGCAGGCTTCACCGGCGGAACACTCAACAGCGATTGGCTGGACGACAACACGTTCGACACGCTGATCACCGACCTGGATGCGGGCGATCGAGCTCGCTTTGCCGTCGTCGTGGAAAACACGGGCAGCAGTCGTCACGGTGCGTTTGACGTCACCATCACCGACACGCTGGACGCGGGGCTTAGCTACGTGGCGGGCAGTCTGCGAGTCTACGACGGCAACGGAAACCTGCTGACTTACAGCGGCAGCGACGCCGATCTGTTTGCAGGTGGAATCACCCTCGACGATCCCACCGCCACGTCGGGCGTACTGGCAGAATTCGACGCCACCAACGGTTCGAACGTTGCGGTGATGATTTACGATGTCACGATTGATGGTTCGGCTCAGCCGCTGCAGGAGCTGAATAATACGGCCGCACTTGTTGGATACGCCGGGCAGGAGGGCGGCCAGAATCACGTGGTTACGCCGCCGGAAGCCAGTGCCGGAGTCGCCGTCATCAACGTGGCGGCCACCAAGTCGCTCGACGGGACGTCTGAAGCTCATACAACGTTTGTTGGCGGAGTCGAACGTGTCGCGATTGGCGAAGTCGTGCGTTACCGCATCGAAATGGAAGTCCCTGAAGGCACGTCTCCGCTGCTGACCTTGCGAGACAAACTGCCATCCGGTTTGACCTTCATCGACGATGGCACCGCCAAAGTTGTGTTTGTGTCGGACGGCGGCAACATGACGTCCAGTGCGCTTAGCGGTGCAGGTTTAAATATCGTCGACACTGGCACGCTGGCCGACATTGAACCGACATTTGTGCTGCCGGATGTCGCGACGTCCGAAAGCGACGATCCCGGAATCGAAAACGATACGTGGTCGACAGGCAACGACGTGTACTTCAAGCTGGGGACAGTCGTCAACAGCGACAGCGATGCCGATAAGGAATATGTCGTCATCGAATTTAACGTTCTGGTCGACAACAACAGCAGTCCTCGCAACGATGTGAATGAGAGTCTGTACAACGACCTGGAAGTTCTGATCGACAGCAACGCCAACGGCACGATTGAATCCAGAGAAGAGATCTACGATCTGCCAAACGGCCAGCGACCTCGCGTTCAAATTGTGGAGCCGCTGATTCAACACTTCGCCAAGACTGTCGACTTCAGCAGCGGCGACGCGGGCGATCCGGTTTCGTACACCATTTCCTTTAACGTCGCCACAGGCAGCGCGCGGACCGACGCCTTCGACGTGAATCTGACTGACACCGTGCCGACAGAAATGCTGCTGAACACAGCCAGCATGCAGGTGCGAGTCGATGGTGCACTGCAGACGGCAGGAACGGATTACACGGACAACTCGTCAGGCAGCACATTCGATTTGACGTTTGACCGGCTCGCCATGGGGGCGGATGTCACGATCACCTTCGACGCGGTGATTGATATCAGCGTCAATCCGACGGAGCAGGTTGTCAATCGAGCCAACGTCACTTGGACCAGCCTTCCCGGCGACTTCGGAACGGCCAACGGAACAGGCGGCAACGCCACTGGTAGCGATCTTGCATCGCTGGATGACGTGAACACTGGTGGCAGTGCGAATCCCGAATACAACACGAAGTCGGGGGAAACTCAGGGCGAACGCGATGGCAGCGGGCAGAACGATCCAGCCACTGCCAGCGATAACACTCAACCCAATGACTACCACGCCACCAGCACCGCCGTCGTCACTATTGATGGCACATCAATCACGAAAACACTCGACCGTACCAGCATCGACGACAGTGCAACCACCGCGAACAACGTGAGGTCGCAGGCCGTCATCGGCGAAGTGGCGACGTATACCGTGACGCTGAATTTCAACGAAGCCACCATTCCGAACGCGACGCTGACTGACAATCTGCAGCAGGGGCTGGCGTTCATCGGCGTCACCGGCACGACAGTAAACGGAGTCACTCTGGATGCTGCCGTCGACTTAACAGACCCCACGGTTTCGAACAACGGTCGAACGGTTGTTTGGGATCTGCAAACAATTGTCGACGCGGCTCACGGCACGCCCGACACCGATGGCCGCATTACCATCACCTATGAAGCGGTTGTGACCAACGCAGCGGCCAACGTCGATGGTGTTCTGCGCCGCAACACGGCCACGTTCCAGTGGGACGACAATCCGACCACCGCGCCGAACCCGCGTGAAGTCGTCGCCGCCAGCGCGGACGTTGCGATTATCGAACCTGAAATCGTCGTCACGAAATCCGTCGCTCTGGATACCGATCAGGATTCCAATTACGACGACGGAACCACGGGCGATGCGGGCGACGGGATTCAGTACACGATTACGTTGACCAACCGCCGGGGAGTCGATGCCTTCGACATGGATTTCAGTGACGACATGCCGCTGGCCGGCGGAGGCCTCTCCGCCATTCTGAACCCCGTGCTTACTGTGACCGACAACGCGACGACTGGAAGCGTTTCAGCAAGCGACTTCGAACTGGTCGGAGACAATGATACGGGCTGGACGGTTCGCATGGTGGCGGGCCGCGATATCGATATGCTCGGCAGCCAGGTTGACAGCAGTGGCAATCCGCGAGTCATCACGCTGACAATTACCGGCAGCATTGGGCATGCCGTGGCTCCTAATCAGGCGATCAACAATGTGGCCACCGCCACGTGGACGTCGCAGAACGGCACGTTTATTGGGCCATCGCCCTACACCGCTGATGATACAGAACGCACGGGAATTGATGGAGCTGGCGCCGGCAACCTGAACAACTACGAATCCTCAGGCAACGCCGTGTTCACGGTGACTCAGCCTGCGTTCTCGAAGCACTTCGTCGACACCGATCGCAGCGAAACCACGGGCACGAACGTCACGATCGGCGAAACGGTCACGTATGCTTTGCGAGTTCAGTTGCCGGAAGGCATTTCGCCCGACGCGACGGTCATCGATCAGCTACCTGACGGTCTGAAGTACGTGAGTTCGCAAATTGTGACCAGTGCGGCGTCTTCAGGCGGCCTTCTGGCGAACGATTTTAACGGAACAATCGCAGGCGGCATTCCGACGGTGTCGGGGGGCGCGGCGAGCGGCGATGATGTCATGTTCACGTTCGATCAAATCACCGTCGGGACCAACAACGACGGCAGCGACAATTCGTTCCTGCTGCTGATCGACGCGATTGTTGTCGATCAATCCAGCAACGTCGGCTACGCGGGCCACCAGACGGTTTTGTCGAACCGTGCCACGATCGATTTCAGCACCGATTCGCTACCGCCTCAGTCGACGGGTTTGGTTAACGTGACAGTCGTTGAACCCAGCCTGTCCATCACCAAAGAATTCGGGCCGACCGTCGATACCGACCTTGCCGACGCAGGCGATACCGTTTCGGTTGTGCTAACTGTCGACAATACGACCGGCACATCGGCCGCGTACGACGTTGTCATCGAAGATGTTCTCGACCCGGCCTTCTACGACATCAGCACGGTCGATTTCGGAGGCGCGGGGACGGCCTATCCCAATGATTTCACACCGTCCATCGACACGATCAGCGGTCGGTTGCTATACAGCGGCGGCACGATTGCAACCGGTGCCACGCAGACCTTCACCTTCAGCGTCAAGTTGCTGAACACGGTGTTGCCAGATGCGACCGACGTCAATACGGCGACCATCACCGACGCCACCACGCTGTCAGGCACGGTTTCCGGCGAACGAAATACGCCTGACGCGGACGGCGATAACAGTCACACAGATACCGACACCGTACGGATTCGCAGCAATTCGTTAAGCGGCTTTGTGTGGGATGATCTTAATAACGATGGCATCTTTGACGGCAGCGAAAACGGACTGACCGGAGTTGCCATTCAATTGGTCGGTGTTGACCACCTTGGCAACGGCGTGGATGTGACGCTGCTGACAGGTGCCGGAGGAGCGTACTCGTTTACGGGCCTGCGACCGGGCACGTACCGCATCGTTGAAGATCCGAACGGCAATACAATTCCAGCTGGATTACTCGACGGCAAAGACGCCATCGGCACGCCCGGTGGCGACAGCAGCGTGAACGATCAGTTTACGAATATCGAGCTTCCAACGGGCGTGGAAACTCACGGCACCGGAAACAACTTCGGCGAAATTCAGCCTGCGTCGATGTCGGGAACCGTTTTCTACGACGCCAATGCCGACACATCACAGAACGCCGCCACGGCCACGTCTTCTTCTGAACCGGGGCTGGCAGGAATCGCTGTGGCTCTTGATGCCGACTACGACGAAGACGGCATCGTGGACGAAACGATTCACACCTTCACCGATGCTCAGGGCGACTACCAATTCACAAACCTGAAGGCTGGGGAATTCACTGTTCGAGTTGTGCCGCCCGCAGGGACCAGCCAAACCTATGATGCTGACGGAATTTTGACTGCTCATGGTTCGTCGTTCAGTTTGCTGCCCACTCAGCACAATGGCGTTCAGGACTTCGGCTACACAGGGACCAGCAGCTTGTCCGACACCGTGTTCTTTGACATCGACAACGATGGCGTCGACGACACGGCGACTAACGATCGAGGCCTCGCGAATGTTGACGTGACTTTGTCGATCGATATCGACGGCAACGGCACAGCCGACTACACGACGACTCTGCCCACGGACAGCAACGGCAATTTTCAGTTTGCTAACCTGCTGCCCGGCACCTACACGCTCACGACCGACGGAACAGACATGGCCGCCGGGCTGGCGAACAATCCCACCGTCGACAACGATGGCCTGGCGACTCCGCATTCTGCCGACTACACGGTCGGCATCGGCGAATCGGTGACGGGGACCGGCTTTGGGTTTCACGCCGTGCCGGATTACGACATCGTCAAAACGGGCAACTACAGCATCGCGTCAGCTGGCGACATCGTCCAGTACACGATCACCGTAAAGAACGTGGGTGAGCTCGACGGACGCAACATTACGATCGCGGACGACTTTCCGCAAGACGTGCTGACGATCACCAATGCGTCCGGTGGAGCCGTTGATAATTCGGCGGGCACGATCGAATGGAATCTGGCCGCGATGCAGCCTGGCGAACAAGTCGTCTTAACTGTGACGGCCACTGTGAAAGATCCGATTCCTGCTGGAATTGACACCTTCACGAATTCGGTCAGCGTCGACGACGACCATTACAACGGCGACGATCCCGACACGTCTAACAACACTTCGTCGTACAAGGCCACGTTGGACACCGTGCCGGAATACGCCATCACCAAATCCAACGGCGGCACCGTCAACCTGCGACCTGGCGATCAGATGACCTACACCATTAGCGTGACCAACAACGGCAAGCAGGACGGGACCGGAGTTATCGTTACCGATCGTTTTCCGCTGGATACTCTGCAAGTCGTTGACGCTGATGGTGGAACGGTCGACACGAACGCGGGAACCATCACGTGGAATGTGGGTGACCTGGACGTCGGCGACACGGTGTTCTTTAACGTCACTTTCGACGTTGTCGACACAGCCAACGCGGCAAAAACGGATGTGGTCAACCATGCTGACGTGCATGACGACGGTCGAAACGGAGCCGATCCGAATCTCACCAACAACACGGTGTCCGATACGGATCCACTGGTCGCCGCGCCGGACTATCGGCTGACGAAAACAATGAACGGCAGTCCGGCATTTGTCGAACCCGGCCAGTCCATTAGCTATTCGATCTTCATTGAGAACATCGGCGACCAAAACGGTACGGGTGTTGTTGTTACTGACCGGTTCCCCGTCGATCTGCTGACCAACGTGAACGCGGTTGGTGGCACCGTTGACGCTGTCAATGGCACAATCACGTGGAACGTTGGCGATCTCGCCGGAGGCGGCGAATCTGTGCTGCTGACAGTTACCGCCGACGTTCGTGCTTCTGTTGCGACGGGAGTGGAGGTCCTGGTCAACAACGCATCGGTCACCGACGATCTGGCCAACGGTCCGGACCCGACTCCGACCAACAATGCCGATGAAGACACCACAACTTTACAGGCTCAACCGGATCTTACGGTCACCAAAACCGACGGCGACCTCGACTACGCTGAACCGGGCGACACTGTGGTCTACACGATTACTTACAACAACTTCGGCAATCAGGATTCCACTGGAGTCACCATCACCGAAAATCTTCCCGATGGCTCCACGTTTGATGCCTCCGCCAGCACGTCTGGCTGGATCGGCAATCGGGACGGTACCTTCACCTTTCACGTCGGCAGTCTGAACACGGGTGACGGCGGTGCGATTGAATTCGCTGTTATCGCAGACGACGTGATCGATCCGAATCGCGAAGAACTGGTCAACACGGTTTCCATCACCGACGACCGCAGCAACGGCACCGACCCGACGCCCGAAAATAACGTGGCGGAAGACACCACGCCGCTGCAGGTCTTCGTCTTCGATTCCTTCCAGGATCCCAGCGGCTACGGTAAGGATATGGATGAGTACAACCGACGCGACGTGCACCTGCCGCACGGCGACGAGTTCGCTCATCGGCTGAAGCCACTGCCGATCGACACCGTCTACACGGGCATCGTCGACCCGGGCACAACGCTGTCCGGAAAAATCTACGACCAGAGCGGACGCCTGGTGGGCGAACAAACGGTGGTGGCCGACAGTGCGGGCAACTGGCTGATGCAGTTCCCAACCGTCGTGCTGTATGAACAGCCGCACGAAATGCGAGTCGACCAGACGCTGGCGGTCCAGAATTCCACCAACTTCGCAGGCTTTAATCTACGACGTTTCTTCCACCCGGCCATCCATTCGCCGATGTACATGAACGAACCGATCAGCGTCGGAGCGGCCTTCCGTCACGACCCATTCAGCGTCGTCCAGGCTATGCACGCCGCCAACAACGATCCACTGGGTTTCGACTGGACTCACCATGCGTATGAACTGATCGTGTCATCGAGCAATACGTCGGCAATGTAGGCGTTTCTAGTGCCAAACCGGATGCGCATGCGGCCGACGCGGGTTGCGGACATTTTTTTGGGTTTCACACCATAGTGGAGAGGATTGTTAGCGACGCAGGCGAGGCTTTTGATCGGTGTTCTGTTTGTCGGGTTTCGACAACAGCGCTTCGATCCGTCGATCAATGATGAGCGACTTCAATTTTTGCTTTTGCCGAACGCGCCGTTCGAGGTCATCAAGCCGAGCTTTCAGGAATTCGATTTCAGCAAGCTGCAGCCGTTGACGCACCTCGAAGTCTTCGGTCACCGTTCGCTTCAGTTTTTCCACGTCCTTTTTGTTTGATTCGCCGCCAACCGCATAATCTCGAGTAAGCGCTGAGGCTTTGTCCTCCAGTTCCCTGCTGCGGTCGGCTAACTGCTTAGATGACATTTGGCTCAACATTTGTTCGGCGGCTTCGACGTTGTCTTTGCTTCCACTCAGGATCATGGTTCCTCCCGGCCCCATCTCCATCTGCACAGACTTTCCTTTGGCGTCGGCCGCCTTCTTTGTACCGGTTGGCGGGACATCCACCGTATTCAGCACTTCTTCCATCTCATTCAGCGCTTCGTCTGGACCTGACATCAACAGCGAATTGGTTCGGATGTCCGGAGCCAAGCGGACACCGCTGCCGTTGGCAAACAACTGTTCGAGCAGCTTAGCCGCCTCGGAAACGTCAATTTGTTGCAGGCGAAAGACTTTGGTCAGCCGCTCCGGGGGCGTCGAATCATTTTCGTTGTTTTGGAATACACTTCCTGCTGACGCACTCGACAGCTTGGGAAATGTCCTATTCTTCGATTCCTCTCGGCGAATCGACGTGCTAGTCGCATTGTAGTCGAACCGGCTCGGCGCGATCGTCTTCAACGGCTTTGACCAGCCCACATGAGCAATGTTTGGGGCAGGCAACTCATCGCCATTCAAAATGACGATGATCGGGAACGTGGTGTCATCCTTCGCGCCGTCGCCGTTGGATGCACGAAAGCCACCGCGTCCAGTCCCTCCCGCGCCAGCCCGCATCTGCCCTTCGGAAGACCAACGCAATACGGCCACTTTGCCTGGTAGCAAATCAAATCGGCTACCGAAATGGTTGGACCAAAGGGGCTGCCGATCAACGAGTTCCGAGCTTGTGGGCCAATCGGTTTCAATGAACCGAATGTACTTTGGATCGCAGATCACCGAGTTTTGATTTCGAATGTCGGTCCCGACGCCGATCGACCATGAACCGGCTTCCCTTGTGAATGGCCTCAAGGAACTTTTGGGAACAACTTTCCCCTCAGGCACCACTTTCAATCCTGAAACCTCGACTCGCTCAAACGAATAAGGCCCAAACTCTTCCTGCTCAGAATCTTCCACCGGCTCCGTTTTCACCGATTCGATCAACTTCAGGTCTCTCAGTCGTACAATAAGTTTTGCATAGTCGGCATAGCTGAAAACAGCTACGCGAGATTCAGGGAGAATCAACTCTGGCGCAACGTCCGGAAGCTCGCCGCCAAGCGCCGACATGTCAACCCCTTCGTAGAGCTGCTTCAATTCTTCGAGGACCGGTGCGTTGTTGTTGATCGCTTCCGTCCAGTCTTTCTGCACCAGTGCTACCGCCACATGAAGCTCGCGTTTGACTTTCGAATCACCCTCCTGTGAGTTCTCGTCAGCTTCGAGCAGAGGGGCAACCATCGGCCGAATCGGAGTCAATGCAGCCTTGTTATCGGGCCTCTTAAATGACTCCGTTTGCGAACTGGTTTCCTGTGCCAACACTGTCAGGCAGCCAACGAAGGCTACGGACATGAATTTTATGAACATGGTTTTTCCTTCTTGAACAGGTTGTGTTTGAATGATCGTTTAACCCGTAGCCGGAGGCGCAGGCCTGCGGTGTGACGGCCCGCAAAGACGCCTGCGCCTCCGGCTACGGGTTAAACGATTCAGCGGCATCACCTTCCACCGGTAACTGATGGTCGCTATGCGACGTCTTTACGCCTTTCGCTGCGGACGTTGTGTCCAGATTATTCATTCGGCCTCGGGACGGGGATAAGCTGCAGCGACTCCTCATCCAGTTTTTCAATGGCGTTTCGTATTGAAGAAAGCTCGCCAAAGTCGGCGTCATCCCAATCCAGCAGGCTTTCATCAACGATTTCGAGCGGTTCTTCCGCCATAGACATAGGAGCCGCGTCGTCCGCCTGCTTTGTGGCTGTGTTGTCCGACGGCGGCAACTGAGGGAAGAGCGTTTGACTCGCCACCACGACCGCGACAACCAGCGCCAACATACCGATCACGCGGTAGCGCGTCCGCGAGAATCTCTGGATGGCCGTGCGGTCGACCTGCGTCGTCAGACTTTCCGGCAGCTTACAGTCATTGGGTTGCTGCACGTGGGCGAGGCACTGTTCCAGCAGTTCCGCGACTTCATCTGCTGATTGAAATCGTCGCGAGGAATCTTTCTCAAGCAGTCGTTCAATGATCTGGCACAACCAGTTGGGAACGTCCGGATTCAGATCGCGAATGGCATGCGGTTGAGCGTCCGTGACTTTTCGCAGAATGCCCCAACTCGTGTCCGCTCGAAACGGTGGGCGGCCCGTACACATGGCGTACAGCACGCTTCCCAAACTGAACAGATCACTGCGATGATCGATCGCCGCACCCTCCGCCTGCTCGGGCGACATAAAGTGCGGCGTTCCGGCGATGACTCCACTCTGAGTCAGGCTGGCATCGTCGGCCGCGCGAGCCAGTCCGAAGTCTGTCAGAAGGACTCGTTCCGTTGTGCCGTCCAGCAGGATGTTGGCGGGCTTCACGTCGCGGTGTACCAGTCCCTGATCATGAGCCGCCGCCAATCCGCGAGCCGTCTGCATTCCCAAACGCAGCATCTCCGAGACACTCAACGCGCCGTGTTCGTCGATCCGACGTTGTAACGACGTGCCTCGCAGATACGGCATCACCAAATAGGGCAGCGAATTCGATTCGTCGACTCCATGAATAGCGACGACATTACTGTGAACGACAGCCGCCGCAGCCTGAGCTTCCCTCGCGAATTGTTGTCGAGCCGCACCGCTGGTCGCAAGATGCGGTGCCAGAATTTTGATGGCTACGTACCGGTTAAGCGACCGATCAAACCCCTTCAGAACAACTCCCATGCCGCCCACACCAACGACGCCTGCGATTTCGTATCCGCCAAGGCGTCCCAGCATCGCGGGATCGTCAGTCGGATTGAGCCACGCAATAATCTGGCGAACGTTAGCGGGAATGCCGTCAGCGGATGTGCTTTCTTCCGTCCCGTCAACCCTGTCGACAATCGCCGTTGGCAGGGAAGAATCATCCGTTGTTCTGTTGATTTCGAATTCATCGTCCTGCAGAAAGTCGCTGGCGTCTTCCCACCATGTGTCGTCCGCCGCCGAAGCCTGAAGCTGCTCGCGACACGTGTCGCACAATTCAAGATGTCGCTCACACGCGGTCTGCTCTTCGTCCGAAAGGTCCGCGTTCAGAAATCGCTGCAACAGCTCTGGATGAAAATGTACAGTTTCAACAGTCATCGAAGTCGGCCTCCCGTTCTGCCACTCGTTCGCGAAGTCGTCGCATGATTCGTGATCGAGCTGCATATACTGATCCAACGGTGCGATCCAGTTTCTCCGCCACATCGACGACGGCTGACAAATCGACAGACGTCATCCAGAACGCGGCCCATGTCGCTTCTTCAAATTCGGGACGTATTTCTTCCGCCACTCGACGGAACAACTGCCGGCGTTGCTCACGCCGGATCTCTGCCTGAGTTGTGACTTCCGATTCCGGATGCTGCAACAGCCGTTGAATCAAACTGCTGCCACCGGTGGCTCGATCCGGCCGGACTCGTCTCAGATGGTCGACGATTGCGTTGCGAGTCACCCGTGCGAGCCACGATCGAAACCGACCGCGTTTGGGATCGTGTTGCCAATCGCCGACTTTCGCCGCGACCGACGCCAGGATTGTCTGAGCCAGATCCTGAGCATCCGCATCCTGCAGCCCGCGGCGTCGAGCCATCCTGTAAATGACGGGGCGATAGATGTCCGAAAATTCCAGCCACGCATCGCGGTCGAGCGGATCTTTCACCCGAATCAACAAACTCGCCTGCGTGTCAGGAATCCCGTGCAAAATCACTCTCCTGAACAGTTACACGCAACGGACGGCTCGATTTGACACCGAATCACGAAGAATTTGACGGAATTCTCGCCAGTCAGGTACCGGCATTATCGTTCATTGTATCGGGCTTGGAGGGGAGCATGCCACGGACTGGCGTTCTGCAATGGCCGCACCATCACTCTGCCAGGTTCGTTGATTTCGTGGGCGACGGGACCGATACTCTTTGTTCATTGTCTAGAAATGGGCGTTGGAGCGAGCGTCTGCCAACCGCCATTTCCTGTCTGCCCTGGAACGAATAGCCATGCGAGTCTTCTCGACCATTCTTACCTGCTGCGTTGTGTTTCAATTTGCGGCCGGGTAACTGGCGGCCGACGAATCGGATGCTCGTGTGGCTCCGCCTGTGGATGAACGTCAGTTGCCGCTGGAGATGCATTCCAGGATGGAGCAACGTCCGTCCATCACCGTCGGCAACAAAGACGCTGTGCTGGTGGGAAGCGACAATCGGGTGTTGCAGGCGGCGGTGGATTACGTTGCGGCTCTGGGTGGCGGCACGGTTGAGATCGGGCCCGGCGAATTTTTGATGCACGATTCGCTGCACCTGCGGTCGAATGTGACTGTGCGTGGAACCGAGGGAGAAACGATTCTTCGCAAGGCGAAAGGCGTGCGATCGCCACTTGCCCTGGACGGCGACTTCGGAGAACAGCAGCTGACCGTGAAGAACGCCGAAGGTTTTGAAGTCGGACACGGCGTGGCGATCCGCGACGATCGCTCAGGAGGTTTTCACACGACTGTTGCTCGCATTACCGGGCGGACCGGCAACACCTTTTCGATTGACAAACCGCTGATGGCCGATTGCATGGTCCGTGGCAACGCTCGCGCGGCCACCGTGTTTCCGGTCGTCAGCGGATACGATGTGCAGGGAGTGCGCATTGAGAACCTCACCATCGAAGGGAACAAGGATCAGAACATCGCGTTGAACGGCTGTCGAGGTGCGGGCATCTTTCTGTATCGCGGGTTCGGGACCACGATCAGCAATTGCACCGTGCGGAATTACAACGGCGACGGAATTAGTTTTCAGCAGTCGAATGACGTCACCGTTCAACATTGTGTGAGTGAAGGCAACACTCAGCTGGGTTTTCATCCGGGCAGTGGATCACAGCGGCCGCAGGTGACGGCCAACGTGGCTCGTAACAACGGGACCGACGGCTTGTTCCTGTGTTGGCGAGTGCGTCACGGGGTATTCGCGAACAATGAACTGGAAGGCAACGGTCGATACGGAATTTCAATCGGGCACAAAGACACGGACAATCTGCTGGAAGCAAACCACGTTCGGCTCAACGGTGAGGACGGCATTCACTTCCGCAACGAAACGTTCGGAATGGCGGCGCATCGCAACCGCTTGAAGGACAACGTCATCGAAGACAATGGCACCAAGGGTTCTGGTGCCGGGATCCGCGTACGTGGTGAGACGGACGGGTTGATCTTCGAGAACAACCAGATTCGGGACACCCGTTCTGCAGAATCACAGACTCAAACAACCGGCATTCTGATCGACAAACAGGCGGGCCGAGTGACGCTGAAGAAGAATCAGATCACGGCAAAAACGGCGATCGACGACAAACGCGACGAGTGAAACGCCGGCGGCAAACGACAGAGTAGACGCAGGTTGGCAATGCCGTCTTGCGACCGATCGCAGTCGTGCCCTGCGGCCCTGTTCCGAAGGCGCTTTGCGCATTCTGGTGCTCGGTTGGGGCGAACATCTCACAAAACCGCCGTGGCCTGCGTAGGTATTGGCGGGCGGCGTGAGATTTCCACGATCTAGTGGCATTCCGTACAATTCACTCGTGGGGAGTGGCGAAGGCGTGCGTCATACTTGGGAATTTGCTCAATAATCGGCGGCGACTGACGACTTCACTGCCAGAGGCGAATGTTGAAAATACGCACCCGCGCGGCCGACTGAAACCGGGACTTCGTGGGCCATTGTGGACACCTGAACACTCGGGTCAGTATGCCGGAACCCAGCATTCCAAATTTCCTTGAACTTCTCGGCACCAGTCGGCTGCTGACGAATGCGCAGTTGGAGCGGCTGAAGACGCAACTCGGCAGCAAGCCGCTTACCGCCGAATCCCTGGCTCAGATTCTGGTGCGGCAGGAACATCTGACCGAATGGCAGGCCCGTCAGCTGCTGAAAGGCCAGGCCGGGTTCGTGCTGAATCATTATCGCCTGCTGAACCCCATCGGTCGCGGCGGTATGGGGCATGTGTTCCGTGGACTGGATGTGAAGACCAACAACGTCGTCGCCGTGAAGGTGATGGCTCGAAAGCTGACCAGTAACCAGACACTGGTGTCGCGGTTCCGTCGCGAAATTCGAGCGTCTTCGAAGCTGGACAGTCCGTACGTCGTCAGGACGCTGGATGCCGGGCGAGTCGGCAAGGTCGACTTCATGGTGATGGAGTACGTTAACGGCGATCAACTTGACCGGATCGCCAATCGAATTGGCCGAGTTCCAGTGGGGCTGGCGTGCGGTATTGTGCGAGACGTGGCCGAAGGGCTGCAACACGCTCACCGACACAAGATGGTGCACCGCGATATCAAGCCTGCCAACATCATGGTGCATTGGGACGACGCTGGCCGCGGCACGACCAAGCTGATGGATATGGGCCTGGTGCTGATGATGGCAGACGAGGACCAGGAACAGTCTGTCACTCGCGCCGGTCAGGTGATGGGGACGCCCGACTTTATGTCGCCCGAACAGGGCTGGGACACAACAAAGGTCGACATTCGCAGCGACATTTACAGTCTCGGCTGCACGCTGTTTCGACTTCTGACGGGAAAGATTCCCTTCACCGGTTCGAATCCGCTGCAGGTGCTTAGTCAGCGTCTGCAGCGAGACGCTCCGTCTGTGCTGACGGTCTGTGACGACGTTCCTCAAGCCGTCGCCGACATTGTGCAGAAAATGACGATGCGCAATCCGGACGAACGCTATCAAACGCCGGCCGAAGTCGCGGCAGCTTTAGAAGGCGTCAGTGAGCCGTTGCTGCGCAGTTCTTTCCAAAAAGCCGCTCAGGCCGCGACCAACGATCCCAACGCCGACATCAGCGAACCTCGCAGTGATGAAGATGTGGACGAAGGCGACGTTTCGTACCGGCAGTTTCTGGCTGAAGTGGAAAACGGAAGTTCGGTCGATCTGATGCTGACGACCGACGCCAACATCGATGTGAATTCGGCCACGTTGCCTGCGATGGACCTGAACGTCGAAGCCGAGTCACTCGCGACACGTCGAGTACGCCCGAAGCAAAAGCGCGGCAAAAAGGCGGGCCTCGCCGCAATGATCGTGTCGATTTTGGTGATCGCCTTAGCGGGCGCATTTATTCTGACGAAAGATGACGGGGGACCGTCGCTCGCTACAAATCGTGTCAACCATATTCCGCCTACAGCATCGCCCACCGGCCGCTTTTTGAACCTCAGCCCACCGCCCGCGAATCCCGGCGAACAGTGGTCGTTTACGCCAGACACCCAGATTGATCCGGCCGCCGCTGCTGTTCAGTTTCGTCTGGACGAATCCGGCCTGGACGGACTGTCCATCGACAGCGCCACTGGCCAGCTTGCGTGGGATGTTCCGGCACAACAGGCGCCCGGAGCGTACCACCTGATCATGTCGCTGGTTCACGCCGATGGCGATCAGGAAACAACTCTGGCGCAAAAAGAACTGACCGTGACTGTGATGGCCGGCGCATCGCCGATCAAAATGGCGGAAGATCGCAGCTTTGAACTGGACGTGGGGGCCCCGTTTATCACGTCTGTTGGCGTGCCGCCGTCAATGGCATCGCAGCATGCATTGACCTACAGCGTCGATGGGACCATGCCGCAAGGCTTGACGCTCAACCCGGAAAACGGCACCGTCGAATGGCGACCGCGTTTGCAGGATACTGGAAAGCATGAAGTAATCATCGCGGTGGCGGCGGCTGACAGTTCTGAGCCGCTTGATCAACAGACGCTAACTCTGCTGGTGTTGCCGAAGAGTATCGAGCACGTGCTGCCTACTCTGCCGCCGCAAACGGCCGCGGCCGGTGCAGAGTTTCGTTATGCATTTCCGCAGATGTCATTAACGCCTCGTCCGCGGATGCAAACGCGTCGCGTGATTTCGCCAGCAGACGGTGCGCCGGAAGGTGTGACCGTGTCATCCGACGGTCGTGAACTCGTCTGGGATATTCCTTCGGACACGACCGGAACCTTCGAAATTCCGCTGAAAGCCAGCTGGCGGACTCCTGGCGATTTGGGTACTCGCGAACTGGAAGGCACTGCCGTGTTGACCGTGGAAGTCACGCCTGCCACGCCGTCGAAACCATTGAACTCGATGCCGGACGACGCTGCGATCGCCGCGGCGTTGGAGGAAGTTCGCACGACGTACAAATCACGTCTGGCGACGGCTCGCACGATGGCCCAGCGAACGGCTCTGGCTCGTGAACTGCTGGAATTGTCGTGGGAAGCAACGGCCGGTCCAGGCGATGCGGCCTTGTTGCAGGTCATCGATGAAGACCTTGCTTCGCGAGCTCGCGCGGTTGATGTGCAGTTCGATGTGGCTCACATTCGAGCCACTCGGTACGGCGTTCCGGAGACGTCTGTCACGGAAAATATTGTCAGCCGGTTTCGACGATCGGTTATGAGTGCAGATCAGCAGGACCGAGCGATCGAACATGGCTTGCGGCTCGCCCAGCTCACAGTTCGGCAGGACAACCTTGAACTCACTGATAGTTTGCTGAGTATGGTTGCGAATCTGCTCCGCAACAGTTCTGCGCAGGGGGCTGCTGCGATGTTGTCGTCGGATGTTGCTGCGGCCGGCAGGCTCACCGCCGAATTGTCGAAAGCTGGCGAAGGTACCGTCGACGCTATCAAGTTGCAGGAATTAAAGCGGCTGCTTGCCCGCTGGCAGTTCGATTCGATCTTCCAAAGTGGACAGGGTTTGAACTTTTTTACGGTGGCTCGCACAGGAACGAGCCCGCTGAATGGCCGTGAGTTCTGGAAAATCAAACCCAACCTCATCGAACTGGACGGCACCACTCAACAGGCGGCCATTGGCTTTCTACAGCCGACCGGTGGAAGCGATCGATACGTGGTCCGCATGGAGCTCCTCCCCTCAACAAACTCAGCTCAGTTTGTATTCGGGGCAACCGGAACCGGGCAGGCCGACTTTCACGCCTTCGCGGTAATTCTGGACGCAACTGCGCCCGGGCGAATCATTGATATTCGCAATCGAGCCACCATGGCTGAACCCTCCACTACGCGGCTTCACACAGATCGAGCCAGCTTGGCAGAAGTTGTAGTTGACGGCACCAACGTTGTGGTGCGACTTAACGGCATGCCCGTTTCTCAGGCCACGATCGAAAAGCTGACGCCGGGCAGGATAGGCATTGCCGCCAATCTTGGCACACCAATGCCTGCCGCGGCAATTCGCAACATTCGAATGCTGAAGCTGCCCGCCACCCCGTAGCTTACACCGCTACCGAAACGTGACCGTCCGATCTGGTTTGATTGTGTGCGCAGTCAGTGGGCGACGTGTACTTAAACGCTCTTCCGACCAACCGTCGCCTTCAGCGCTTCAACGGCCTTCGCTTCAAAGCAGATGTCGGGCGACTTTGCAGGACAAAACACTGCGTGAGCCAAAAAGCCATCGGCTTTGATGGCCTTTTGTAGCAGGTCCTCGGCAGACAAAGTGAGGCGGCCGGCTCGGCGAGTCAGGTTAAACTGAATGCCGCCGATTCCTTCATACGATCGGTACACAACTTCCGTGCAGACCAGGCGGTCTGAACGCGCGAAGTCAAAGTCGAAGTCGTATGGCTTGTCGGCATGAAAGAAGCCTCGACCGATCGCTTCCGCAATTTGGTTACGCTCTAACTGAGGCCTCAGAATCACAATCGCGTCGCTGCTGAATGGACACGACACCGACCGAACTCGCACACCGTCTTTCATCGCTTCCAGCACGCGATGCGGACGGTTTGCATCAACACCTTCGAGCGCCACCCAGCGTTTTTGGATATTCGCATGTTCATGCAGTCGCGCTGCGCGAAGCTCATCGACAGACCCAATGTACAGCGCCGCGTGAGGCCAATAGCCCGGCAGGAAGTAGTTGGTGACAGCGTGCTCTTTCCGCACAACAATGACATCACCCGGCTGCAGCAGTGCCTCAATCTCTGTCTCAACATGCGGCGGAAGGCGCGGCAGATGCCCGGACTTTACATAGCGATCGGCCATCAACGACGAAACACACTTCTGAAGCCCGTACAGAGCTCGCCCGAGCAAATCCCGAGTGATCCGCGTCCGAACCGAACGTGCTCTTACGCGAGTTCTCGCCAGCACAAACCGGTCTGCGGTGACGCCCAGGCGATCCTGCAGCCGATCTATTATCGCAAGCAATGATTCGACATCAGCGTTCGATGCGGCCAGCTCAGTAAGCTGTTCCCGCCGCTGCGCCACAAAGGTCGAGGCGTGATACAGATGCCACGCATGCACCGGGTTAGTGAGCGACTTCTGAACAAAGTCATACGTGCCCACTGGAATACCAAAGTACGGTTCCGGCTCGTTCAGTTTCATTCGCACCACTTTCCGGTGATGGCAGTTTTCTCGCAAAAAACGAGCCACGTCGACCAGTACTAAAGCCCCGGCGTACGCGATTGTCACAGCGATCTGCTGCTCTTCCGGTTCGAACCGATCCACTTTGTAGAATGACGTCACCAGTTCGAACAACGCGTTCCGCGACTGCCAGTAAGATACCAGCAAATGCCGCGTTTGTTCGTCTTCGGTCGGCGTAAAGAAGCCACGTTGCGACGCTTCGCTGCTATCGATCAGCTCCCGAGCACGCTCTTTCAAACGACCGAAATGTTCGGCGATGTCACGAACGGTTGCTGCACCGTGTTGAAGTTCTTCATAAGACATAAGCGGACTTCTGTTGCCAATGACAGGACCAGTTGTCTGACGTTGTACACTCCGCGCGACGAAGGCGAATTCTCCACTGAGCCTTTCACTCAAGCTGCGGGCTGCAGCCTTGGTTCAACCCTTTTCACCGAATAGGATGTTCGCGTTGCAATGATTCCGGACGCGACTGCTTTACAGCGAAGTTAGGGCTAAGCCTTCTTGCAGGCAGCCGCGTCGGTGATCGTGGTTTGCCTGCAACCGCTCGTCCTTGGCCAATAATCAGTTTCACCAATTCGCTTTTAAAAGGCTACTCCGTCGCATGCAACGCATCCATCTCTGGGGGCGAACCCAACCAGGAACTCGCCTGTACGGAATGGAGTGGGGCGAGTGTTTTCAACAATACGGGTGACTCTACACAGAAAGTACTAATCTCATGAAGACCATGCTGTGCTCGATCGCGTCGCTGATGTTTTTGCAGGCTTCTTGTATGTCTGCCGCTGACGTAGCAATCCCTGACAAGCCGGAAGATTTTCATCTTTTCCTGCTGGTCGGTCAGTCCAACATGGCGGGCCGCGGGAAAGTCGAGGAGCACGATCGGGAGGCTCATCCGCGAATCCTTTCGCTCGACAAGTCACTAACGTGGACGCCGGCAGTCGATCCTTTGCACTTTGACAAGCCGACGATCGTGGGCGTGGGGCTTGGCAAAACCTTTGCCTTGGATTACGCGAAACAGCATCCCGGTGTGACAGTCGGGTTGGTTCCCTGCGCGGTCGGTGGTTCGCCGATTTCTTCGTGGGAGCCAGGCGCGTTGGACAAAGCTACGAAGACTCATCCCTATGACGACATGCTGCCTCGAATTCGCGAAGCAATGAAGTCCGGCGTGTTGAAGGGCATTCTGTGGCATCAGGGAGAATCAGACGCAGGCAAAGAGGCGACGGCTGCTGTCTACGAAGAAAAGTTGCATTCGCTGATTAAGCGATTTCGCACCGAGTTGAATGCCGCTGACGTGCCGTTTGTCGCTGGCCAGATGGGGCACTTTGAAGACCGTCCATGGAGTGAGTTGAAGAAGCGAGTCGACGCAGTTCATCAAAGTTTGCCCGGCAAGGTGCGGCGAACGGCCTTCGCCAAATCGGATGGCCTGACACACAAAGGCGACAAAGTTCACTTTGATTCGGCGTCCTATCGAGAACTCGGACACCGCTACTTCGCGGCGTACCAAAGCATTTTGACGGCAGACCGGCCATAGCGGATTTCAGCGGCAGTGAGTCTGTTTGGTGGGCCTCGAAAAATTTCCAAAAAGTTTGCGGCGAACTTGAGTCGAATTCTGAAGTTGGTTCGACTTCACGCCACTCGGTCAACCTTTTTGCAGGGTTACCGCTACTTTCGGCGGCAGCGAAAGTCGTCTTGACGCAATTCGCCGGTTCTCATACTTTCCGGCTCGTCGCCAACGGCGGCAACTCCTTTCTGTCTCTCCTCTCACGAATATCGTCGACACCCTTCCTAATCCCACGTCGTGTTCCTCAAACAACGGCAGGTTACGAAGCTGTGTTGGTTAGTTCGCCCTCTCGCCTCCCTCACTGCCACAAATCCGGCTTCTGCCTCGGCAGCACTTTGGAGTTATTCTCATGAAACGTATTGCGACATTTTGTGCTGGCCTGCTGTTGATGGGTTCAATGACTGGCTGCTGTCTTCTTGGTTATGGTGGTGGTTACGGTGGCGGTAACTGTGGCTATGGCGCTGCCTATCCCAGCGGTGGCGGTGGCGGCGGCTGTGGAAGCTGCGGAGCCTATCCTCAGGCTTACGCGCCCAACGGAGCGACTGCGTTCGCACCTGCCGGTCAGATGGCATTCGCACCTGGCCCACCGACTGTGGCTATGCAGCCGCTGTCAACTTACTAAGAAATTGTCACACGCCTGACGTTTGGAAACGGCACATGCTGCCCCGCCAGACAAATCGGTGAGCGCTGTGTCAATCAGGCTGTGAGAATCGAACAAGTCGGGCCACGGCTGGCAACAATGCGCGGACGTCATTTTGCCCTTCGTCACTGAAGCCGCAAATGATCGATCGTTCCCCTGCCCTTCACGTTGCGTGGAGTTGCTGACGGGACGATTCTGATCCATTTCCCGTTGGTCAAACGGCCGCATTACGCAACATGAAAAATTGGGTTCACCGCGCACGGTAGTGCAACGTGTACACGCTTTCTGCAGCCACACATCGTATGAAAACATTCCGTTTGACGAAGTTCGCTTCGTCTTCTCCGTCTGAAGCATCGAGCGACTCTCTCCCTTCGAGTCGCCCGGTGCTTCTTGCGTATCGGGCTGTATTCGGGGCCTCATGGACGGGGCTGCGATTTGTCGTAAACGTATGGCTGTAATGGGGTTTCGTTGTTCTGAGGCATTCTCGGGCGCTGAGTTTCGCTGCGATCGATTCCCATTTCTCTGGAAACGCAGTAGTTCATTTGTGTCAAGCGTGCAGCCTCGATAAACTGCTGGGTTTCAGAAAATCGGGCAGAGGCAAATCTGTCCTTCCGCATCGACCGCGCCCCAGTTGCGTGCTGTCGTTTGTGGTGGTCTGTTGTGTCAATTCTCCCGGAAGGATCATTCATCCGTGACAGTAGCTAACGTCATGAACATTCCAGAACTTCTTAATCTAAACAGCCCGCTGACATTGGATCAGGTGGAATCGCTGCGAGCGGCGCTGGTCGGTCACCAGGCGAGTGAAGTGCGTCAAGGGTTTGTCGAACTTAAGCAGAAGATTGCTGGCGGCGATGCGCCGGAATCTGCATTGGCCCGAGCAGGCATTACAGCCTACCTGCTGTCGAAACACGTCGAAGCCGACGGGTTTCTTGAGCAAGTGACAAAAGACGGCGTTGCCAGCTATTTTCACGCACAGGTACTGACGTCGCTGGATCGACATGCCGATGCCGCTCAGAAGTTTGAGCAGGCTGGCAAAAACGGATATGACCAGATCGACGCGACTTTGCGTCAGGCAGGGGCAATTCGAGCGTCCGGCAGTGTTGATGAAGCAGAGCAGATGCTTCGCAGTGTCGCAGCATCCGCAGCCAGTCGAGCCGAGTATTCCTTTCAGATGGGCTGCATCTGGGCTGATCGCGGCGACGCTCTGACGGCCGTGGAATATTTTGAGCGTGCGGTCGACATGGACCCGCACCATTCTCGCGCTCTGTTTTGGCTGGCCGCCGAGAACTCACTTCGCGGCAACGACGAAGAAGCAATTCGTTATTACGAACGAAGTTTGTCCAAGCCACCATACTTTATCGGTGCCCTGCTGAACCTCGGGTTGTTGTACGAAGACCGCGAAAGCTACCAAGCGGCCGCATTCTGCTTCAAACGGATTCTGGACTACGATCCCAATCACGAACAAGCGATTCTGTACCTGAAGGACATCGAAGCCACTCAGGACATGTACTACGATGAGGATCAGGCTCGACAGGAAGCTCGCATGAAGCAGCTTCTGGGACGTCCTGTGACCGACTTCGAACTGTCCGTGCGCAGCCGCAACTGCCTGACGGCGATGGACATCCAGACGCTGGGCGATTTGACTGAGATCAGTGAACAGGAATTGCTGGCCGGCAAAAACTTCGGCGAAACCAGCCTTCTGGAAATTCGCGAACTGTTGGCCGCTCACAGTCTTCGTATCGGCCTGAATCTGCACAAAGTGCATGCTCGGGACACGTTTGTGGATCAGAGCCTGACACCGGAAGAGCAGGCGATTCTGAATCGTCCAATCAGCGATCTCAGCCTGTCGGTTCGTTCTCGCAAGTGCATGAATCGTCTCGCGATCCAAACAATTGGACAGCTCACGTCACGCACACCAGACGAACTGCTGGCCAGTCGCAACTTCGGCGTGACATCGCTGAACGAGATCCGCTTAAAGCTCGGAGAAATGGGTATCAAACTCCGCAACGACTGATGCAACGCAGCTCCCATCGATCCCACCGGCAGCCTTCTGCGAAGCCAGGAAGTTTGTTCCACACCTCGCACAAGCAAGGGTTGCCGCGTCGATCGTTGGTCCCTAAAATCCGCCGCACAGCGTAACCCGATAGTGTAATAGGTAACACAACAGATTTTGATTCTGTTATTCCAGGTTCAAGTCCTGGTCGGGTTGATCCGTTCGAATGAGATATTTCGAACGTAAATCAAACAACCACAAAGACTTGGAGCAATCATTGCTTCAGGTCTTTTTTTGTGAAAAATGAAATCCGTCACAAATCCGTCACACCTGTTGTGATGGCAGTGCATTGAGATTGGTTTTTCACACGCGAAGTGGGATCTGCGTTGGAGCCTCGTTGACAGGCGTTGCTAACAAGCGTTCCGGATCACTTTTATGCTTCTAGGTAAGCAAAGGGAGATTCGAAATGGCATCGTTACAGACCGATCCCAGCGGCAACTATCACGTCAAGTTTCGTCTGGGAGGTCGGCAGTATCGTCGGTCGCTCCGGACGAAGTTACGACGGAAGGCGGAAGCAGCCGCCAGCCACGTCGAAGAGAATATCCGCCTCATCTCTGAAGGGCGGATGACGCTTCCGACGTCGGCTGACGTTCCGACATTTCTGCTGTCGGACGGCAAGCTGCAGGAGCAAATTACGCTCACCCCGGTATTGCGAGTTGGAGAGCTGCTCAAGAAGTACCTGCGATCAATCCCACGAGACACGCTGGAACAGACGACCATCAATACTTTTGGCGTGCACATGCGCCACATTGAAAGGCAGATCGGCGGTCGAACGCTTCTGAACCTGGTCACCAAGTCTGCCCTTCAGGAATACGTCACTGCCCGGTCAAAAGAGCCCGGTCGACGCGGATACATCAGTGCAGCCACAATCCGGAAGGAAATCGCGACGTTCGGCTCACTGTGGAATTGGGCAGCTTCCGAGGGGTTTGTCGACTTTGAATTTCCGCGAAAGGGCCTGCTGTTCCCAAAACAAGATGACAAACCACCCTTTCAAACGTGGGAGCAGATTACTCGGCAGGTTCGTGACAATCACCTAACCAAGAAAGAAGCGGCACCTGTCTGGGATTGCCTCTATCTCGATACCCAGAGGCTTCGAGCGCTGCTTCAGTTCATCAAAGAAAATTCCCGGCATGCATGCCTTTATCCGATGACCGTTTTGGCGGCTTTCACCGGCGCTCGCCGAAGTGAGTTGTGCCGGTCCCATACATCGGACGTAGACCTGGCATGCTCCCCTTGAACAGGTCCATCATTATGAGAGTCTACTGACGAATTTATTCTCAGGAGACTCAGGATGTCGGAGAAACGTAAACGTCACACTCCGGAACAGATTGTTCGGAAGCTTCGTGATGCGGATGCGATGCTGACGAGCGGCAAGTCGCTCGGTGAGGTTGTTCAATCGCTGGCTGTCAGTGAAGCGACGTATCATCGCTGGCGTCAGCAGTACGGCGGGATGAAGGCCGAGGAAGCAAAGCGTCTGAAGGAACTGGAAGTTGAGAACGCTCGGCTTAAGAAGCTGCTTGCGGAAGCGGAACTCGACAAGGCAATGCTGAAGGAGATCGCGGAGGGAAACTTCTGACGGTCTCCCGGAAACGCGAGGCCGTCAAACATGTGCAGGAGAAGTTCGACGTTTCGGAACGTCACGCGTGCCGAACGGTTGGTCAGCATCGTTCGGTTCATCGTCGTGAACCCGTTGTTCGCGATGATGAGGCGGCGTTGGTGAAGCGAATGCTGGAGCTGGTTCGTGAGCATCCGCGATTTGGTTATCGGCGTATCTGTCGTCTTCTTCGTCGCGAAGAATTCGTGGTGAACAGGAAGCGAATGTATCGCCTTTGGCGTCGTGAAGGCCTGAAGGTCTGTCGACGAACGAAGAAGCGGCGTGGCACTGGCGGCAGTAAAAACGCTTGTCATGTTCACCGATCGCGGGGAAAAAACGACGTATGGGCGTGGGATTTTGTGTTTGACTACACAACGAATGGAACTCAGTTGAAGTGGCTGACCGTTGTTGACGAATTCACTCGGGAGTGCGTTGCGTTGAAAGTTTCTCGCAGTATCAAAGCCGACGACGTGATCGACACGTTGTGTGAATTGATCGCTGCTCGCGGTGTTCCGAACCACATTCGCAGCGACAACGGCCCAGAGTTTATCGCGAAGGCGATTGGCAAGTGGCTGAAACAAACAGGCGTCTCGGCGCTGTACGTCGAGCCGGGATCGCCGTGGCAGAACGGGTATTCCGAGAGTTTCAATTCGAAGCTTCGCGATGAATTTCTGAACGTGGAAGAGTTTGAAAGTGTTCGCGATGCCGTACAGATGACGAAGGAATTTCAACGTCAGTACAACGAAGTTCGTCCGCACAGCGCGTTGGACTACCAGACACCGAATGAGTTCGCGGCGATGCAGCCTTCGGTTCGAGCTCGACAGACGGGAGCCGCCCCGACCACCTTCGCCATCACCTCGACCTGAGCTCCGCGTTGAAGGCCGAGGCGACAGCGAAGGCGGACGGGGCTCAGCACAACTTGTTTGGAAGATTATTCAATACCAATGTCAGCCCACAACTCTCATAACAACCGGACCTAATCTCGGGGGCTGCCCAGACGCGTGCAGAAGACAACGCCGCCGTGGAATATTATTATTGATTGACTGCGTCTTGATGTCTTTAGACTCTTGTTTGAAGTTAGAGTTTTGGTGAAGAATCAGAATAGGAGAATCTTCTTTGAGTACGGCGCGGTAATACGGGGCCAGATTGGCTAATTGATGAGAAGCCACAATTTCTGCGTTCTTGCGATTCCGCTCAAGCTTGCTTGGCAGCAATTGTCTGTAAGCTAGGCTTTGCCAAACAGGATCACTTGAAGACACCATTGATGGCTTGAATCTGTGAGTCCGGAAAGAGATGCCGATAACGCCGACGCTGCTCGTCGGTCTGGTGCCCAACCAGGGCCAGCGCATACTAAGTTGTTTTGCCGGTAAGGATTTGCATCAAATAGTCAATGTTCCATCCGGCCATTCTTCTTTTCATGACGTTGCTTTGTTTGCCAGGATGTTTCTTGATGAGGCTGAGTGTGAGTCGTCTGAGCCATGACAAATTGTTCGCGAAGATTCGGTTTCGGACTCGACTCTCATCCTCGCGGTAGGTCATGTCGAGACTCCAGTGCAGCGTGTTTTCTATGGCCCAGTGACCACGAACCGTTGTTGCGAACAGCTCGCCTTTGCGACGCAGACTGCTGATGTAGTAGCGAACGTCAGAATGATGAATGCCGTCCTGCTCGTACATTCGGATCGCCGTTCCGATGGTCTTGAGTCCGGCCCATTTGTGGCCCACGTCAAAATCGACAGGCACGGTCGCCTGATAGTAGATTCTCTGTTCCTGCCGACCGTGTCCCTTCTCTGTTTCTTCATAGCGACTGACGGGACAGCGAGCGAAGTCATCCTCCAGGTGATCGAGAAAAAACTTCTGCACGACCTCATAGAGTTTCGGTTGGTTGCCTTTCAGGGCTAACACATAGTCTGCATTGCCAGACACGATCTGCTGCGCAATGTTTTTTTGACAACCCGCTGCGTCAATCGTAATGATCGCCTCATCGATATTGATTTCGTTCAGTAATTTCGGGATCGCGGTGATCTCGTTCGACTTCTCTTCCGTCGCCACCTGTCCCAGAGAAATCCCCTGATCAGAAGCCCACGCACTCACGATGAACAACGCACCCAGCCCATTCTTTTTGTCATGTGATCGACGGAGTGCTTTGCCATCAATCGCAATCTGTTTTCTGTAGCCTTCTTTCTGTTCGTCGGAAAGTCCTTCCAGCGATTCAATCCATTGCACGAAGCACGCTTGAAAGTCGTTCGGCTTCAGGAGAGAAAGGACGCGCCGGTACGTATCTTTTTTCGGAATGCCATGCGGAAGTGCCAGGTGTTTCTGCAGGCCATCGGCATTCAGTCGCGCCCATTCCGCAATCGCACTGGGGCCGTCGGCGTTGGCCAGCACTCCGCAAATGGCGATCACAATCACATCACCAAGCAGATGCAGACGATTGATGTTGGAACGCGGGTCTTTCAATTGATCAAAGTAATGAACAATGTTTCCTGTCAGCTCCTGGGTGACCGCCAGTTCAACTGTCGACATCTCTTGTCCTCTCCTCGTGAAGTCCGATGTTACGACACGAAAAGACTAACCAATACTCACTTGTCGCGCCAGCCTAAATTGCCCAAAGTGCGCGCTGGCCCTGGGTGCCAACCCATTCATCAATGAATCGCTGGTCAACTCCCTGAGACGCACAATTGCTGATAAAGCTGTGGCGGAAGACGTGCCAGCCCCGGACGGGTTCCCATTCGGAACCCGATAAAACGCTGTTGAGGAAATTGGACGCTTCGAATGGCTTTATCTCTGTTTTCTCTCCGTCCGGTTTTTGCATCCGCACGCTTCGGTGATCTTCGGGAAAGGTGAATCGGCATGCTCGCTTCACTGATAGCCAATCCTCGATAATGACTCCAAGACTGTCTGAAATTGGAACAGTTCTCGTTGTTCGATTGGACCTCGAACGTTTTCGTTCCCGGATCGTAAATGATTGGCCTGTCAAGGTGTGGGCTGCCCCCGAGATTAGGTCCGGTTGTTATGAGAGTTGTGGGCTGACATTGGTATTGAATAATCTTCCAAACAAGTTGTGCTGAGCCCCGTCCGCCTTCGCTGTCGCCTCGGCCTTCAACGCGGAGCTCAGGTCGAGGTGATGGCGAAGGTGGTCGGGGCGGCTCCCGTCTGTCGAGCTCGAACCGAAGGCTGCATCGCCGCGAACTCATTCGGTGTCTGGTAGTCCAACGCGCTGTGCGGACGAACTTCGTTGTACTGACGTTGAAATTCCTTCGTCATCTGTACGGCATCGCGAACACTTTCAAACTCTTCCACGTTCAGAAATTCATCGCGAAGCTTCGAATTGAAACTCTCGGAATACCCGTTCTGCCACGGCGATCCCGGCTCGACGTACAGCGCCGAGACGCCTGTTTGTTTCAGCCACTTGCCAATCGCCTTCGCGATAAACTCTGGGCCGTTGTCGCTGCGAATGTGGTTCGGAACACCGCGAGCAGCGATCAATTCACACAACGTGTCGATCACGTCGTCGGCTTTGATACTGCGAGAAACTTTCAACGCAACGCACTCCCGAGTGAATTCGTCAACAACGGTCAGCCACTTCAACTGAGTTCCATTCGTTGTGTAGTCAAACACAAAATCCCACGCCCATACGTCGTTTTTTCCCCGCGATCGGTGAACATGACAAGCGTTTTTACTGCCGCCAGTGCCACGCCGCTTCTTCGTTCGTCGACAGACCTTCAGGCCTTCACGACGCCAAAGGCGATACATTCGCTTCCTGTTCACCACGAATTCTTCGCGACGAAGAAGACGACAGATACGCCGATAACCAAATCGCGGATGCTCACGAACCAGCTCCAGCATTCGCTTCACCAACGCCGCCTCATCATCGCGAACAACGGGTTCACGACGATGAACCGAACGATGCTGACCAACCGTTCGGCACGCGTGACGTTCCGAAACGTCGAACTTCTCCTGCACATGTTTGACGGCCTCGCGTTTCCGGGAGACCGTCAGAAGTTTCCCTCCGCGATCTCCTTCAGCATTGCCTTGTCGAGTTCCGCTTCCGCAAGCAGCTTCTTAAGCCGAGCGTTCTCAACTTCCAGTTCCTTCAGACGCTTTGCTTCCTCGGCCTTCATCCCGCCGTACTGCTGACGCCAGCGATGATACGTCGCTTCACTGACAGCCAGCGATTGAACAACCTCACCGAGCGACTTGCCGCTCGTCAGCATCGCATCCGCATCACGAAGCTTCCGAACAATCTGTTCCGGAGTGTGACGTTTACGTTTCTCCGACATCCTGAGTCTCCTGAGAATAAATTCGTCAGTAGACTCTCATAATGATGGACCTGTTCAAGGGGAGCATGCCAGGTGAGCCGTCGCAACTTTTGTCGAGTCAGCGCCCGTGGGGCATTTGAGCGTCAATCGTGATTGTGATGACGTTTTCTTGATCGTGCTCCACTGCAACTGTGAGGCCTGATGTTTCGTAGGCAGCGTGTTTGGTAGGCACCTTGTCTCCGTGATCGACTGTGTGTTCAAACGAGCCGTCGTCGATAACCATTTGCACGACGATTGCATCGTGTGCACCGGGGGTCGCTCCGTCGTTGGGTGTGTAGGTGCCTAATACGAAGCCGCCGTCGTGATCAATTTTTCCTGTTGCTGCCGTGTTGTGTTCAACCGACATCAGTTCCACGGTGCCGTGGCGAACGGGGTTGCCATTTGCGAAGACGACGCGCCCGCTGACAGGGTAAGTTGGTACTCGGTCAGATCCGCAGCCAACGGCCAGGGCGGTTAAAATCAGATATAGAGTTTGCCGCATTCGCTTGCCCTTAATACTCGCCCACAACCTCGCCGTCACTGCGGTTCGTCAGGTGGCCGAGGACGCGAGTGCTGAGCGAAGTTGAGACAGCCCGTAGGCTTCCGTCAGTCAAAGCGAAATGCACAATGCCGCTGTGGGAACTTCCGAAGGAGTACACGCCTGCTCGTTGGTCATTCCGATCGTGGGCGATGGGAACGCCTGGTCCACCGATGCGCGAAAAGTTAGTGAGATGCCGACCGTAGTAAGCAGGACCGTTGAATGGTGTTGTCAGATCTTCGTCGAAAGGGACGTGCGGTTCTCCGATCAGGATCGTGTTGCTCGTTCCGTCGCTCACGTCAGACATCGCGACCTTGTCGAGCCAGTCGCGCCGGATTGCTGTTTCATCGCCGACGGGACGACTGGAAATAATCACACCGGTGCCGTTGCCACCCCAGTAAAAATCTGTCGACAGTCCCAAAGCGCCTGGTGAGAGATCGCCGTGGTTGGCCACGTAGTCCACAATAGCACCGCCGGGAGAGAACTGTACTCCGGCAGGGCAACCACACGCTGTTGTGATTCGGATGGTCTTGTCTGGTGCAACTGCCGCATCAGGACTGTGGCGTTCCGGGCAGAGGAAAACAGAAAGCGTTTGATTACGCACGGACGCCGGATGAGTTCCGTAAACGGCGTACTCATCCCAGCTATTGTGCAGCGCTGATTGCTCCAAAAAAGGCAGAAGCCGAACCAGCCACGATGGTTCATCCATGGCAATGCGTGTTGCCGTGTCGTTCTGTGTTCTTGGAGTGTCCAGAATCAACCGAGCCGGCGGAAACGCCTGATACGTATCGTGAAACGAATGAGCGGCCAGAGCTAGCTGCTTCAAATTATTGGAGCACTGCATCCGCCGCGCCGCTGACCTTGCCTGCTGTACGGCTGGCATCAGCAGGCTGATGAGGATCCCGATAATTGCAATGACGACCAGCAATTCGATAAGCGTAAATCCACTTCGCGTGACACTGGAGGAGGGGCGTTGCGGGTAAGCTTGCATCGGGAACTCTTCCCTGGCATAAAATGATACGAGGTGGATATAGAGAGCGGCGACATCCTTCAGTGAAGAGAGTAACTGCCCCTGGGAGAGTCTAGCTCGGCGGAGGAAGGATATGCCAACAAAATTTCGATCATCCCGGGATACTGAAAAAACGATTTTCACTCGGAGGCTGTCAACGTTTGATGGTTCATTCGCGTAGTAACTTGTGAAATCGTCGTGGGCGAAGGTAAATCTTTCGTGAAATTGCGCAATGCCTATTGCCTGAACAGCGGTGCCGCAGTTCTAATGTTCGCTTCGCCGTCGGAAGTTCTTCATGCGTTTTTCAGTCAATCAACAGGCCGGTCGCTGGTTAGCGATCACGGCCCTGTTGGTGATGTTGTCCGGGAAGCTGGTGCATCTCGGGCAGGAATGCGACGGTTGCTGTGCCGGTCTGGCTTGTGCTGCGACAAGTCACAAGGCCGAACTTAATGCGCCCTGCCCGTTTGGTTGCACGCATCACGACGATTGCCGCGATGCAAAGTCCGGCAGCGACGGACAGGATTCACCGCGCAAGGAGCATGATGAACATCAATGTTCTGTGTGCAGTATCCTTGCTTACGTGACGTCCGGCCCGGCGGTTTTGGGTCTGCCGGACGAGTGTCCGCTTGTCGTTGGTCTGGTGGAGTTCACGAGCGCAACGGCGATTCCAGGAGCCACTTTCAAGGCTCGACCTCGTGGACCACCCGCGGGCGTCTGATTCGTCAAATCAGCCTCTTGCCGTTCTGGTGGATCGCTTGGTGCCAGACTGCATTGCGCAGAGTGCATCTGTTGTGAGTGCGGGTTCTTCTCTGATTGATCCGTTTTCACTCCGTGCTGCGGTGTCGTATCGGTCGGCTTCGGCGACAGCGTTTCACGCTGGCTTGTGGCTGCGGAAATCGGTTTTGGTCCTGCGAGGGCCGGTTCCCACGAGCCAAAGCCGTCCACAACAAAACGTAAATTGCGCTAACTTGTCCCGCTGCCGTTCGCGCGATCCCGTGTTGATCTTTGAGAAGGGCGCTCGTGTCCGCATTTTGTTTCCAATCAACCGTTCATCGGATGGCTGCTGCGCTGTCGAGGGATTTTTGTCCGTCGGCGAATCGCTGGGTCTACTGGCTCAAAAATCCGTTCTGGATTCTTGTGCTGGCAACCGGCGGCTCTGCGCTGTGCGGTGCTTTGTTGAATCCGATGATCTTTGCGCTCACGGCAATGCTGGTAGCCGTGACATTGGTCGGCGTGGGGTTGCCGTGGCTGGCGATTCGTGGGATCTCGTGCGATGTCATGTTCGATGTGAAACGCGTTCGTTTTGGTGAACCCGCACTCGTGCGTTTGCGAATTCGTAACCGTTCGTGGCTGCCCGTCCTGGGGCTTTCGTGCATCGACGGCTTCACACGTGTTAGCAAAGCAACGGCCGCTACCGACAGTGATGACGGTCTTGCGTTTGGCCGAATTCGTGGCCGTGCAACGGTGGAATATACATGGCCCTTTGTTGCCACCGTTCGTGGACAATACCCGGTGAATGATTCCGTCATGGTCGAAACTTCATTCCCGTTTGGCCTGTATCGAGCTCAAAAGTCGGCGGCCGTTGTTGGGCGTTTGATTGTCTGGCCCGAAACCGTGCAACTGGACGGACTGCCGGATTCGGTGGAATGTGAATCGGTCGACGATCATTTTTCAGATCGTCGAGCAGGAGAGTTCGGCGACATGTTGGGAACGCGTTTGTTTCGCCAGGGCGACAGTCTCAGGCGAGTCCACTGGGCTCAGACAGCTCGGCAGCAAAGCCTGATTGTGACAGAACGACAGGCTCCGGTGACGACGGTGGCTCGCGTTGTGCTGGATCTTTCTTCTGCCAGTCATCCGCTGGACAGGCGATATCAATCTCTCGAACAGTGCGTCCGCGTGGCGGCATCGGTCTGTTACTCGTTGCATCAACAACACTGTCGCGTTGAACTGAAAATCGGAGACCAACTGATAGTCGGCGGCCAGCAGTCGGGGGCACTCGATCGCATCATGGATGCACTGGCCACGGCCAACATACCAGAGGCTTCCAGTGCTACAGGCACTCCAGACGGGCCCGATGGTTTATCGGCATCGGTTCGGGAAGCCGGCGGGTTTTGTGTCACGATCACTACGCCCCCCGGAATACATGCGATGAAAGGGCCACATATTGTGATCACTTCCGACGATGGTGCTGAGCCCGCCGTTCCAACGGCATGGCTGACACTTTCGACTGCGGCGGAATTGAGTGAACTGAAGCGTTTGTGGAAGGAACGAGTCTGATGCTGGCACTCAAATCACGCCTGCTTTCCACATCTTCAAACGATCAATCGACGCTGAACCGGAAGTCGGTGAAGCCATCTGACGATGACGGTTCGAATCCGCGATTGTCCACGCTGAGACTGCAGTCGGCCTGTATCGTGGCGGCCTTAACGGCCGCCATCATCTTTACGTTGACTGAGCATGACGACCACCAGCACACGTTTTGGTGTGCGTTCGAAATTGCAATGCAGATTCTGCTGGTGATCGTGGGCACGGCCTTCTTTCGAACTCGCCTGCGGCTGCTGCACGATTCGTCCGTGATCATGCCTCTGCTGGCGATGGTGGTGATGCTTAGCCTGCTGTGCGAACCGATCCAGCGGCTGATTCTCGGGCACGGCCACGCGTTCGAAATTCTGGTGATGCACAGCCAAAGCAACCTGATGCTGGCTTTGACCGTCTGTGGTTTTCGAGTTCGCTTCCAGCGTCTGGCGATGATGATCGCCGTATTTCTCACGATCTTCAGTTGCACGATTTCCAATGCGAACGGTCTGATTCCGTTGACGCTGTTCTTCAGCCTCACGTGTGTAACATGGCTGGTGCTGTCATGGTGGGAAACCGTTGACTGTCGCCTTGTCGATCACAAACCTCGACGGCGACCCGTGCTGTGGATGACCGGCTGCGCCGGGATATTGCTGATGCTGTTGCTGCCGTCGCTGGGGTTTGGCAATAACACACTGACAACGGCGCTGAAGGGCTTTATGCCGAGTTCCGGCGGAAGCGGTTCCTTCGATCCGTTTTCTCGCGGTGGCGTGAATGATGGCGACGCACTGGTTGCCGGCAACGAGAACATCAAGAGCTTCGCGCCGCTGGATGACGCTCCGTTTCTGGACAGCGATAAACCCAGTCTGTACGACGTTTTCAACGATCAGTTCGACGAGCCTCCGAAGAGGATCAAAGATCAACAGCGAGCCGTGGCATTGCCGGCGGATCTAATGAAGCACGTGCATCAGAAGATGGCCGAAGCCAAGCAGGCGGGCCGCGAGTTTTCGCTGATTCGCGATGAACGCACGGCCGATCGGCGAAAGATTCGCGATCTCGATTCGCCCGCCGCGTTCTATGTGGCCGGTCGAGTTCCCGCGCGGTTTCGGATGGAAGTTTACGAACACTTCGATGGCGTCACGTGGTACCCGCTGGACGGTGAACGTCCGGAATTGTCCGAGCTGTCTGCCCGCAAGAAGATGCGACAGGTGGAGGGGCGCCATTGGCTGGAAATTCCGTCCAGTTGCCGCGCTTTTGAAATTGATGAAGGCTCAGTCACCCACAGCGTGAAAATTGCCAACCTCGACGGCAACGCGATTCCATCTCCGCCGCAACTTGTGGGAGTCAGCATTGCGCAGGTCGATCGCGAAGATATGTACACTGTTTCGCGCCACGGGATTGCCGGATTGCAACGCAAGTCGATCCCGGAAATGACGCCCATCAATGTAATCTCGGAATACGTGAGCCGGAGCCTCCTGGCGAACTGTTCGATCGTGGGGCTTGCCTCGCCCACCTCAAATATCACGCGCGCTCTGCCAATCACCAATAACCGCGCCGCTGTGCGTAAGCTGGCTGAACAATGGACGGTGGGCCTGCCTCGGGGTTGGCAGCAAATCGCGGCGATTGAATCGCGTCTGCGCGAACACTGCGTATTGGATCGCGAAGTCAAAGCGTCTTCCAGCAGTGAATCGCCCGTTGCTGATTTTCTGCTGAACACACGGCGAGGCCCGGAGTATCTGTTTGCTGCGTCGGCCGCGTGTTTACTGAGATCGCTGGACTACCCTGCTCGAATGGTGAGCGGCTTTTATGCGGATCCCAAAAATTACGATACCCGAAAACAACACACCGCCGTGTTCGCTCACAACGCTCACTTTTGGTGCGAAGTCGGAATCGGCATGAACACCTGGATCACCATCGAAGCATCGCCGGGTTACGAAATCGCTCAACCGCCACCCGGCTTTCTCGACCGAATCTGGAATGCCCTCGCCGCTGTTGGTTTATTGGCCGCCGATAACGCCCTGCCCTTGCTGCTTACCCTTGTTGTGTTGACGCTGCTAATCGTGAATCGACGTTTCGTAGTCGACGGCGTTCTGACGGTGCGATGGAGGATGGCTGGATCACATGCGCCTGATAAGCGAGCGCTTCAGTTGGCAACGCTTATTGAACGCCGGCTGAAGCTGGCGCGGCTTTCGAGGGATTCCGGCACCACACTGAAACGCTGGACTCGGCGAAAAAAGTTTTTACCCGTTCGTCGAGAACTTGCGCGAGTCGCTGACATCGCGGATCACGCAATGTTTGGCGACGGCACGTTGAACTTGTCTGACCACAAGGCACTGGATTGCCTGGCGGCATTTCTGAGTTACCGAAGGTTGCGAACGCTGCACCAGCAACAGACTCAAGATTTGAGTCATACCAGTTAGCGACAACTTTGGGGGCGTTTGTTCGCGAGTTGCACGACGCCGGTCAGGAGAGAACGGGGGCTTCGATTCGTCGGCGCTTTCCTTTGGCTCTTAATTTCCCGGGCATAGCAAGCTTCGCATAGTTGAACCGCACTCTCGAAAACCAAGCGGTGTTTAGCGACCACACCCCAACTTAGGAATTCTCGACGAATTCCAACCAACAGATTGACTCCGGGTATCGTAGTACGGCTACTCTCCATAGCTCAGGACTGGTCGTCTCGCTAATACTGCTTGTAGACGCCACTATGCGCCCCGCGCAAAGACTTCTTACCTGGTCCGCTCTCATCATATACCTCAGCATTTCGCTGTTTGGGGAAATGGTGCATCGGGTTCAGTGCGCGTCCTGTGCTGTTGATGCTGGCTCGGTTTCGGCTTGTACTTCCGGTTGCTGTCATGGGCATAGCCATTCGCTGACTCCCGTCACGGCATCTGCGGCGACGGGCGATCATCAAGCGCCTGCGGGCGATGCCCCGACTCCGGAGCACGATCCTGATTCCTGTTCGATCTGCCAGATTCTGGCTGTTGCAAGCGATCGGCTTACATTGCCAGTCAGCCTTGCTGGCGGTGGCTGTCGGCCTGAGGTGTGGGTTCCGCTTCAGGAATCCGCCGTTGCTGGCTACGTCCGCGATGCTCAATCCCGTGGTCCGCCTCTCGCTTAGAGTGCGACATCCCCTTTTTGCAGTGTGCGAAACGGAAAGTTCCGGCAAGTCACGCCACTTCGGATCACGAATGCGGTGGCTCGTCCCTGCTTTCGCTTTGCGAACCGCCGCCATCTGATGCGGCCGGTTGGCGACGTTGGTCGCTGCACCAAATGAAGCTCCGGCAAATCGGGGCACTGCATGCTTGGCTTGGTTACATCACCGAGTTCTGTCAGGGAAAGCTGCTGCGCGGGTGTGTGGATGATGGTCCGACCAGTCCTGTTCCTGCGCTCGTGTAGCGGCCCTGTAAGGGGCTCTGTGGTGATTGCGCGACGACTTCGTTCGTGGCGACTTCGAGTGTTGGTTGGCGGGCAGAAGCGGAGCCGTGATCTGGACTTTTGGCGCGGCCAGTCGATGTTCGGAAAGGCGTCCGTGTGCTCTTAGTTCAAAAACCTGAATCTGCCAGTTGGTCACAGAACGATAGAGGACTCCTCTTTATGAAACGTTCAGGCGGCTCAAAGCCGTCGTTGAGATGCGGTTTTACGATCATCGAATTGCTGATCGTGATTGCCATCACCGGTGTGTTGGTATCACTCATATTGCCTGCTGTTCAAAAAGCGCGCGAAGCCGCTCGGCGTACGCAGTGCGCTAACAACCTGAGGCAAATTGGGCTGGCCATTCATCAGTTCTGCGAAGTCCACAATGGCAAGTTTCCGATTTCGACTCACGGCACTTATGACTTCGAAAACACCTGGATTTACACGCTCGGTCCGTACATGGAAGACGTGGATGCGATTCGCATCTGTCCGGAAGACCCCAGAGGGCAGGAACGCATGCAAAACAAAGGAACGAGCTATGTAATGAACGAATACCTGTGTGTGCCCGGAGACGAAGCGGCGCTGAAGCTGGATCATCTGCAGGCGACGTCCCGGACCATCATTGTCTTTACGGCGTCTAATGCGAAGGGAACGGCAATCACGGAGGACCACACGCATTCCCGGAGCTGGTTCAGACCACCGCAGAGTGCCACGTGGCAGCGGATTCTGGCGGATTCTGGCGGATATCCAGCCGGACCGTTTCAGCGGAGCTCCGATCGGCACACCTCCCGAGCGACGAACAATGGGCTATGCGAACTATCTGTTCTGCGATGGTCATGTGCAGCTGATTCCTGCCGCCACGATCAAACAGTGGGTCGATCAGGAACAGAACTTTGCCCGGCCCGACGGATGTCCCAATTTGTTTTAACGAACTTCCCTGAATCAACTTCCTGAGTCCAGTCGCGGCGACTGGATGTCTTCACTACGAAAATGCTTCACAAACACGAACTCTCTGAAACCTGAAACCCTAACCCCGAAACCCTCAAGTCACGGTCAAGCGATCTGGTCGGCGCTTTGTCTGTCTTAAATCTCCCTCCCTCACTGACAAAACCAGATTGGATTTCCCCAACATGTTGAACACGTTCAAGAGATTTTTGCGTGACGGATTTTCCGACTCACACACAGCTCGCCGATCACGCGGCCGGAAACGAAAATTGCAGGTTCGGAATCAGACGGCCATTGAGGCTCTGGAAGCCAAAACGCTGCTGACCGCGACACTGCAAAACTATTTGACGACCGAGCACGTGGATCTCAATCTGCAGCATGATGGCTCGGAATGGGCAATTGGCCCTCGCAACTCGGACCAGTTTCCCGCCATCCAATATGCCAACGATGAAGCCGTGATGTATGTCGGCGCGCCAGCCGAAATTACTCGGCCGGGCAGTAGCGACTTTGACTTCATGGGCGTCGAATCCGGGGAGAGCTTATTCTATCTCCCTCAAAGCCAGGACACAGAGCTGATTTTCGCTGGCTTCGCCGCCTACGGTCTTGGCTGTTCTGTCGATTCTTACAACCCGGTCGATGAATCGAAGGGGCGAGTCAACGGCAGTACGCGCTGGGCGAAGACAACGTTAACCGATGTTCGCCACACCAACCCCGACGGGACAACGGGAGACGGCAAGTTCTCATTGTGGCAAGCGGGAACATTTGGTCTGATCACCGTGCTGATGGCGTCCTATGATGACGGACAGGACAACGCCAATTCGGACGGGCTGGATGTCACGGATGGGATTTCGGGCGACGACGCCATGTGGATTCCAGCGGGCGGACACAATCACTTCAACTTCGACTTCACAGAACCGGGGCGTTACGAAGTGGATGTGAAGCTGTCGGCCTACTTCGGCGATGATGGCAACAACTCAACGGCAAACGCAGCGGGCTACAGCGAAAGCGACGATATCACCCTTTACTTTTCGGTGATCAGTGTCGGGGAGCTGCAGTTTGAGCAGTCCAGTTACTCAGTGAACGAAGATGCCGGAACCGCGTCGATCGATGTGGTCCGCACCGGCGGCAGTGATGGCCGAATTACCGTGGACTATGCCACCAGCGATGGGACAGCAACAGAACCTGGCGACTACACGGCAGCCAGCGGGACACTGGAATTCCTTGACGGCGAAATTCGGAAAACGATCACCGTTCCGATTATCGATGACGCGGACGAGGAAGGTGATGAATCGTTTACTATCGAGCTAAGCAATGCTGGTCCGGAGAATATCGATGACTACCTGACCGACATTGAAGGCGACACCAACGGATTGCTCGGAACGATCACCTCAACAACTGTCACCATTGCTGGTAATGATCAGCCGGTTAACACGCCGCCCACCATCTCAGACGTGGTGGACCAGGTGGTCGAAGAAGGCGACTCTACGGCGGCCCTGGCATTTGTCGTTGGAGACGCAGAAACAGCAGCGGCTGCGTTGGCGGTTACGGCAACCTCGTCCAATCCGACACTTATTCCCAATGCCAACATTACGCTCGGGGGCAGCGGAGCAAACCGAACGGTCACCGTTGCTCCCGCAGCTAATCAAACCGGAACAACAACAATTACGCTTACGGTGACTGAAGCAGGCGGACTGAAGGCGACGGACACGTTCGTCCTGACCGTCAATGCCGCCAACGGGAATCCTACGATTTCTGCAATCGGCGATGTGGTTGTGGGTGAGAACAGCAACTCGTCCGTCAGTTTCACCATTGGCGATGCCGAGACTGCAGCAGGTGACCTGGTTGTTGTTGCGACGTCTGCGAACATGGCAGTCGTTCCCGATGCAAATCTGGTACTCGGTGGAACGGGTACGAATCGTACCTTGACGATCACTCCGGCCGCGGACCAGAGCGGATCGACCACGATCACGGTTACGGTTACTGATGGCGGTGGACTGCAGGCCACCGAAACATTCGATGTGGCAGTGATCAGTGGGCTTGTGCCGTTCTCCATGCCGATTGCGTCCGGTCAAGGTCAGTCGCAACAGCTGAAGTCCGTAGACTTCACCGGGGATGGCATTGCTGATGTGATTGCAGCGGCCGGATTCGCTGGTTCACTCATCTTTCTGGAAGGCGTCGGGAACGGAAGTTTTGTCTCCGATGTCGCGTTGAACCACGGATCTGACATGTACTCGGGAGATCTGGCTGAAATTGACTTTGATGGCGACGGCGATCTGGACATCGTCGCCGGGGAATACGATGCCGACACATTGAACGGTTTGACGATGGACGGCCAACTGGCCCTTTATCGGAACGACGGATCAGGGCAATTCACTCGCGAAATACTACGTGGGGGACTGCCGCAGGTTGCAGACACCACTGTGGCAGACCTGAATGGCGACGATTTCGGAGACATCGTTTTTTAGAAGGACTCAACCAGCCTTGTGCTGCAGACCAGTAACTCAGCGGGAGAGCTGGGCGCGGAAGTCGTCCTCTCCTCACTTTCGTCGATTGCTTCCACGAAGTTGCACGACATTGACAACGATGGTGACCTGGACATCGTCGCATCGGACAGCGGCGCAGAAAGCATCCTGATTTTCATAAATGATGGTTCCGCGAATTTTGGGGCACCGGCGAGTGTGACGCCCGACGAAACCGGGACGACGCTGCACCAGGTTGTTGACCTCAATGGAGACGGCTATGCCGATCTCCTGGTCACCGATGCAGGTGCTCCGAATAAAGTGGGTTACTATCCACAGCAAGCGGGCGGAACCTTCGGTGCTCGAGTGAATGTGCCGATTTATGGGCAAGTGGTGAGCAGTCTGAGTGCGACTGATTTCAACGGCGACGGGGTTATCGAAATCGGGTTCGCCCACACGAACTATGACGATGTCGCATTCACGTTCTTCGATTTCAACGTGGGTTGGGCGCTTGGTCAGGGTGGAGGTGACTTTGGGCCGGCGATCGTGGTGCAGCGATACGATTCGATCATGTATTCGATGGCGACGCCAGACCTCGACGGTGATGGCGACCCGGACATCGTGGTCCCTCAAAGGTCGGGGCCAACAAGCGTGGCTGCCTTCATCAATCAAGACGGTGAAGATCCGATGCGGTTCATTGCTCCCGAGTCGCGCACATATACCGGTGGCGATCCCATTGAACTGCAAGTCTATTTTGGACTTCCAATTACCGTGACGGGTACCCCTCGCATCGCGTTGGATCTGGGAGGAGAAACCGTCTACGCGGAATACGCCAGCGGGTCGGGAACCGCCACGCATCAGTTCGTCTATCAGGTCGGCGAGACGGACCTCGATCTCGATGGTGTCCAACTCGCAGACAATGCCATTGATCTCAATGAAGGAACGCTTACTGACCCGCTGGGCACCAGCGCCCTGTTGGAATTCCCTGACACAGTGCTCGACGGGGTGGTCGTTAATGCGGTAGGGCCGCTGGTGCAGCATATCTCGCGAGGCGATTCCGCACCGACGGACGCAGCTTCCGTGCGTTTTACCGTTGAGTTCTCTGAGGCAGTCGAAGGCGTTGATGTCTCGGACTTCCAGGTCAAGATGTTCGACGGCGACCTTGCAGGTGCCGTTATCGAATCCGTAACGGGTTCGGGCGGCACGTACGAGGTGACTGTTTCGGCCGGGACAGGCAGCGGAGTCCTGGCCTTGAGCGTAAATGAAAACGCCAGCATCGCCGATCTGGAAGGCGCTCCGCTGGCGAGAGGCTACGTCGGTGGAGAGGTCTATACGCTTCGTCGCGGCGTTGAGGCACCGATCGACAAGTATTTCACCGATGGTCATGGTGACTATCGACCGGTCTTGAACGACGGCGAACTTTCGTACGTGCTTCACGGCGATTCGGGCGTAATCCCCGATGGCGAAGTGCCCAGCGGCGGAATCTATACCTACGTCGACTCAACAGGGATCGTGAATCGGGCGGAGGACGATAGCTACGACTTCCTGGGCGTCGATGCGAATGAGCCGCTGTATGTGATCCCCAGCACCCAGGTGCCTTCGTTGCCATTCCTTGGGTTCAGTGGTGAGGGCGTGCCGAGCGGAGCATTGGCAAGTTATGTGCCGGACCGTCCGAATGTGACTTCGAGCAGCGCCAGCCCATACATCAAACTCGAAATGGTCGATGTGCGGAGCACCAGTGGAGGTGAATTCTCCCTTTGGTCCAACCCTCCATCCTGGAACCCGAGTGCGGGAGTCACTGTCTACATGGCAACCAGCGATGGGGTTAGCGATGCTGATGCACTCTTCCTGCGTGTCGGTAGCCACGGACATTTCAACGTCGGCTTTAGCGAACCAGGGATCTACGAAGTCGATATTTACGCAAGTGGCTATCTCGACAATGATCACAACGGCGTCTACGACCCTGGCAAAGACAGTTACATCGAAAGCGGCATCCAGACCATGGTCTTTGCAGTCGACTCTCTTGGGGCTGTGGACGATTCGTTCACGGTCCTTGAAGGCGAAACGTTGACCGGGGATGTGTCGGCAAACGACGACTGGCACGAAGCGATGGGCGAATACACGGCGTCAGTCGAAACAGAACCCGCACACGGAACGCTGACGCTCAACGCGGATGGAACGTTCACCTACGAGCCGGTCGCTGCATTGACTGGTGTTGATAGCTTCGCCTATCGCCTGACCAATGAACGTGGCGGATTCACCACTGCGACCGTGACGCTGTTGACGCATCACTCGCCTACGGCCGTTGAGGATGCATTTGTGGTAGCTTCGGGCAGTTCGGTCTACGGCAATGTGTTGTTCAACGACTTTGATGTGGATGGCGACGCGCTTTTGGCTGCACTGGACGCCGGACCAACCAGCGGCAGCGTGGTTGTTTCTGCGGATGGTTCGTTCGTTTACACGCCATCGGCAGCCTTCGACGATTCGGATAGTTTCACGTATTCCATCGATGATGGAACGGGGCTGGCGTCCACTGCGACAGTCGTCATTAGCGCTGCTGAGGACGCAGAATTCGAGGTGGTGCTGACAGAAGGCCACGTTGACATCGGCGTGGTGATCGGAGAACACGATCACGACGAGGATGAAGACGATCATGACGACGACGATGATCACGATCACGAAGAAGAAGCAGAATGGGACCTTCACGTTCATGACCATGAAGGTGAGGTCGAATACCACGCCGACGAGGCATTGCTTTACGTTGGCATGGACGCGATCACGGACCGACCTGCGGGAACGGCCTACGATTTCATCGGAACGGATGCCGGTGAATCGGTCTTCGTTCTGCCAGCCACTGAGAACTCCGACTTGCTGTTCCTGGGACTTGGCACTGAAGAGATTGAGGTCGGGACGTTCCTGGACGGCACTCTGGAACTGCGTCTGAAATCGGTCAGTGGGCCGGGACAGTTTTCGATGTGGACATCCGGACTGGAAGGCCCGGAAGTCGCCATGGCCACGTCGGACGGCATCACCGAAGCGGACCTGATCACGCTTCTGGAAGCCGGGCACGCTCACGCCAACTTCGGTTTCACAGAAATGGGGCTGTACCAGATCACGTTGCAGGCCAGCGGAACTCTGGCCGATGGCGATGTCAGTGAAGACGTGACTTACTTCTTTAAGGTCGGCAACACGGCCGAAGGAATCGAAGTTCAGAACGGAATGACACAGCGTTCGTACATTGACGAACTGGATGTGCTGTTCGGCAGCGAAGACGGGCTGGACGACATTCTGACCAATCCAGACCGAGTTCAGATTACCAAATATGATCTTAACGGCGAAAACGGATCCCTGCTTTCCGACGCTGGCTATTCCCTGTCGGCCAACGGCAGCAGGCTGTCATTTAACTTCGGCGTGCAGGGATTGGGTGGCAATCGAAACTCCAACGCGGGCGACGGCTACTACGAAATCGGAATCGATGCGGATGGCGACGGTGAGTACGAAACTTATCAATCGTTCTACCGTCTGCTGGGTGACGTCAACGGTGACCGAAAAGTGGATGCTGCGGACCGCATGAGCGTGATGCAGTCGATGAGAAATCAGAATCCGGAAGCGGATGTCAACGGAGATGGACGAGTGAACTCGATCGATTTCGTTCTGGTTTCCAGAGCACTCGGCAGAGATCTCAGGGATGGACTGTTTGATGATGATGAGGACGAGTGATGTTCAATCCCAGGATCACTTTCACTAACTCCTTTTTGACAAGATTGAGAATAATGATGAACCGAAAACGATTTTTGCCCGCTGCTGTGACGCTTCTGGCCTGCGTATTCAGCAGAACGGCCAGCGCTGACCTTGTCCTTTCAGTGACACCGTCGGCTCCCTCCTACAACGTGGGTGATAGTGGCTTTGTCGATGTGATGATCTACAGCACGTCGGCCGATGAACTGGACTCCTATTTGATGGGCGTGAATATCACAGGTGGATCGGGAGCCGTGTTTACGGACCCGCAAAGTGAGTCGTTTCTCAGCGACAGCGACTATGTGTTCTTCGGACGCAGTTCCAGTTTGATCAACGCCCTTCCTGCAACCACGGTGGGGGCCGGCGGAAGTGAAGTCACGGTGGTCGATTTGACGGAAGATCCGCTGAATGCATTCACACCACTTCCCGTCACTTTGCCCGGCGCCGGATTGCCGGGACTTCTGACTCGCCTTACCTTTGATGCTGTGAGTCCTGGAACGTTTGGTGTTGAAGTTGATCCCAGTTCCAGTTTTGCAGATGTCGGCTTTGGCAACTTTTCGTACACGGCGACAGGTACCAGCTTTTCTGTTAATGCGGCTGCGGTTCCCGAACCGGCGAGCGTGATCCTGGGTGGCATCACGTGTTTGGCGGCCGGCGGTATGTGGTTTCGACGACGCAGAAACCGTTCAAGCGTTTCACGCGAAGGGCAAGGCCAAGCGTAGAACCCCTAACCAAACCTGTGTGAGCCGCGACGTTTGTGGTTCCGTTTCAGGCAAGAAGTGAGAAGGAGGCGACAAATGTCGTTGACGACGAACGACGCCGCCTGAGGCGGAACCACAAGCGGCCCGGAGGGTTGCGACGACAGCAGCCGATCTGCAGCGTCAGCGCTCCTCGACGACATCTGTCGCCTCGTCACTTTTCCTTGCATCTCGACCACTGTCGTCACAACGCGGCCACACAGCTTTTGTTAGGGGTTCTTAGAGCTTTGTTTGTCCTGAGAGTTGTGGTCGTGGCGATCTGCTGACGGGCGTGAGGGCAATTTACGTTTTGTGGTGGACGGTTCGGGCTCGTGGGAAACAACCCTCATCGTTCGAAACACTTGTTCCGCGGCCACAGGTCAGCGAGATTCGCTGTAACGCGAATGCCGTCACGCAGCGCCCTCAGAAACGTGATGTATCAGTGAAATGGTGAATTCGATGAAGGTCTCTGTTTTTAGGCCACTTCTACAACTGGAAGCAAAAGTTAATCGCCGCACGAAGCTCTACACCTTCGTCGCGTTGATTCTGTTCGTAGTTTGCTTTGGACCATGGCTGCAGGTGTATTTTGGTCACCTATGGCGGCGAGAACACTATCAGTTCTTTCCGATGATGCTGATCGCCGTTGCTGTGATAAGCCATGATTGCTGGAAGGTCGCGGCAGATCGCGGGTGTTCGTTTGAGATTCTGAAGTTCAGTGCACCGCTGTTTGGTTTGGCCACTGTGGTTTTTGGCGGCGCGCTGTGGCTCGGTTCTCCGTGGCTCGCGTACTTGGCGACACTCCTGATTCTGTGGACAATTGCACGCAACATTCCGTTTGGCAGCAGCACGATTGCTCCGTTGTTTGTGCTGTTGCCACTGCCCTTTTCCATGGATGGCGAGCTTGTTCACGGACTGCAGCGAGTGTCCTCGCGTGGGGCAAGTGCCTTGCTGGACATGGCGGCGATCCGTCACCTGATGTCCGGAAACATTCTGGAGGTTTCCGGCAAAAAGTTTTTTGTCGAAGAAGCATGCAGTGGTATCGGCTCAGTGTATCTGTTGCTCGCTTCCGCTGCCGTGTATGCGTCGTGGCGTCAGCTGCGGTTTGTGGTCGCCGTTCCGCTTTTGTTGTCAGCCATCTTCTGGGCCGTGGCGGGCAATACCTTCCGAATCTTCTGCGTCGCGTGGGCTCATGCCTATCTGCAGTTCGACCTCAGTTCCGGCATTCTGCATGACATCCTGGGGGCCGCCACCTATTTGATGTCTCTGCTTCTGTTGATGATGACTGAACAGGCGCTTCTGTTTGTCTTCGAACCCATTAATACTCCGACGATTCCAAACGCATCGGAAACCAAACGACAAAGACTTGCTGGGAATCTCGGAAGAATCTGGGACAGGCTGACAACCATGGATCCCGGCATACGCCTTCGTAAAAAGCAGCCGTCCGGCTTGCGAATGACGCGCGGACGATTCGTTGCCGTGCTGATCCTGTTTTTCGCGGTTGGCTGCGTTGGAAACGTCTGGCGGTTCTGGCCGTCGATGCTATCGACTTCACAAATCGTGCTCGACCGCGCAACCATTTCGTTCCGACCGGCTCGGATTACGGTGACTCAGGACGTGCAGAAAGTATTCGTCGCCCACGGGAGGAAGTCCAGATGAAGCTCAAACGGCTACTCCTTATTCCCGAAATGAAATGGCTCGGACGATTGTTGTTCAGCCTGCTTTTGTTTTTTCGAACATGGTGGCGAAGTCGCAGGTTCGGAAGACTTGCCATTGCCAGCCCGGCCATCGCACTCATATTTGCGTTTGTCTCAGCAGTGGCTGTTTCGCATCTCAGAAGTCGCGATCCCGCCCTGCTCGAACAGTATCTGATGCTTGCCCGCCAGGCTGTGGTGGATGGGAACGTACAGGATGTGCGACTGTTGTTTCAGAAAGCCAGCCAGCTTGCTCAAAGCAATCACGACATCACAACAGAGCTGGCTTCGTCGTTGTATGAGTTGGGAGAACAAGCTGAGGCCTACCAGTTGCTGGAATCGATTGCGCCAACGCATTCCTCGGGTCACTTACCGGCTCATCGTTTTCTGGCACAGCATCCGCCTGACCTTCCGCCCGAAAAGAAAGATTACTTTCAGGCTGTTCACCTCAGCCATCTTGTCCGCAATTCTGTTGAATCACGAGAAGAATGCGTTGAGCTGCTTCATCTTCTGGCCAAGTATCGAAAGTTAGGTGATGTCGAAGCCCTGGTTCACGAGGCGCTTGATCGTTATCCCGAAGATCGTTTGCTGCTCGCTCAGTTGAAGTCGCGACAGGGGGATCAGTCCGGTGCGCGATGGGAAACAGAAGCGGCTTGCCGAGCCTTCGAAACGCTTCTCGCGGAATCACCACATAATGTCGATCTGCGAATCCATTTGGCTCAGGCGTATGTCTTTCTCGGCCGATTTTCAGACGCAGTCTGCGTTTTATCTGAAGGAATGCCGACAGCAGAATCACCCCCTGCAGATTCACCAATCGCGTCTGGTCTAGCGCTGGACGGAAAAAGGGATCCCGCATCTCAAGTGGCGTATGCAGAGACGCTGGCTGGACGTCGTCGGAATATCGCACTGACCCTTAGCAATACTTACCTGGCCTGGATGACAACTCTGTCAACGGACGAACAGCAAACACAATTGCAGTGCCTGTACAGACTTCTTCATCTGAATGAGAACGCGGTCAGTGGAAACGACCGACCTGACCGGTTGGCAACCGCGATGAGGGCCGCTTTACTGAACCCTTCCACATCATGGGTTCTTGCTGCATTGGACGGCAATGCTCGAGTTGCCCGAGGAGAGTGGGATCGCGCCGAAGACGCCTATCGGGTCGCGCTGAAGGCCGCGCCGGACGATCCGACACTGGCCAATAATCTGGCATGGCTCCTTCTGCGAAAATGCCGATCGCTGCATGCGAGTACGCCGATCGATAAGAGGCAACAATTTCTGGTGGAAGCACTGGCACTAAGCGAACAGGCGACTGCGGACATGCCAAATATCGTGTCATTTCTGGAAACGCGTGGCCAAATTCATGCTGAACTCGGTAACCATTCCGAAGCGATCGGAGACCTGACGGCTTGTGTGAGCCGCGGCAAGGACAATCCCACAATCCAGCGAACAATCGAAGCCTGTGTCCGTGCGTTGCGGTAACCGACAGGTGCCACGATTTATGAAAGATGCAAATACCACCGCATCCGCACCTTAATGTTGCAGCGACTTTCGCTGACTTGTGGCCGCGGATCAAGCTTTTCGAACTCCGTTGGCTGTTTCCCACGAGCCCGCACCGTCCACAACAAAAGGGAAACTGCTCCAGGCATCGTGTTCAACGTGCAGCCGGATCGAATGACACGCCAGCTCACATGAAAATCTGTGCGGTCGGCTGCCAGCGGCACTATTTACCGCACTCCCACAACGGCACAGGACGTTGACCGCCTTCATCCCCGACGACATTGGAAAACTGCTAATTACTTTCAGATTGCGCTGTTGAAGCCAGGCCGTTTGCCGTATCCTTTGATAGCTAGTCTTTGGTCGGACCTTGCAGAAATCTAACTGCTTGACGGTTCGAATGTTCGCGCCTCGAACAACTTTTCTCAACAGCATCGTCTGGTTGCTTGCAGCGTCTCAACTGCTGCTGCAACCGGCGTCTGAACTGCTGCATTCCGGATGCGACGGGCATTCGCACGTCCGGGCCGAGGCGAGTGACTCACATTTACTGTGGGAATCGGTTGCGTCCATCTGGCACGGGTTGACTCATTCGCACTGTTGCCACCACGCCGATTCGGAACAGTTGCAGTCGATGGGCGGCAGCGAAGCACGTTCCTGCTCAAGCCGACACTCCTGTTGTGCTCACGACGCTTCGTCTGCGGCAGACAGCGGTCGTGATTCGGAAGATTCCCCTGCTCCTGAGCATGATCACGACCAATGTCCGATCTGCCAGGTGATCTTCGCGGCTCGAGTGAACGCTGTGGCGGTACAGCTGCCGGAGCAGACTGGCTCGATGCCCTATGCTCTTCCTGATGCGATTGCCGTGGCAGACATCGCTGCCCGCTTTACGCTGCCCTCGCGTGGGCCGCCGACTGTCTGAGTCGCTCCCGACTGCCGCTTTCTGACGACGCAAGTTTCGTCTACAGAGATGCTCGCGCAGTCGATGCTTTTCTGTTGCGACTGAGATCGCACGCATTACAGGCGACCGCTGCGCAATCGTGTTTTGAAAGCACGGTGTCGCGCATTGGTTTTGTCGGCACTTCCATGCTTCCGCCAGGGAACAGTCATGATCAATCGCGAATTGCTCAATCGATTGGGTGAGGCTGCGCTGTGTGCAGCCATCCTGCTGTCACTGTGTGCTCTGATTATTCTGGGGCCACAACCGACGGCACGCAAACTGTCGCCGGTCTCGTCTGCGACCTCAGGTTATGTAGTCCCACCACCTTTGCACCAGAAGCAGGCTACACGGCCTGGCGACTCCGCCACGGTCGCGTCCGCCTCTGCCGGTATGGCCCGGCCAACTCATGAGACAAGCTCGTGGCGGGCGGCGCCCATTCATTCTGGCTCCACTTTTCAAACAACAGCAAGCCTTCAGGCTCATGAATAAAAAACTGCCCGTCACCGTGCTGTCCGGATTCCTCGGCGCAGGCAAGACAACGTTGCTGAATCACGTCCTGACCAATCGCGATGGCCTGCGAGTCGCCGTGATTGTGAATGATATGTCGGAAGTCAACATTGATGCTTCTTTGGTACGCGGTGGCCAGGCACAACTCAGTCGCGCCGATGAAAAACTGGTGGAAATGTCCAACGGCTGCATCTGCTGTACTCTGCGAGAAGACCTGCTGGTGGAAGTCAGTCGGTTGGCTCGTGAAGGTCGCTTTGACTATCTGCTGATCGAATCGACCGGTATTTCCGAACCGCTTCCCGTGGCCGAAACGTTTACGTTCGTCGACGAAGATGGTTCCGCGTTGAGTGATTTCGCTACCCTCGACACGATGGTGACAGTCGTCGATGCCGCGAACTTCCTGAACGATCTGCAGTCTGTCGAAGAGCTGCGAGATCGGCGAATCGGTCTGGACGAGACAGATGATCGTGACATCTCGCTGCTGTTGGTCGAGCAAATTGAATTTGCCAATGTGATCATCCTGAACAAGACAGATCTGGTTAGTGACGACGACCGTCAAACGCTTCACGCGACGCTGAAAAAGCTAAATGCCGAAGCCGTGATTCTGGAAGCCGTTCGTGGTGCTGTGCGGTTGTCGTCCATTTTGAACACCGGATTGTTTCAGGCGGAATGGGCCGAGGAATCGGAACAGTGGCTGCAGGTGCCTCGGGGCGAAGAAGCCAAAGAAACCGAAGAGTACGGCATCAGCAGTTTCGTGTACCGCGCTCGCCGACCGTTTCATCCGGAACGATTCTATCGCTTCTGGACTGAATGCGGTGACACGTCCACCATCTTGCGATCGAAGGGCTACTTCTGGCTGGCCAGTCGGCACATGTTGGCGGGTTACTGGTCTCAGGCCGGGCAGGTGATCAGTGCCGATCCGGCGGGACAATGGTGGGCCGAAACGCCTCAGGATGACTGGCCATTGGAAGACCCGCAAACGGTTGCCGAGATTCGATCCGTATGGGACGAACAAGTCGGCGACCGGCGTCAGGAATTGGTGATCATCGGTCAGGATCTGGATCGCACAACGATCCAGCGAACATTGGATGAGTGTCTGCTGACGGGTGAGGAAATGGCCGCTGGCGAACTGGTTTGGAAGCAGTTCGAGGACCCATTCGAACCGTGGACAGTGATGAATGATCAGGAAGTTGCTGTTGATTTTGGTGAGGACACGTGATGTCGCGGTCCACCTTGTCCAGCGATCTGATACCAGACGCAATCGAGGCTGCGAGCCCACGCCCGTTTGTTGCTGCGGCTTCCGCCCCGGTACTTGCGGCGACCGGGCTATCGTGCCTGTTGCTGCTGCTGTCGGGTTGCGCGGACGAAGCCGCGACAGACGACTTATCGATGCCCGTCCTGCCGTCGGTGTCATCCGTGAGCGATCCGCCCGAAGCGGTCATTCGTGAAGTCGGTAAAGATGAATTGCGGGAACTTGTGGACACCAGCGAGCGACCTGTGCTGGTGGAATTCAGCGTGCTTTCTGGCTGTTACCGCTGCGATGACATGCGTTCTCCCATTCGGCAGAAGGCCGCGGAATTGCAGCAACAGGCCGATGTGGTGCGGATCGACTTCAACCTGAACCACACGCTCGCGCAGAACGTAGGAGCCACGGTCTGTCCCAGCTATGTCGTGTATTCAGAAGGCAAGGTTGCCAGCGTTCGCACGTGGCCCACGTCGGCTGATTTTGTCGCGGAAGATGTCCGAGCTGCGGTCGGAACGAAACTGGATGATGCTGCCTCGAAAGCTTCAGCACACCAGCAAACTGAAGGGAGTTTGCCATGAGCAGGTTGCTGCTGCAAACTCCTTCCGTAATACAAGCGGAGGACATTCCTCGTCGTGAAGCGGCTGCCGAAGTGCATGTTGAGTCGTCACTGATTGCGCAATACGTTCGCATCTTACTGTGCGTGCAAGCAGCCTTCTGCGGTGGGGTTCGCCTCATGGTGATTGGCAGCCAGCCTTCGGTGATCGTTGGAATTGTGGCTAGTGCCTGGTTGTGCTGGCGAGTTGTCTATGCTGTCAGGCGTCGCTGGTTCTTCCCGCTTATCACGGTCGCATGCACGCTGCTGGTTGGGGGCGCCTTTATGTCGCGCGGAACCAGTCGTGCCGTGATTGCTCATGGACCGTTTTCCGAAACTGTCTTGCTGACCATGTTGGGCTTGCTGCTCTGTCGGGATTTGGCCGACTTCGCTATTGGTCTGCGCCGCACATTGCAGGTGCCGCAGACTCGTGCCCGGATGTCTGCACTGTTGATGCGGGATGGGCTGCGAATTTTGCTCTGGGGTACGCTTGGAGCCGTGATGGTCTGGTCCCTGGCTGTTCCGCTGGTTCAGGAAGCCATTTACCAGCAATCGCTGGATGCAACCGATCCGCAGCGTGCGATGGATCGAATGACGCTGCCGCAGAATATTCTGTTTAACTTCAGTGAAGCTGTAACAGGTCTGTGGTTTCTGGTTGTGGGAAGCTGCGTGGGTAGCTTTCTGAACGTCGTGATCTATCGCGTACCCGCAGGCATTTCTGTGGTGGCCAGCGCATCGCACTGCCCGGTCTGTCGGACGGAGATTGCCTGGCGAGACAATCTGCCGTTGATTGGCTGGTTAAAGTTACAGGGTCGGTGCAGAAGCTGCCAAACGCCAATTTCATCACGCTATCCTTCGGTCGAGCTGACCGTTGGCTTGCTGTTTCTACTCCTCTATTTTGTGGAACTGATTTCCGGTGGTACGAATCTGCCCGGAAGGTCGCCAAATCATTATGCGGGGGTCCTCTGGATTCTGTTCTACACCAAGTGGGATTTGCTGGGGCTGTATCTGTTTCATTGTTTCGTCCTATGCGCCGTATTTGCATGGACGATGATGAGACGCGACGGACATGTTGTGCCGGTGAAAGCAGCGGTGATCACGATCGGACTGGCTGTCACAGCCACACTGATCTGGCCACATCTGCTGCCCTGGGCCAACGGCGAAGCGAATTTGTGGAGGCCGGGGAATAATGCGCTCCATCTATTTGTGGACATAGCTGGCCGGTTGCTAAGCGGCATGATCGTCGGCGGCCTGACAGGCTGGCTGGTCAGTCGTTTATGCGGGCTTCCGTTTCAGTTGGCGACATGGCTGCTGATCGGGATCGCATTCGGCTGGCAGGCCGCGGTTGGGATCGGCGTTCTCTGCGCGGCAGCCAGCGTGCTCTGGACACTCGCAGACATGTTGCCCACTGGAACTGGAACGATCGCATCGACCGGCGCAGGCAGGGAAACGACTGCGGGCGTTGCTCAAGGGACCAGCGTGCATTCCACTGCCAACGGGCTACTTGCCACAACCACTGCGATCGCACCGCGGCACTGGTTGCTGCCGGTCATTGTGCTGATTCACCATTGCCTGTGGCGGCAACTCACAGTGACCGTGGGAGGTGCCATGTGAATAGCTTATTCCGGCAGATCCACTTCATCACGTTGCTGGCGGCAACTCCGTTGGTCGTTGTCCCTTCAACACATCTGCCGCACGCCCCACACCGCGACTACTCTTGTGGGCCACAGGTTACTGCGCACGAACACAAGGCGGATTCGATTTGCCCGGCATTAACGCGGGCGGTGACTACTCAGCGATTTCTACTTCTATCAAACACTCTTCAATCAACAACATGATCACAACTCTGTCAACAATCTCTGACGCGAACCAATCCACGTCATCTCTCATCGCCGACATTCGCCAGCGATTGAACGCTGCTCTGCGCGGCAAGGAAGATGTCGTTGAGATGGTACTCGTCTGCCTTCTTTCTCGCGGTCATTTGCTGCTGGAAGATAAACCCGGGCTCGGAAAGACCACACTCGCGAAAGCTCTGGCTGCCGCGGTCGGAGGCGACTTCGCGCGGGCTCAATGTACGCCGGACCTGCTGCCCAGCGACATCACGGGGTTCAATATCTTCAATCAGAAGTCGCACGAATTCGAATTTCGTCGCGGGCCGGTCTTTGCTGACGTTTTGTTGGCCGATGAAATCAATCGCGCGACTCCGCGCACGCAAAGCGCGCTGTTGGAAGCGATGGCCGAACGTCAGGTGACTGTGGATGCTGAGCGTTACGAACTGAGTTCTGATTTCTTTGTGATCGCCACACAGAACCCGGTTGATCAGCACGGCACCTATCCTCTGCCGGAAGCGCAGCTCGACCGTTTTGCGATGAAGCTCAGCGTTGGGTATCCGGCGGCCTCCGACGAAATTCGCATGCTGCAGGAAGCCGTTGGTGTGCCTGCGGAAGGGGTGGAGGACGCATCTCCGGCATTGTCAACAGGGCAACTTCATCGCATGCAAAATGAAGTTGCTGCCATCGCTGTTGTGGAGCCTGTGCAGGACTATCTGGTTCGTATCGCAGACGAAACCCGACGTCATCCGAGCATCTCACTGGGACTCAGTCCCCGCGGACTGCTGACTCTGCAACGCGCGGCACAGGCTCGCGCCTTTCTGGCCAGCCGTAACTTTGTCACACCCGACGACGTGCTTGACGTTGTCTTTCCGGTGCTCGGCGTGAGGCTCGGTCTTGAAACCAACGAAGCGAATCGTGTCATTCAGGAAGTCCTGGATGCGGTCGCTGTTCCTGCTTACTCGGAGAACTCGAAATGAAATTATTCTTCACGCTGTTCGCAGGCTTGTTCCTGTTGGGTTCGCACAGTGGCTGCAGCGATTGGCAAGCGGATGCTCACACGGATGACCACCATCTGGAACACTTTGTTCCGCACCACAAGCCTGCCAATTTCGCGGAGGGCGTTGAGGCGATCGAACACCGATGCGACCACCTTGCGGCTCATGCCGGACATGGGCACGACGATGAAGCGGACGAGTTTCAGGAATTGCTGGACGTCGTGAATTGGATGCCGGAACTGGCTGCAGACAGCGACCTTGATGAAGCAAAGTGGAATCAAGCCGTGAGTGCGGCGAATGCGATTGCTGAGCAACTGGCGACTCGCAAGTCAGCCGATGGAAGCCTTGATCTCTCAGACCTGTCTCAGGCGATCGCCACCGAACTGAAGACTTTGCAAACGCTGATCCCGGAAGCGGGGAAACCGGAAACCGCCATTCATCACGACCACGATCATGGCCATGACGGCCACCACGGCCATGATCATGATCATGATCATGATCATGATCATGAGCAACATTAGCCGAACAGCGGCAGGTTCGACGAAAAGCCATCGTTCCTTTAGCCGGTGGCTGACGCCACCGGCAGTCCGTGTACCGCCCTCCGGGCTTACAACTATCCGCTGACTCGCAATCTCCTTTCTTCCTCCTCAACTGAGTTCAACAGAAGCTGCAGAAAAGAACGAGCTATGACGTCCACAATGATTTTCGGCTTTGCCGTTCGCTTTGCTCAGTCTCTCGCACAGGCGGCTCCGTTTATTTTGACGGGGTTCTTTGTGGCGGCCGTGTTTCGACGATTCATTGGCTACGAAAAGACTCGGCGGCTTTTTGGCGGTTCGGAGTTACAGTCGTTATTTAAAGCCTGGATCATCGGCATGCTGCTGCCCGTGTGTTCGTTGGGAGTGATTCCGGTCATCGTGGAACTGCGTCGCGCCGGGATTCGGGGCGGAACGATCCTGGCGTTTGCGATGTCCGCTCCGCTGTTCAATCCTTTGTCGCTGCTTTACGGACTGACGTTAAGCGAACCGATCGCGATCCTGTCCTTTGCCGGCTGTTCGCTGGTGATTGTGACATTGGTGGGAATGTTGTGGGACCGGCTTTTTCCAAACAGTGAACTCTCCGGCGTTCCTGACGAATCCGTTCACTATGGCATTCGTCGTATGGCGGCACTGGGAGTTTCTTCCGCCAAAGAAGCGACCGGACGTTCTCTTGGGTTAGTGCTGGTGGGGTTAACCGGAGTCGGACTGCTGGGAGCCTTCATTCCACACGCGTCGCTGCAGCATCACTTCAACCATGATCAGCCGCTGGCTCCGCTGAAAATGGCAGCGCTGGGAATTCCGGTTTACGCGACGCCGATGCTGGCAATGTCACAAATGGGCATGATGTTTCAGCACGCGAATTCCATCGGAGCCGCATTCGTACTGTTGGCTCTGGGAGCCGGGATGAACACCGGGCTGATCGCGTGGATGCTGCAGGAATACGGAATCAAACGCAGCGCGGTGTGGATGTCGATTTTGCTGCTGGTAGTCGTCGGCCTGGGTTATGCTGTGGATAAACCGCTATTTCCACAGGACGTTGATCCCGCAAATCACACGCATGCCTTCGACATCTACGGTCAGCCGTTCGCCGGTTCAGCATCGTTCGCTCAGCTTGCCACGCAATCGGCAAAAAAACTTAAACGCGACATCGTTCCCTACGAATGGTACAGCCTGGAATTGCTCGCGCTGTTGATCGTCGCGGGCGTTGTTGTTCGAATCGCGGATCGCCGTGGTCGTTTGGAAGCCTGGATTGCTCAGGTTCCCGAACCATCTGTTTCAGGACGGAAAGATATCATCGTTCCGCCGTCTGTGCTGGGCGGCCTGGCCCTGCTGGGATTGGTGATCTTCAGCGGTGTCGGATGCTTTGCCTACTACCCTCCCGCCGGCGAAGTGTTTGAAGAGATCGGCATTGCCAAAGGTGAAGCGTTAAGTGCCGGACTGACGGGCAACGTGACTCACGCCGAGTACTGGATTGACGTCTATCAGGAATGGACCAGAAAACTGGAAGTCGGCGTGTTCCTGCGGAATGGGCAAGTGACGGACTACCAACGCTGGAAAGCTCGACTTGTGCGCGAACATCTGGAAATGTTGAAGCACAGCGTCGAAGACGGTGAGCACGACGAAGCTCGCGCATGGGTGGCTAAGGTTGCGAGAAGTCACAATCGTATGAGATCGGCGTTTCTTGAGTCCGAACGAGATCCACAAGGATGATGATACTGTCGATAGGCGGGCTGCCTGCTGACTCGATCTGCAGACGAGTTTGTTGGCGATTTCTGATTCCCTGTTTGGGCAATGTGCCAATCAAAAAAATGCAGAGGCCAGAACATTCCTGAAATTCCTGAACTACGTTGAGTCCGTGCTCACATTACTTCACATGCAATCGTATACTTCGGTACCTGGTCGGACTCGGAGTTTCTCTTAATGACTCTGATGTCCAAAACACATTACAACTTTCGACGCTCGTTTGTGTGCTTCGTCGCGCTGCTGCAGCTTGCTGTGGTGCCCGCGACGTATTCGCTGCACATCGGGTGTGAACACGCACACAGCGATGGTCACCACAACAGTGGAGTGGTCAGCGCTGTTGTTTCGTGTTTTTCCGGCCACCACTGCGACTGCTCGCATCATGCAACTGATGAGCGTTCGGGCAGTGAATCGCCGTCGCCTGAGAAGCCTCATGATTCTCATTCGTGTCCGGTGTGCCAGGCCGCGTTTGCGACGTCCACCGCTGATTTCTCCGCTCTTGGATTGCCGCAATTCGCGACGGCTTCCGCGCTTCCACGAGCCGAATCAGGCGTCCCCGAGTCAGCTGAGCGCTATCGCAGCAAGAGCCGCGGTCCGCCGTCTATAGCTGCTGTTTCCTGACTCCAGCCGTCGACTTCGCCGCGCGCAAGTTCGCAATTAGCGACCGCCGTGCGCACAGGAAAGATCGACGACGTGGACTCTGATTTCTGCGGCTGTCTGCTGATCACATCGGCAGCGGTTGCGTGATGCGATCAGGAATCCTCGGTCGCGGCCCCGTCACACTTCGGGTCCGACCAGTCTTGCGGTGCGCGGGTCGCGCCGAGGTTCCGTTTTCGCCTGACCACCTTCGTTTGTCTAAACAGACCGCGCATCGGACACCGCTGCGCGGTGTCCTTCGATACATGTTGAAAAAGTTGAATCATGCAAAACAAAATTACTCGCCCGAATGGGTTTACTCTCATCGAATTATTGGTGGTGATTGCGATCATTGCCATACTCATCGCGTTACTTCTGCCCGCCGTTCAACAAGCTCGCGCAGCCGCTCGGCGGACTCAGTGCAAAAACAATCTCAAGCAGTTGGCACTGGCAGCCCACAACTATCACGACACACACTCTTCGTTTCCGCTGAATTCGTCGTCCTCGCTGTATGGATATTCGGCACACGCTCAACTGCTTCCCTTTCACGAACAGGCCAATCTGCACAGCCTGATCGACTTCAACCAGCCAGCTCAAGTAGGGCTGCCATGGGCTCCGCAGATGAATCCTGCGATTCAACCTGTCGCGTCGCGTGAGTTGAACGTCCTGCGATGCCCGAGTGAAGCGGGCGATCCATTTTACGTTGACGCCAATGGCGACACGTGGGCCGGCGGCAACTATTTGCTGAACGGCGGTTCCGGAAGCGGCATCGAATACTGTTCTTCAAGGAACGACGGTCTGTTCTGGCGAGGATCGCGCACGAAGTTTCGCGACATCACCGACGGCACCAGCAACACCGTTTTCATGGCGGAGTCGCTGTTTGGCAATCGCCAGGCAGACACGACGACACTGCAGGATGCTCAGCGGCAGATGAAGCGTGTTTCCGGAGGTTCACCGTGCGTGCCAACAGGTGACGATATGACGGGGATGTCGGCCAGCGTCTATGAAGGCCGTCGTGCCGGAGCGTGGATCCTCAGCACCGGATACCACGCCCTCGTCCATGCTTACTTCACGCCGAACTCCGATCTGCCGGATATGACTCACCACGGTGAAGTCGTTTCCGGCCCGCGTAGCCTGCACGTCGGTGGAGCACAGGCCGCTTTGTGCGACGGCAGCGTTCGGTTCATCAGCGACAACGTCGACCTTGGTACGTTTCGAAATACGTTTTCGCGCAACGACGGTGAGGTCATCGGTGAATGGTAATGCTGCCGGCGATCTCCAGATGAAGGCCAATGCTGTTTTTCATCTTTGCTGGGCCAACGTGGCGGCGCGTTCTTCACTTTTTTTGCGGAATCAAATCATGAATCAGTTTCAACACCTATCCAAAAGTTTTTTACTTCTCGCGGTCACGGCAACAAGTGCCATGGCTGCGGACAATGTGGCTTCGTCATGGACGGGATTTCGCAACGGCGGCACGTCGCGTCTGTCCGGATCGCTGCCGCTTCAGTGGTCGCCGGACGACGGCATCTCATGGCAGACGGAAACAGATGGCTATGGACAATCGGCACCAGTGATTGCCGATGGCAAGGTCTTCGTCGCCAGTGTGATTGGCGAACAGAAAGAGCAATGCGCTGTGACCGCGTTTGACCTGAAGGATGGTCAGCGACTGTGGCAACATCGCTTCGAGACCGCTCGTCAGGCACCGTCCAGCTACATGATGGCTCGATCTGCACCGACACCGGTCGTAGACAGCGATGCTGTTTACGTCTTCTTTGAAAGTGGAGATCTGGTTGCAGTCAGCCCGGACGGTCAACAGTTGTGGCATCGTGACCTGAACGCGGACTACGGCCCATTTCAGAACAATCACGGTCTGGGAAGTTCGCCCGCTCAGACCGCCGACATGATCGTGCTGAACATGGAACACAAAGGACCGTCGTTTCTGCTGGCCGTTGATAAGCGGACGGGGAAAACTCGCTGGAAGACCGATCGACCTTCCGGCAGTTCATGGACAACGCCGATTGTGGCCGGCCCGGATTCGCACCAGCAAGTGGTGGTGTCTTCGGGAGGCGACGTTTCCGGCTACGATCTTGAAAACGGAAAACAGCTGTGGAGTGTTGAGGGGCTTGAAGGGAATTCCGTCCCGTCACCATGTGCGGTCGGCGAATATGTGTTTATCGGTGCTCGTATTCCGGAATTTGGTTCGGCCAGCGATGCCGCGAAGTCGAATCTTTGCATTCGCATCACGGGGGAATCAGCCCAACCGTATGAACTTTGCTGGCGAGCTACCAAGGCTGTCAGTGACTATGCCAGCCCGGTCGTGGATGGTGAGCAGGTCTACTTTCTGAATAAGGTCGGCGTGCTGTACTGCGTGGACGCGATGTCTGGCGAGACGATTTACCAGCAACGTTTGCGAGCCGAATGCTGGGCGACTCCCATTGTCACACAGGACGGCATCTACTTTTTTGCGAAGGACGGCACCGTGAAAGTGGTGCAACGCGGGCGCGAGTTCGGCGTGGTTGCCACCAACCAACTGTGGGACCAGAAAGATCCGCCAGAGCCGGAGACGTATCGCGAAGCCTCTCGTTCCCATGGCCATGGCTCGCACGGTGCCGAAGGCGGTTCTGGTCACGGAGGTCCGCCAGGTGGCGATGGTTCGAAGCCGAGTGGCGAAGGTGAGAGCGCCCGCCCTGCGAGTGGTGGTCGAGCAAGCGGGATGATTGCCGCCATGATGAAGGGCGATGCCAACGGCGACGGAATCCTTCAGGCTGACGAAATCTCCGCCGACTTTCGTCCGATGCTAAGGCGAGTCGACACCAACGGTGACGGATCGTTGGACCAGAAGGAACTGGCGGCGATGGCCAAAAGCTTTGCAGAACGCCGGAAGAATTCTCAGGCATCGTCACGAGACCCCATCGTCTACGGAGTGGCGGCCGTGCCCGGAATCGTCGTTGTTCGCACAGGCACTCGATTGTATTGCATCGCTGACGAGAGCTCGGCTTTGGCAACGGAGGATTCACCATGAAGCTCCTCCCCAGAGTTGCCCTTCACCGTTCGGTTGTCGCATTGTCGTTGCTCGCGGCCACGGGGTGTAACAGCGAACCGGACCAACTGCCGGAAGTCACAGTGAACGTTCCGGACCAGTTCGAACGGGACGGGATCGCCTGGCAGAAGCAACCGGGCGTGCAGGCTCCCGACATGCAATGTCTGAAGAAGTTCTTTTCGTTGAATCAGGATCTCGCAGGCAGTCCGGAATTCGAAGGCCAGCCGACCGTATTCACGTCGGGCACAAACGACCGTCGCTTCTACTGGCTGAATCCGGCAGCCGACGGCCTGCGTTGGCAATGTGTCGAATTCCGAAATCGTAAATTCTCCGTCATGGACGGTACCGAGAATCCATTCTGAAAGCCTCGGAAAACAGCTCACCTCACGGACACGGCTGTCCACATTGATTAACCTACTCCCACTTCAGATGGTCAACTGCGGACGCATCCGCAGTATTACCGAGATAGAAATTGATATAGGACCGACGATGAAGGCCAACAACAAAAGACGTTATAGAAAAGGCGTGCTGACCGCCCTGCTGATCGTGATCACCTGCGCGTCACCGATGCGGGCTCAGACGATTCGTACCAAAATCATGACGCGAATTTTTTGGCAGGATCGTGACACCGACCAACTTTCCTACGCAGACATCACGGCGGCAGACAAGTGGTCGATCAAGCGTGGCTGGGTGGACGGGTTTCCAAAACTCGACGCGGAACAACAGGATCTTGTTCAGATGAAGGCGTCGGACGGTGTCCTGATGGTCGGTGTTCGAGATCACGACGACGGAAAACACCAAAGCGGCTGGGTTGCGATCGATACGGGCGTGTTCGAAGAACCGCACGGCAATCACACGCACTGGAAGTACACACGCAAGCCCTCCGTCAAGCAAAAGCAACTGGATACTGATCAGGGAAACCCAGCTCACCTGTATGTCTACGATCGACAGTTCTATCTGGCAAACGACAGGAACAACGGTTTCACCAAGGCCCTGCCGACTGCTTTCATGCAAACCGGTCGTGCGGATGTGGCAAAGTTCTACCCCGGCGGTGGTAACCACATCACGCTGGCTGCCGTCAATAACACGGTTGCGTATAGTTCGTGGATTGATGGCGGTGGTCCGAACGCTGGCAGAGTCGACGTGGTGGACCTGCGGCAGTCGCAGCCGAAGATTTCCTATTCGTTCAATCTGCCGACGGGCGTGATTCACGGGGCCACCGCCAGCTCTGGCAAGGTGTTTCTTGCTCCGGCGGACGGTGTGTGCTGGGTGGCCGCTGATACTTCGCTGCGTCAATCGGCGGACAGCGTGAAAGTGCATCATTTGTCACTGGGCAAAGATGAAGAATCCGACAAGCCGATGCGAACCGGCGCATTTGAGAACAGTCGCAACTGGGTCTTGTTTTCCACGGGGAAGGCCGATCAATCGGGGCTGTGTTTGGTCAACGCGGCTCTGACGGAACCGAAGATTGTCAAGGTTCCCATTGATGTCGCTGACGGACTAAAACTGACCACGCCGCGGGCCGTGCTGTCGCTCGGGAACCGCTACGCGTTTTTGTTTCAGGATCGCACCGACTCAGACAGCGATGTCCAGGAAAAGTTAACCATTGTTGAACTCGACCCCAATCGCGATCGTGACTACTCCGACGCACGAGTCAAAATCAGCCTGCCGGTTGGTGCGAGCAAAATCAACGGGCACTACGGCCATCACGCCATCACCTTCGATGCTTACGGTCGCTATGCGATCTTCACGGAACCGGCGGACGGGATCATCAACGTGATGGCTCTGCAAAACATGAAGATCATCGCACGCTTCCGCGTCGGCGGCGCCCCGACAGCATCGTCGCTGTGGGTGCTCCGGAACACTTTCACTAATTGAACGTCGCCATGCTGGTGCGAATGGTAACCCGATGCGTAAGCGAGGGATCGAGTTGCGACGAATCCCTCGCTTACGCATTGGGTTACCCGAAACACAGGCCAATGGCCAAAGGTTGCGCTGTCCAACTAAGAACCCCTAACAAAACCTGTGTGGCCGCGTTGTGACGACAGTGGTCGAGATGCAAGGAAAAGTGACGAGGCGACAGACGTCGTCGAGGAGCGCTGACGCCGCAGATCGGCTGCTGTCGTCGCAACCCTCCGGGCCGTTTGTGGTTCCGCCTCAGACGGCGTCGTTCGTCGTCGACGACATTTGTCGCCTCCTCCTCACTTCTTGCCTGAAACGAAACCACAAACGTCGCGGCTCACACAGGTGTTGTTAGGGGTTCTAAGAACTGCCATAGAAACGAGAATTCCAATATGACGTTCAGACACCTTTTCGCATTGCCACTGTTCTGCGTGCTGCTCCTGGCCGGCTGTGGCGATGACACGCCTTCAAACGCGCCCGAAAGTGCAAGCCAAGCAGATTCAGGCAGCATCGAAGATAAGGTCGCCCTGATTGTGAAACTCCGCGACCAGATTCGCGATGGCTTCACGTCAGGCGACGTCGATGCCGCCCATGGACCTCTGCACGACGTAGGTGACAAGCTAGATGAGCTTTCGAAACTTATCGCCCAAAGCGATCTGTCGGACGAAGACAAAAAGACCATCGAAGGCCACATCAACACCCTGTTCGCCGCCTTTGGAGAAATTGACAAAACGTTGCACGGACAGGAAGGATCCACCTGGGAAGAAGAGGCCAGCACGATTGACGAAGCGATGGAGAAGCTTGTTCAGAGCTGCGAAACCGACCAATAGTCGTAACCGCAAGCTGAGCAACGCGACGGGCGCTTTCCGATTTCGGTTGGCATTCTCCCCGGTGACGCCTTTGTCCGGTCAGCAGGGTTTTTGTCGCGACGATCCCATCAATCGATGACGTTGCTCGGCTCACTGCGGAGACCACCGGGTTAACCTTGAGGTTAGCACGGTGGCACGTTGTGCGCTGCAGCGTCAGTTCTTGATTTGGGAGCTCAAATTTCCGGGTGGCGGTGAGGTCGTCTTTCAAAGATGGGAGTAGTTCTGGCGGCGGAGAGAAAGTGATTGCCGGAATTGGTACGATTGCAGTTCCACTTTCGCCACGTTCCACACATCGTTGTATCGCAATGCCAGCTTCCATTATCGACGGCAGGAAAATCTCTGCTGCTGTTCGCGAGCAAATTTCTAAAGACACAGCCGACTTTGTGGCGGCAACCGGAGTCACTCCGCACCTCGCCGCTGTGCTGGTCGGTGACGACCCGGCCAGCCAGGTCTACGTTCGCAACAAAGAACGAGCGTGTGAGAAGTGTGGTCTGAAGAGCACGCTGCATCGGCTGCCGTCGGAGACGACTCAGCAGCAACTGGCTGAACTTGTTCAACAATTGAATGCGGACGAATCTGTGCATGGCATTCTGGTGCAGTTGCCGCTTCCAGAACATTTGGATGCGACGCAGATTCTGGATGCAATTATTCCCGCCAAGGACGTGGATGGGTTTCATCCGGAGAACGTTGGCTTGATGTCGCAGGGGCGGCCTCGCTTTTTGCCGTGCACACCTCATGGCGTGATGAAGATGCTGGAACACGAGGGCATCAAAACGTCGGGCAGGCATGCGGTTGTGATTGGCCGCAGCGATATCGTGGGAAAACCGATGGCCGCGTTGCTGGTTCAAAAAGGGGCCGACGCAACTGTTACCATTTGTCATAGTCGCACGTCTGACATTTCAGCGATCGCTCGTCAGGCCGATATTCTGGTCGCCGCCGTTGGTATTCCGGAATTCGTAAAAGGTGACATGATCAAACCGGGCGCCGTCGTAATTGATGTGGGGATTAACCGCGTAGATGACAAACTGGTTGGTGACGTCGACTATTCTGCCGCCTGTGAGGTTGCGTCGGCGATCACTCCAGTGCCGGGCGGTGTAGGGCCGATGACTATTGCGATGCTGCTGCAAAACACTCTGCATGCGGCAAAACATCAGGCGAGCGCTTTGTAACAGGCCGCCGAGGAAAACTGCCAACTTATCCCGTTTTGGCAGGATTTACGCACGTAAGGGCACGTTCAGGTGTGTTTTCCGGCAGACCGTTGTGGATTCCGGTTTAACTCACAGTTTTTCCTGTTACGCTCTGCGCGCGAAAGCTGCACGGCAAAAGGCGGGCGTATCCAGATTTCTGCCCATGACGGGTGCCAGGAGACCAGGTGAAGGACACTTCTTTTCACAATGATAGCGCTTCCGATTTTATCGGGTTGTCCGCCGTGGTTGATGTCTTCGATCAGGACGAGCTGTTTGATCAGCTGGACAACGAAGCAGTGCTCGCGCTATCACAGCTCGGCGGAAATCGCGGCTTCTCAGATATCCGCGCGATCAAAAAGTCGACAGGTATCAGCAATCGTCGCCTATTGAAATCGGCGATGCGGCCAATTGACGTCGCCGTTCAGCTTTGCCGTCGGCTTGAGTGTGTCACCGACATGCGGTTGGGTGACTTTCAGCACATCCTGCTGTGCCATTCGCACACCGATGTTCACGCGTGCGAAGTGCTGGCTGCTGAAATCACCACGGCATTCAACCTGCCGACCGGCAGCATCGCGGCATTTAACTTTGGCTGCTCTGGTTTTCTGAAGCTGGCCGCCGAAGGCAGCTTACTTCTGGAAGACTGCGATCGCGGCAGCAAAGTGGCTTTGTTGTCCGTTGAGACACCGGAATACTGGCACGATGGCTCAGACCGGCTGTTCTGTGGAATCGTGTCGGCGGGTGCGACGGCGGCTGTTCTGGAAGTAGGGCACGGTCTGCCGATGTCGGTGGTTCGCAGCGACGACTTCCGGATCCCTGCAGAACGGAGACCGAATCCGGACCCTCTGTTCCATAAAGAGACCGCCGAAGTCTTCGACTTCCGAGGCGTCCTGGGCGACCGCACTGTGATGAGGATGAACCCCGAGCCCGTATTTCTGAACGGGATCGAATTGATGCTGGACAACCTGCGTTCGGCCTTGCTTTCAATCCAGTGCGCACCGGGCCAACGAGTGATCGTGGCGCCTCATCAACCCAGTGGCAAGCTGCTAAAGGCGCTTGTCGCGGCGGCTCGAACGGAGTTTCCGGAAATTGAATTCCTGAACAACCTGGAATTTTACGGCAACACCATTTCTTCGTCCGTGCCAACGTTGGTGTCGCGGCTGGATGAGGTCTTGGAACGCAATAAAATTGCGCCGCTGAATGACGGTGACCATCTGATCCTGTTGGCCGCCGGAATTTGCATGACCGAAATCGCCGATCACATGTCCGCCGGACACGCGTGTCTGACGTGGAAAAATGGTGTGCTGAATGAAAAGGCAGACGTTACGTCTACGGTCGATGCACAGGTCTACGTTGGCGAACCAGGTCGGTAACTGCCGCGTTGAACGTGCGGCGCGAGTTCCGCATGCAAGCCCGAGGACCTAAGAACTCCTAACCAAACCTGTGTGAGCCGCGACGTTTGTGGTTTCGTTTCAGGCAAGAAGTGAGGAGGAGGCGACAATTGTCGTCGACGACGAACGCCGCCGCCTGAGGCGGAACCACAAGCGGCCCGGAGGGTTGCGACGACAGCAGCCGATCTGCGGCGTCAGCGCTCCTCGACGACGTCTGTCGCCTCGTCACTTTTCCTTGCATCTCGACCACTGTCGTCACAACGCGGCCACACAGGTTTCGTTAGGGGTTCTAAGTCCTGGGCTCGCCCGTTGCTGCGGCTACTACTCGTCCAGCACCATGATTTCCACTTTGCGGAACTCACACGGATGGCTTTCTGACTGCAGCGAAATTGTGCCGCCGCTGAGTGCAAGCTTGCCGTCTTTGATCAGCTTCTGAGCCGACTTGTCGCGTTTGTCGAGTTGCGGTTCGTTGTATTCCAGCACTGTTTTTCCGTCCAGAATGTGGCGGATCACCTTGTTGCCACGCACTTCGATTTCCGCCGTCACCCATTTGTCGAGGTGATAGGTTTCGGATGTTGAACTGATGCAGTGTTGCAACTGCAGTTTACCGTCCATGACGACGTTTGTGCCCGGCGTACATAGGTTGGACGTGGTGCGAGGATCTTTGCCGTTGCCGGCGAGTAACTGCACTTCAATTGACACCGGGAAGTCCTGATCCTTGTCCATGGTTTCCGGCTTTTGGCCATGAATCATGACGCCGCTGTTTCTGGTCGCCCACCCCGCCCCGCCCTGACACTGCTCGCCCACGAATCGGTATTCAACGCGAAACCGATAGTGCGAGAATTCGTCTTTGTAAAACAGGTGTCCGAAGCGGTTGCCGAATCCATCTTTATACTGATCGTAGCGGACCTTTATGACGCCATCTTCGACTCGAAACGTGTTGCCAAAGTTTTCGCCCAGTTCTGAATAGCGAATTTTGGGCGTCCAGCCCGTCAGGTCTTTGCCATTGAACAGCGACACCCATTCGCCCTGTTTGTCGGTCGCGTCATCTGCCGTAAGTGAACCAGCCAACAGCAGGACCGCGGCGATGGAGATAAAAGTGCGAGTCATTGTTGTTCCTGTTGAAGATTGTGTGCTGGTGTTCGCCGTCAAGGCGTTGAATGGGAGTCAGTCGGCGCAAGACATTCTTCGCTGATTGTCCTATTCTCTGAACCTGAATCAACTCCGCATTCCAATCTGATTGAAAAGGAGCCTGGCGTCAATGAACAGGAATACCATCTCGCTGCTGGTTTTTGCACTGTCGTTCGCGTGCTGCACCAGGGCAATCGCGGAACGCAAGCCAAACGTTATCCTGATTATGGCGGACGACGTGAGCTGGGAATGCTTCGGCTGCTATGGGGCTGAAGACTACCAGACCCCTCACATTGATGAACTGGCCACGAAGGGAATTCGGTTCACTCATTGCTATTCGACGCCATTATGTACGCCGTCTCGCGTCAAGATTATGACGGGGCAGTACAACTTTCGAAACTATACGCACTTCGGTTATCTGGACCCGCAGAGTAAGACGTTCGGCCACAAACTGCAGTCTGCGGGCTACAAGACGGCTGTCGCCGGGAAATGGCAACTGAACGGGCTGTCTCATCAGGCTGAGGGTTTCTCAGACAACACGCGGCCGTTTAAGGCCGGGTTCGACGAATATTGCCTATGGCAACTCACCGTACCTCGCGGTGCGAAAGGAAGCGGTGAACGTTTCTGGAGTCCACCTCTTGAGCAAAATGGAAAGCTGCTGACACCGGACGATAACCTGAACAAGTACGGCCCGGATATCATGTCTGACTTCGTCTGCGACTTCATCAAGCGTAACAAAGACGAACCGTTTTTCGTCTACTACCCGACTGTTCTGGTTCACAATCCGTTCGTACCAACGCCTGATACAATCGGCGCCGCACCGCGCGATCATGACGCCAATCGGGCTCCCAAAGGCAAGGCCAAGCAGAAGGCCAACTTCGTGGCGATGGTGAATTATCTGGACAAGATCGTGGGGGAAATTGTCAAGCAGGTGGACGACATCGGCCAGCTTGAAAACACGATCATCCTGTTCACGGCCGACAATGGCACCAACACCAGCATCACTTCAGCATGGGACGGGCGTGACATTCGAGGCGGCAAAGGCGGCACAAAAGACATGGGAACTCACGTGCCATTGGTGGCGTATTGGAAAGGCCACACTCCCGAAGGAAAGGCGGTGGACGATCTGATCGACTTCACGGACTTCTATCCGACGCTGGCAGCTGCCGCCGGTGTGGAACTCAGCAAAGACGATCCGATTGACGGGCGCAGTTTCCTGCCTCAGCTAAACGGCAAATCCGGCACTCCGCGAGATTGGGTGTTCTGGCACTATCAACCGTACTGGGGGAAATTCGCCGGGGCGCAGTTTGTGCGTGACCAAACTTTTAAGCTGTATCGGGACGGTCGGCTGTTTAACGTTCCGCAGGATTTGGATGAATCGCGTAACCTTGCGCAAGCTAACGGGAATGAAGCGGTCGAATCAGCTCGCCGAAAGTTAGACCAGGTTTTGAACAGTGCGCCGCCAGCGCCGCCGCTGGAAGGTGGTCGGAATGCAAGGGCTCGGCCAGTGTATCCCGCCTGGAAAAACGTCGTGAACCCCAACGACTAAGACCATCCCTTATAGGAATATTCGCCAGTGCCATTTTGCAAACTCAATTGGATCACCGTTTTCTGCCTGTTCATCCCTGCGGTCTGTTCCGCTGAAGACGTGTTGAAGATCGATAACGGAGTGACCTCCGTCGGTATCGACCGCAGCAAGGGAGCGGCGATCACATGGCTGTCATCGAAAGACTATCCCGGCAACATCGTCAACATTGCTGACCCGGGCCGACTGATTCAGCAGTCCTATTACGCTGGTCGGCATCTCGACCGCACAGCCGAAGGCCAAAGCAAAGCGTGGAGTCCCTGGACGTGGAACCCGATTCAGGGTGGCGGCGTTGGATCATGGGCGCGAGCTTCGACGTTTCGACGCGATGATGGCGTCTTGTATTCGGAAACGACGCCCAAGCTTTGGGATATGCCAAACGAAGAAGCAAAGGCAATCATGAGGCAATGGACGTCCTTCGAACCGTCGCTGCCGAACACGATTGTTGTGAAATGTGAATTCGTTTCTCAACGTGACGAAGGTGATCGTTGGGGACCGGTTGCCCTCAGGCCGCAGGAGCTTCCTGCCTGCTACTTCACGAGGAATTTTAACCGCGTTGTGAGTTATCTGGGTGACGGCGAATGGCGTCCTGAAAAACAGCCCCCCGGCCCGCCATGGGGGAAAGCCGCGCCTCCGAAGAATGCGATGGCCTGCTTTAACGCTGACGGTCAGGGCATTGCTGTATTCAGCCCGACAACGAAAGGACACTGGAACTTTGGCCCGCATGCGGGTGGACTTAGCAACGATCCGACTGCCGGACCGTGTATGCATGTCGCTCCCATTGATCGCATCAATCTGGCGCCGAAATCGACGTTTCGATATCGGTACTGGCTGGTTGTGGGTGACAGAGATACAATTACGAAGAGCCTGGATGTGTTGTGGCAGAAGTATTCCAGCGAACATTCTGAACTGACGCACCCGTAACATGGCGGTGGCCTATAGTCCGTTGATTCAGCAATGGCAGGCTCATTGTCGCAGTCTGCTCGTTTGCCGTAGGCGTTGCTGCGTGCGCTTGGCTTCGGTAACTCGTAACCGGTGGTTCAATGTCGAATCGATTTTCAACCGGCTGTCTGTTTCTTTGCGGGGCTTTGTTTTTCATAGCCAGCGACGCTGCCGCTGAGGACGATGACAGTGCTGCCGGCGAAGCTTTTTTTGAGTCGAGGATTCGGCCGGTATTGGTGAAGCAGTGTTACGAGTGCCACGCTGGTGCGAAGGTGGAAGGCGGTTTGCGAGTCGATCGAAGGTCGACGATACGCAAAGGTGGCGACCGCGGTCCCGCGGTCATACCAGAGCGACCAGACGCCAGTATCCTGTTGACTGCCATCAGGCATGCCGACCCCGATTTGCAGATGCCGCCGAAAGGGGCGAAGTTGTCAGCAAAGGTCATTGCTGACTTCCGAAAGTGGATCGAAATGGGAGCCCCCGATCCTCGCGCCGACGGCGACGGTGACAGCGGCGAAGATTCTGATTGGGCCGGGTTCGAAGCGGCCAGGGATCATTGGGCGTATCAAGCAGCGACCGAATCGTCTCCCCCCATTGTCGATGATTCGCAATGGCCGCGCGGAGATGTTGATCGGTTTGTGTTGGCGGCTTTAAAGGACAATGATCTGAGGCCTTCGCCGGATGCGGAGGCCGCAACTCTGCTGCGACGTTTGCACTTCGATCTCGTGGGGCTGCCGCCATCGCCGAAGTCGCTGAAAAACTTCATGTCGACGGTTGCTGCAAAAGGCATGGACTCGGCACTGCCGGACGAAGTGGATCGGTTATTGCAGTCGCCTCACTTTGGAGAACGCTGGGGCAGGCACTGGCTGGACGTGGCTCGGTTTGGCGAATCCAGCGGCGGCGAATCCAACGTCACGTTTCCCTATGCGTGGCGGTATCGGGACTATGTGATTGAGGCCGTCAACAACGACGTGCCTTACGATCGTTTTCTGACCGAACAAATCGCCGGCGACCTGTTGCCGTGCGACAGCGACAAAGAACGTGCTCGCCTACTTACCGCGACCGGATTTCTGGCTGTCGGCACCAAGAACCTGGGCGAAAACAATGACGCGAAGTTCAAGGCTGATCTTGTGGATGAGCAGATTGATGCGCTCACCCGAGCCGTCATGGCGAGTTCGGTTGCGTGTGCTCGCTGTCATCATCACAAGTTCGATCCGTTTTCGATGGAAGACTACTACGCGTTGGCCGGAATCTTTGCCAGCAGTAAAACATACTTCGGCACATTTGTATCGCCCGCGAACAATCGCGGCGGAGACCCACTTGTGTTGCCACGAGTTCCCGGGCAGCAGGTCTTTCACAAATCGCTGACACCGGAAAAGTTCCAGAAGCTTAAGGCTCAATTCGCAGAACTTGCTGAGGTGCGAGCCCAGATCGACGCCGCTCAGGCTGCTCGCTTTGCCGGGAAAGAACCGGCGAAGACATTCACTTTGCAGGAAGTACTGGGCAACATTTGGCGCATGGGACCGGTGGAAGGCAAGCTGGAAACGCTCGACGAAAACGGCAAGGCAGTTCCCGTGGCGATGGGTGTTCTCGACGACAAGGTGCTGAACGTGCCGCTGCTGGCTCGAGGCGAAATTGGTCGTGAAGGCGAAATTGTTCCTCGTGCGTTTCCGCAGGCGATCCTTGTAAACGACGCGCCGTCGATTCCTCGTGAACAAAGTGGACGCCTTGAATTGGCGGAATGGCTGACAAACACACAGCATCCCTTGACCAGTCGCGTCTTTGTGAATCGCGTTTGGAAGCACCTCTTTGGTCGAGGGCTTGTGGCCACGGTAGACAACTTCGGCACGTCCGGAGCCAAACCCAGTCATCCTGAGCTGCTTGATACTCTTGCCGTGCGTTTCACGAACGAAGGCTGGTCGTTAAAGAAGCTGATTCGTACGCTGGTGCTGTCCCGGACCTATCGTCAGTCTTCAACGTTTGAGTCGGCGTCGTTTCAGAAAGATCCCGAGAATCAGTGGCTGTGGCGGATGCCGAAACGACGTCTGGAAGCGGAAGCCATTCGCGACGCGATGCTGGTCGCGTCGGGAGAACTGCAGCGGACGCCGGTGGCTGGTTCTTTGGTGGCGACAAAGATCGGCGATAAGCCGGTGTCGTTGATCGGGCTGAATCGCAACTTGCCAAAGGACCTGGACGGTTCGCTGCACCGATCTGTGTATCTGCCCGTGATTCGCGATCGGCTGCCGGACGTGTTGAGTTTGTTCGACTTTGCGGAACCGAGTCTTGTGACGGGTGAGCGTGAACAGACAAACGTGCCGGTGCAGGCGCTGTATTTAATGAACAGCGATTTTGTGCAGGCGCGAGCTCGCGCGATGGCGGCTAAGCTGGAAAAGGAGGCTCGGGACGACAAGCAATTGGTTCAGCGAGCGTTTTTGTTGTGTCTCGCACGGAGGCCGGATGAGGACGAGTTGCAACGGTCGCTCACGTTTCTGCAAGCCGGCGGCGACCTGGCGGCGTTCAGCTTTTGTCAGGCGATGTTGTGTACCGCCGAGTTTCGGAATTTGGATTAATGTCATGAAGAATCTCCCGACACGCCGCCAGGTGCTTCAGTCGCTTTCGTCTGGCTTCGGCTACCTCGCTTTCGCCAGTCTGGCTCAACAGGCGAGGGCGCGCGATGAGGCGACGTCGCAAAAGCCGCTGGCTCCGAAGGCCACGCACTTTCCGGCGACCGCGAAGAACGTCATTTTTCTGTGCATGAATGGCGGACCATCGCACGTCGACCTGTTCGACCACAAACCGCTGCTGGCCGACGCCGCAGGTCGTAAAACGGCCATGAGTGCACTGGCCGGAAACGCGGCGTTAATGCCTTCACCGTTCAAATTCGCTCAGCATGGCGAGTCCGGCCTATGGTTTTCGGAACTCTGCCCGGAACTGGCGAAGCACGCGGACGATTTGTGTTTTATTCATAGCATGCACACCGATCTGCCCAATCATTCGCAGGCATTCATTCAGATGCATACCGGCAGTTTTCAGTTCACTCGGCCATCGCTGGGAGCGTGGTCGCTGTATGGACTGGGCACTGAAAACGAAAACCTGCCGGGCTTCATCACGATCAATCCTCCATCCGAAAACGGGGGAGCTCGAAACTACGGCAGCGCATTTTTGCCCGCCGTTTATCAGGCTACAAGAATCGGCACGAACCAGATTCCCGAATTCTACGCCAAGCTGCTGGGCGTGGATAAGGAACCCGGCGGGCCGTTGAAAAACATGAAGAACGACCTGCTGTCGGCCGAACAACAACGCAGACAACTGGATCTGATCCGCGACTTGAACGCTCACAAGTTGAATCGTGACGAGTACCACCCAGAAATCGAAGGCGCGATTGAATCATTCGAACTGGCGTTTCGCATGCAGGATGAAGTGCCTGACTTGCTGGACCTGTCGTCAGAAACGAAAGCGACGATGGATGAGTACGGCATTGGTTCGGGCCGCGTGACGGATCGTTTTGGCCGTCAGTGTCTGCTGGCGCGACGGATGGTGGAAGCGGGCACGCGTTTTGTGGAAGTGACCGCTCCAGTTAGCTGGGACCACCATTTTCTGTTGCAGAAAGTTCTGCCCGAAGCCTGTGCGGCCACGGACCAGCCGGTGGCCGCGTTGTTGTCGGATTTGAAATCACGCGGCCTGTTGAAGGACACACTGGTCGTCTGGGCGGGGGAATTCGGCCGCACTCCTTATGCTCAAAGTGGCACCGGACGCGATCACAACAACAAGGGCTATACGATCTGGATGGCGGGCGGCGGAGTCAAAGGTGGTCTGGCTTATGGGGCGACGGATGAGCTGGGTTACGCAGCGGTTGAGAATCCCGTCCACATCCATGACTGGCACGCGACAGTGTTGCATCTGCTGGGGCTGGACCATAAGAAGCTGACATTCAACTACGCTGGTCGTGATTTCCGGCTCACAGACGTTTATGGGAACGTTGTGGAAGACGTATTGGCGTAAGGCACAGTTCGTCAGCAGGTAATAATGGCACCGTCAGCGATTCATAATTGTGAACTGAGTTGCCTTCTGTACAAATTCTTCCGCACCGTGAACGTATTCCTGCGAAACCCCAATGGATTGAAATGACGATGAGAAATATTGCCTCTGGCATGCTAACACTGCTGGTGCTCGGAACGGTCTTCCACGTCGACGCGCGAGCCTACGAAGACAACTGGCCTCAGTTTCGAGGCGCCGACAGTCGCGGCGTTTCTGATAATGCTGACCTGCCCGTGAAGTGGTCGGCCACCGAAAACGTGGCATGGAAAACCGACCTGCCGGGCCGCGGCTGGTCTTCGCCTGTGGTGTGGGGCGACCGGGTGTTTGTGACGTCGGTCGTGAACAAGGGCCAGTCAGAAGAACCAAAGAAGGGACTGTATTTCGGCGGCGACCGCCCTGCTCCGCCGGACAGCGTTCATCAGTGGATGGTTTACTGTCTGGATCTGAAATCAGGCGACATCCTTTGGGAAAAGCAGGTTCACGAAGCCAAACCGGAAACCTCCATTCATCTGAAGAGCAGCTATGCGTCGGAAACGCCCGTGACCGACGGGCAACGATTGTACGTCTACTTCGGGAACCTCGGCATCTACTGTTTTGACTTCGACGGTAACGAGCTCTGGCAAAAGCCGTTACAGCCGCACAAGACTCGCAACGGCTGGGGCACCGCCGCGTCTCCTGTGCTGCACGAAGACCGGTTGTATCTGGTGAATGACAACGACGAAGATTCGTACCTGTTGGCTCTGAATGCAGCGACCGGCGACGAGGTCTGGCGGACGCCGCGTGATGAAAAGAGCAACTGGTCGACTCCGTTTATCTGGAAGAATGCGGACCGCGTTGAGATCGTAACACCGGGAACCGACCAGGTCCGATCGTACGACCTGGCGGGTCAGTTGCTGTGGCATTTTCAGGGTATGTCCAGCATCACGATTGCCACACCCTTCGAACACAACGGCCTGCTGTACATCAGTTCCGGGTATGTGGGTGATCGCAAAAGCCGTCCGATCTATGCGATCAAACCCGGCGCGTCCGGCGACATTTCCTTAAAAGAAGACGAAACGTCCAACGAATATATTCAGTGGTGTCAGAAGATGGCGGGGCCCTACAACCCTTCCACGTTAGTCTACGAAGATCGATTGTGGGTTTTGTACGACTTCGGCTTTATCGCATGCTTTGATCCGGCAACCGGCAAATCTGTCTTCGATAAGGCACGTATTCCTCAGGGGCGAGCATTCACGACTTCACCATGGGCCTATGGTGGACGAGTCTTTTGTCTGAACGAAGACGGCGTCACCTATGTGATGGAGTCCGCTGACGAGCTGAAGATTCTGCATAAGAATGTTCTCGCGAAAGACGACATGGCGATGGCGAGTCCTGCGATGGTGGGCGACCGTTTGCTGATTCGAACGTCCGCCCGACTGTATTGCTTTCGAGACAAGCATCACGACCAGTAGCTACAATGAGTCAACCGGCTTGCACACTCATGCGATGGGGCTAAGAATATCCGCTCCCTGCCGGTTGTTATCCAGATTCTAAAGGTATCAGTTTCGTGCAAACCACCCCACCGTCGTTGAAGTTCCTGAGCGTTGTTGTGGTCGTGGCCGCCTGCGTCGGCAGCCATCGTGCTGCCGCCTTTGACGATGCTGTGACCGAAAACGAACTGGCTCAGTTCTACGGCTTTAGCGGCGTCGAACTCTACAAGCTGGACGGCCGCGCCTTCAGCCTTGTACACGCAGATTTCGACAGCGACGGGCTTGATGACCTTGTTGCGGTTGATAATCGAGCGAGTTGTCTGCGGTTATTTCGGCAGCAGAAAGAAGCAGAGCCAGGTCAGGGGAAGACCAGTCGATATGTCAACGATCTTGCGTCTGACTGGCGGTTCGATGTTCGTCAGATTTCGGTCGACAAGCAGGTGGCAGGCCTTGTGGCCAGTGACTTCAACGGAGACGGCCGCACTGATTTGGCGTACGTAGGTGTCCCGGATCGACTGGTCATTCGATACCAGCCGGAAAAAGGGAAGACTGAATGGACCGAACGCTGGTCTGTACGCTTGCCGGACCTGGCTCCTGCCGCGTGGATGATTGCTACGGGGGACCTGAATAACGACAAGCGAGCTGACATCGCAGTTTTGGGCAAGAACGCGACGCACGTGATTTTTCAGGAAGACGACGGCTCGATGAAAGCGCCCGAATCACTGATCAATACATCTGCCCAATTGGCTCTTGTGCAGATCGCAGATCTCGATGGCGATGGCCTGCAGGATCTTAGCTATCAGGCGAACGAAGGCTCAGACCGTGGCTTGTGCGCTCGGCTGCAAACCAAAGACGGACGTCTGGGACCGGAAGTTCGTTTCGATCTGAATCAGCCGCGTTCCGTCACGTTGTTTGACGTCGACAAGGAACCGGGCAAGGAAATTCTGACCGTGGATAGCCGCACGGGCCGCGTTCAGGTCTCGAAGCTGCAACACACAAAACGACAGGAAGATGACCTACCGGCTCGCCTGGTCCAGTATGGCATTGGAGCAGCCACCGGCCGCGAAAAACGCGCGATTGCGATCGGCGACATCGATGGCGACATGCTTAGCGATGTCGTCGTTACGGATCCGGAAAATGCTCAAGTGCTGGTGTACCGACAAAACGGGATCGACGGCCTTGGAACGGCGGAAACATTTCCCGGACTTTTGGGGGCCATCGACGTTTGCATCGCCGATCTGGACGGTGATCAGCATGCCGAAGTGATCTTAATGAGCGACAAGGAATCTGCGATTGCCGTGAGTCGATTTAAAGATGGTCGGCTCGTCTTCCCGGAAGTCGTCGCTCGACCAATCGATGGACACGAATTCGCCGCGATGACGATTCTTCGTCAGAAGGATAAGACTCTACTGGCAGCCTGCATGAAAAAAGGTTCCGGCAGCAGCGCCAGTTTGAAACTGCGTCTGCTGAATACGTCCGGCGATGAAAGTTGGACCGACGCAGTTGACGTGCAGACTCTGCCACCTGCTGCAATCGGCACGCGGGGAATGAATCTGCTGTCGTTGGATGCTGACGGCGACGCAATCGACGACCTTCTGGCCGTGCCCAGCGGTGCTGGCAATAAAGGCGTTGTCCTGTTACCAACGGCGGCCGAAGGTGCCGCCAACGGACGCTGGAAGGTGGAACCGCTGAACCTTGGTACTGCATCGGCAGGCGAGTTGTTTGTCCACGGCAGGGAGCTCTACGTGGCTCGCGAAGCCTTTGCCAGAAAGATGACTTTCGAAGAAGACGAATGGAAGATCGCGGACCAGTTTAACGCCGGAGAATCGAAGGCGCGGCTGGCGGGTGTAGCGGTCGTAGACCTGGACGGGGAAGCCGATCCGGAAGTCGTGCTGGTGGATACGGGGGTGAAAAAACTTCGCGTCCTGCGCAAGAACAATGGTCTGTATCGGCCGTGGAAGGAAGTGGAACTCGGTTCGCTGCGATTTGCGTCGGCTCATGTGGCCGACCTGAACGGAGATCAACAGGACGACTTACTATTATGCGGCAGCCAGCAGTTTGCCGTTCTGTATTCCGGCCAGGCAAATTCAGAACTAACGGAAGTGGCGACGTACGAATCGGACCGCGACGATGCCTATGCTGCCGATGTGATCGCCGGTGATATTAACGGCGATGGTAACGTGGATTTGGCCGTCATCGATACCAGCATCGATGGTGTCGAAATCCTGCGACTTGATAAAGACAAAGGGCTGCAGGCGGCGACTCACTTTCGAGTATTCGAAGAGAAGCGGTTGGTTTCAGATTCATCCGCGCGAGGCACCGAGCCTCGGGAAGGCGCTATCGTGGATGTGACGGGCGACGGACGAAACGATCTTATTCTGTTGTGCCATGACCGGCTGATCGTTTATCCTCAGGACAGTGGCGTGGACACAGGATCGAGTTCAACCGATTCGCCGTCGGCCAGCGAATAGACGTAGACGAAAAGTGAAAAGGACATCACGGATGAAGGAACCACGTTCCTGCGGTTTTTTAATTGTCAAAGGCGACCCGGTCACTTCGTTTCTGTTAATGAAACATCCGGATCGCTGGGATCTTCCCAAGGGCCATGTCGACCCGGGCGAAACAGACCTCGAATGCGCGTTGCGTGAACTCGAAGAAGAAACTGGTATCACCTCAAACGATATCGAAGTTGATCCCGACTTCTGCTTCGAAAGCCGTTATGTTGTGAATGGCAAACGATACGGAGCTGGCAAGAAGCGAGTTGAAAAAACGCTGCGCATCTTTTTGGGCCGACTGATCAACGACGTCGATATCGTGTTGACAGAACACGACGACTGCGAGTGGTTCGACTGGGCACCGCCGCACAAATTCCAGAAGAAAACCATCGATCCGCTGTTGGCGGAACTAGCGGCCTTTGCCGGCGTACCGGTGAAGTCGTGATCTTCATCTAATCAAGCACGGCTCAGATTGTGCGACCGCTTAGGCCACGCCGGTGTTAGCTTTGTTCTGCCACGAAACGCATCCATGCTTAATCGTCGTCATCTGTTAAAGCTCACTGGTGTTGCTGCCGCAGCGGGAACATTTCCGGTGAGCGCTGCCGAACGGGTTGAAGGCGTTATCGACACCAACGTCAGCCTGTTTGCCTGGCCGTTCCGCCGATTGCCGCTGGATAGCACCACTAAGCTGATGCAGAAGCTGCGGTCTCTAAACGTTTCGCAGGTATGGGCGGGAAGCTTTGAAGGCCTTCTGCATCGTGATATCGCGGCTGTCAATCAACGCCTTGCGGCCGAATGCCGCCCTCATGCCGACATGGTTCCCGTTGGCAGTATCAATCTGGCGTTGCCGGGTTGGCCCGACGACCTGCAGCGGTGTGCGGGCGAACATCAGATGAAGGTCATTCGACTGCATCCGAACTATCACGGCTACACATTGCTCGACACTGAGTTCACTGAACTTCTGCAACTGGCACAGGACGCCAGCCTGATCGTGCAGATTGTGGTGGCCATGGAAGACGGCCGAACTCAGCACCCACAGTTACAGGTGCCGGACACCGACGTTCAGCCACTGCTGACATTGAAGAAAAAATATCCAAACGTCCGCATTCAATTGCTTAACCATCGTCTTAGATCTCCGTTGCTGACTCAGCTCGCGGGGTTGCCCAACATTTATTTCGACACAGCTCGCGTGGACGGAACCGATGCCGTGCCCCAATTGGTGAAGGCTGTGCCAAAGGGACGAGTCCTCTATGGCAGCCATGCACCTTTGTTGATTCCCGAAGCGGCGATGATCCGCGTTCACGAATCGGGGCGGTTAGTCGACGAACAGTTGCGAGCGGTGTACACGGACAACGCCAGCAACGTGCTTCTCAAACGTGCAAGCGTTTAACCGGTCACGCGCCAGCCGTTCTTAAGACCCTTTGATGAAGAATGTCACATGATCATTGATGCCCATCAGCACTTCTGGCAGCTTGATCTGCCGTTCCAATACGACTGGCTGCACACGCCACAGCACAAAGCAATTTGTCGCAGCTATTTGCCTGCCGACCTGAAAGTGCATCTGCAGAAATGCGGCATCGACAAATCCGTGTTCGTGCAGACACAGCACGATGTCGCTGAAAACCGCTGGGTCTTAAAGCTGGCGGAACAGAATGATTTTATTGCGGGCGTTGTTGGCTGGGTTGATCTGGCGTCAGACAAGTGTGAAGAGCAACTTGCGGAGTTTGTTGAACATCCGAAGTTTGTTGGCATTCGACATATTGTTCAGGACGAACCCGATCCGGACTTCATCATCCAGCCGAACATCATCCGCGGACTGAAGGTTTTGGAAAAGCATGCGGTTCCATACGACCTGTTGTTCTACACTCAACACTTGAAGCACGCCGCTACGCTGGGACGAAAATTGCCCGACCTGCCGATGGTGATTGACCATCTTGCGAAGCCGAAGATTAAAGATCAGGTGACCGCTGGCTGGGTCGACGATCTGAAGGCTGCTGCGAAGCTTCCGAACATCTACTGCAAACTCAGCGGCATGGTCACGGAAGCCGACTGGAAAAACTGGAAGCCGGCCGACCTGAAACCCTACGTCGAAACTGCCCTGGAAGCCTTCGGTCCGGCTCGTTGCATGTACGGTAGCGACTGGCCCGTCTGCGAATTGGCGGCGACCTACGAGCAGGTTTACGGCGCGTTACAGGAACTGCTCGGTTCGCTAAGTCACTCAGAACAGGAAATGGTCTTTGGCGGGACGGCTCAGAAGTTCTACGGCCTTGAAGTGTGATGCTGTTAGAGCAGTTTTCCTTTTGTCGTGGCCGGTTCGGGCTCGTGGGAAACAGCCTTCATCGTCCGAAACGCTTGTTCCGCGGCTGCAAGTCAGCGAGATTCGCTGTTTGGCAACTTCTAATTCGATGCTACGGGAATGGAAATCACTAAGCCTGCTGTGCGGTCGCGCGTGTCTCGTCGATCGGGGACGTGACATTTCAGGCAGTGGTTGGAAAGAGTGATCGCGGCGGCTCGCTGATAGACGCCGTTTTCATTTTGTTCGTGAAACCCGCGGCCGGACTTTAACGCCTTGACCGCTTCTTTTTCGAAATCCGTTTTTGCTTTGTGGTCCGTGTTCATTGCCTGGCCTTCCACCACAAGCCAACGCAGTGAAACTCCCTGCTTCTGTTTGATTTCCGCGAACACTTCTTTCATTGAAAACGCCGGGATCGGCAACCCTTCGTCTTCGCGGTAAAAGCGGTCGTGAGTGATCTGCAACGTTGAGTGCATCGCTTCGTGAAGTATCTCCGCCTGCCGTCGGGCCGCCTCAACGGTCGTCGTGGCGACTGTCGAAGTGCCTTCTACGGCACCAGTCTTCGCCGCGTCAGTCGATTCATCGCTGCTGGCCAATAGCGAACCCGCGGCGACAAAAACTGCTGCAAAAACGATGGTCGACAGGTTCGCTGTAGTCATTCCGGCTTGCCTCTCAAATGATGGAAATCGCACTCCCCGGCAAATACTACACCTTGACGTGGATAATCCAAGCGGTATTCTGGGGGAGTCGACACCAACCGAACCGCTCGCCGGGAGCCCGCCATGAGAAACTCAACCACCTTTGCCGCTGTCGTTAGCTTGTTCGCCACGGTATTTGCTTCAGCGGTCCCTGCTGCAGATGAGTTCGAGCAAGCTCCGATTTTGTACCGTTCGAGCACGCCGGACAACGTGATTACAGAACTGCAATCGCGGCTGTCGAAGGATCCGTCGTTGCTGACTCACGATCCGGAATTCGGCTATCTGCCTTCTATGCTGAAGGCTCTGGACGTGCCGGTCGAATCTCAGATGCTCGTGTTTTCGAAAACCAGCCTGCAACTGCGGCGCATCGCTCCTCGCACGCCGCGAGCTCTCTACTTCAACGACGACGTCTATATCGGATACTGTCAGAACGGCGATATCATGGAAGTCTCCGTCGCTGACCCGCAGTTGGGTGCCGTGTTCTATTCGCTTGAGCAGGAGCCGACCGAGCAACCGAAGTTTAAGCGAGCTGTCGACAACTGCCTGATCTGTCACAGTTCATCACGCACGGAAGGCGTGCCAGGGCACTTGGCACGTTCGCTGTTTGTTGATGCTGGCGGCCAGCCGATGTACTCAGCCGGCAGCCGAGTTGTCGATCACAAAACTCCGTTTAAGGATCGCTGGGGCGGTTGGTACGTCACGGGAACTCATGGCGACCAAACGCATCTTGGTAACCTTGTGGTAAAGACGCGAGAGGTCCCCGAACCGGTTAAGAATCCCGAAGGCCAAAACGTACGCCAACTGAAAGACCGCTTCAACGTCGACAAATATCTGACACCCTACAGCGATATCGTGGCGCTGATGATCATGGAGCACCAGACTCTGGTTCATAACCGTCTGACCAAAGCCAACTTCGCGACGCGACAGGCGTTGCACTACGAAGCGACGATGAACAAGGCGCTGGGCTATGATGAAGGCACACCGCTGGACAGCACGGCACGGCGAATAAAAAGCGCCGGTGATGATCTGGTCGAGGCGTTGTTACTGGTCGACGAAGCGCCGTTAACGGAACCTGTTGCTGGCACATCGGGATTCGCCAAAAAGTTTGCGTCCGTCGGACCGTATGACAGCGAAGGACGATCTCTGCGCGACCTCGACTTCCGTACGAGGATGTTCAAATATCCGTGCAGCTATTTGGTTTATTCAGCACAGTTCGACGGATTGCCTGCCCGTATGAAGGAATACGTCTGGCAGCGGATGTGGGACGTGCTTTCCGGTGAAGACACGTCTGAAGAGTTCGCTCACCTGACAGAACAGGACCGTCAAGCCATCGTGGAAATTCTCCGCGACACAAAACCAGAGTTGCCGGAATATTGGTCCAATTCACCAAAAGCGGCCGTGTCGTCTGTCGACGACGCCAGTCAGCGTCCGGCGGGTAAGTCCTGAACCAAATTCGGTTGCGCTGACCGCTCGCCTTCCACGCCCCCGATATGCAACAATGCGTCTCTACGCATTCCTTTCGCCATGTCGGACGATTCCGCTTTCCATGTACCACTTCCGCGTCTTTGCGACGTTTCTTCGCAATGCTTTGATCCGTGAGATGATGTTTCAGGGCAATTTCCTGATCCAGATCATCACGCGCGCGTTTTGGTTTGTTGCTCAAATTGCGCTGTTCAAGATCATCTACAGCAAAGTCCCGGAGATCAACGGGTGGACTGAGGACCAGTATTTTGCGTTCATGGCCACTGGCATGCTGATCAACGGCATTGTCGAGACGTTTTTCATGCCAAATTGCGCGAACCTCAGCGAGCAGATTCGCACCGGGAGGCTGGACTTCGCTTTGGTGAAACCGCTGGACACTCAATTTCTGGTGTCGCTGGAACGAGTCAACCTGGCGATGTTAAGCCAGGTGGCGTTGGCCCTGGGATTGCTGATCCGATCGCTGTACCGAATTGGTGAACCGATCTCGGTGATGCAGTTGGTGATGTATCTGGCCTTCGTGCTGATCGGTGTGCTGTTCTTTTATTCTTTGATGGTGGTAACGGCATGCAGCAGCATTTTTCTGGGCCGCAATCAGGGCCTGTACGACTTCTGGTTTTATATCACCGTGTTCGCTCGCTACCCGCGCAGCATTTACGACGGGCGAGATGCTTCGCAGCGTTTTGAAGCTGGTGAAGTGTTGCAGTTTGGGTTTTCGTACATCGTGCCCATCCTGTTGGTGGTGACCGTGCCGGCACGAGTCATCGTGGACACACTAGAGCAAAAGCACTGGATGCTGGTGGCGTTGATGTCGGCCGTTGTGGGGATGTTAATTTCCCGGGCCGTGTTTTCGTGGTCGCTGGGACACTACCGCAGCGCCAGCAGTTAACGAGGCTTTGCTTGTTCGGTTCCGTTAGCGGATTAGCGCCTCAATCGTTGCCACAACCTGTTCCGTGGCGACCTGCTGCTGCGAGCCATCGACGAGTCCCTTGACCTGCCATGTCCCGCTGGCAAATTCGTCGGTGCCTGCAATCAACGCGACTTGAAAGCCTTTGCGATTGGCATACTTCATCTGCTTGCCAATCCCCTTCGCTTCGGGAAAGACTTCAGCACCGATTCCCGCCTGCCGCAGCGTTCTGGCGATTTGCATGTAGTCTGCCGCTCGTTCACGTTCGAACATCGTCACCAGGACGGGGGCCGGCGTTGTCGCCTTTTCCGTCATGCCGAGTTCCTCCATGGCGGCCAGCATGCGGTCAACGCCCAGACTTGCGCCCACGCCTGGCAGCTTCTGCGATGTGAAGAGCTGGGCCAGGTTGTCGTAGCGCCCGCCGGAACACACGCTGCCGATGCCGGGCAAGTCACCAAGGAAGGTTTCGTAGATAGTGCCGGTGTAGTAATTCAGACCGCGGGCGATCGAAACGTCAAGGGTAACTCGGTCCTGAGGCAGGCCGCACGTTCGAATCGTGCCAAATAACTCCTGCAGGTTGCTCAACCCGGTTTCGCCCGTTTCGCTTCCTTGCAGCATGCCATCCAGTGAAGTGAGAATTTCGTCAGGTGTGCCGGTTAGCATCGCCATGTCCAGCACGTTGCCAGCCTGCGCTTCTGAAATGCCAACCTGTTCGACCATTTCGGCGACGACCTTGTCTCGCCCGATTTTGTCCAGCTTGTCCAGGGCTCGCAGGATTCCGGACGCATGCTGCAGCAGGTCGTTCTTTTCCAGCAGGCCGTTAAGCACGCGACGGTTGTTGACACGAATCGTGAAACGTTCGATGCCGATTTTTTCGAACAGATCGTGGATTACCATCAGAGTTTCGATGTCGGTCGCGTTGCTGTCGCTGCCGATGGTGTCGAAGTCGCACTGCATAAATTCGCGATATCGACCTCGCGCGGGGCGTTCGCCCCGCCAGACGGGGCCGATGTGATAGCGGCGAAACGGTGTGCCTAATTCCTGGATGTGCTGAGCCGAATACCGGGCCAGCGGGACGGTCAGGTCGAACCTCATAGCGACGTCGCGATCGCCTTGATCGGTGAACCGGAAGACCTGCTTGTCCGATTCTTCACCACCTTTGCCCAGCAGTACTTCTGCATATTCCAGGGCGGGCGTATCAATGGGGGCGAATCCATAGCTGCGATACACCTGCCGAGCAGTATCGATCAGATGTTCTCGCGCCATCATTTGGTCCGGTAGGAAATCCCGGAAGCCACGAAGTGTTTGGGGCTTGATTTTCTTGTTGCTAGACACGAAGTGGGATTGCCGTTCGGAAGGAAAACCAGGAATCGGCCAGTGGCGATGTCAGATCGCATTTGGCCCGGAATTGGGGGATGTTGCCTCGAAATCGCGCTTTGAATTGCCTTGTGGCTCATAAAGTTCACGACATTTCGCCGTGACGGAACCCATGCTTCGGACTGACACGACAGGCAGCCGTAGGCTCACGGTATTGCTTGTATTCCTCAACTCAAAACGGCCCGCCAACAGAAAAAAACGGAGATTCCCACGTTACCTAAATGCTTCGAAGGCAACCGGATAAGGCCAAATCAGCCAATCGCGTTTGCCTCGCCCTCAGATTCGGCCTAATCGTCAAACGGAGTGCCATTTAGCAACGGGCGGTCGAGGTGACTGCGTTTTCCGGCCAATTCTGGTGATTCGCTGGTTGTCAAACTTCGGGCATTCGGATCAACCGACAGGAATTTTGCGTACGCGAAGCAGGGTTCAGAATGCCGGTTTCCTTCCGGCACCTGAAAAGTCGAGAAACGAAGGACAGGGTGAAGGCCGTCCGCTCGCCCTGCGCAAATATGCCTGAACAGATGTTTAGGTGTGTGGGTTCGTGTTGGTTCTGCCGTTTGATTGCGTCGTTGATGACCGGGTCCGTGTCATCAGAAAAGACGGCCAGAAGTGGCGATCCGCACCGCAGTCTGACACGATTCAGGCCGGAAATGGGTGCGGGCGGTGGATTTGTTGACAGCTGTAGGAACAACTTCCGTGAGTTTCCCGGGAACGACGAAGTCGCTCAGGAAACGCACTGGATTCGGCCTGGTGACTCAGGTTTGATAACTGTGAGTCCGTTAGAGAACGTGATCGTTGGGGTGTTTAGCCCGGTTCACTCGCGAGATCGATAGACGATCCGTTGAGTCTGAAGAGGATAAATTTTCATGGCAGTACTGCAATCTCTGCTCGCAGGTTTCCGTAATTCGCGTTCACAAACGCGCAAGTCGCGTCGCAATCTTCAGCGAGCGACGACCACAGAGGCGTTGGAAGAACGGTTGCTGCTGACCAATATTCCCGACTTTCTCATCAGTCGGCCAGGCGCGCCTGACCTCGTGTACCTTGACTTCGATGGTCATGGCAGCACGCAGGCCTTCAGCATGGATGCTCAGCACGACGGCACGTTTTCCAATCTGGAATTGGAAAAGATTGAAGAGATCTTCTTGCGCGTGTCTGAAGATCTGGCGCCGTTCGATATTGAAGTGCGCGCGGCCGATCTGGTTGACCCGAATCTATCGTTCCAGAACGGTAATGCTTTACGAGTCGTCATTGGTGCAAATGACACGGACATCACGGCCACCCTGGATGAATGGAGTGGTGCTGCAGCTGAGAACGTCGTGACTGTCGGCGATGGCGGCGGTGCCGATTCCATTACAACGAATTACCAGGATCTCGGCCGAGATATCGCTTACCGAGCCAGCCGGGCGATTGGTCGCGCCGTCGGCCTCACATTTGTCGGCACGAGTCCTGCGATTCGTCGTGTCGATAATGCACCACTGTTTGCCACCGGTGAGCGGGATATCTGGTCGGACAACGGAGGCCAGGACGACCTTTCCATCATCACGAAAACTGCAAACAGCATCGTCTTTGCCGCTGATGATCATGGGAATTCGATTGCGACGGCCACAAACGTGGCTACGACAGCAAACATCGAATCGATCCGCGGTGTGATTGAGCGAAATGATGACACGGACGTGTTCACATTCAGCACAGCGGCCGCTGGCACAGCTACGATCAATATCAATGTATTGGATTTAACCACGCGCGCTTCGGCAATCACGGGCAATTCTTTCGGTGCGGCCAATCCGGGGGCCAACCTTGATCCTGTGCTGCGAATCTTTGATGCGAACGGAACACTGGTCGCGGAGGATGATCCGGCGAACAGCCTTTCGGCAAGCATTTCGACCAGCCTTGCCGCCGGGCGATATTTTATTGAGGTCTCAAACCGCGGCGAATACGGCAATCTCGGTGAGTACACGATCACGATGGATGGCATCGATACCGGTTCTGCACTACCGGTCGCGCCGCAGCAGAGTAACCCAAGCGCACCGGTGAATCTGTTTCTGGATTTCAACGGTCACGTCGTGTCTAACCCTGAAGTACTCGCTCAACGTGCAGACGGCATTGACCGGCCGTTTTACGTGCCTGTTTACGATACCGACGGCGACCGCACGTCTTTTTCTGCCGAAGAGACCGCACAGATTGAAGAGATCTGGGCACGCGTGGCCGAGGACTTTGCACCATTCGACGTAAACGTCACGACTTCCGACCCATTTGTGTATCGTGACCGCGAAGGAATTCTGGTCGCCATCGGTGGTGATGGTTCATGGCAGGTCACACCGCTCGGAACCGGTTTTGCGGAACTGAATACGTTCAACTCCGGTGGGGACGACAATAACGCTGTTGTGTTCTCGGACACCTTCACGTCACCAAAGGAAACCGCGCTGGAGATCAGCGCGACCATCGCGAAATCGATGGGAATCGAAACGTATATTGATGCCAATACAGGCAACCGCGTGGCTGGCCTTCCGGCTTATGGCCCGATTGGCGGTGATTCGGTTTCCAGTCTTCGAGACGTGTTTCTACAGGGGCCAGGTTCAACCGCAGGCAATCCCATTCAGGATCCGATAGGGATCATCACCAACACTCAGAACCGCATCTCGTTTCGTCGCGATGTTCAGGGCAACGGGTTTGCCACGGCGGCAGCCATCAACGTGACTCAGGGTGACGAAGTTCTGACGGGCATCATTGAGCAGCAGGACGACCAGGACTGGTTTACCTTCCGCACGGTGGAAGCGACGGCTGAAATCAGCATCACGGGCCTCGACCTGACCGTAGACTCACTAGGCAATCCGGTTCCTGGTATCACTAATCCGGGTGCCAACTTCGATCCGGTGATCAGGTTGTATCGCAACGTTGCCGACTCGCTCGTGCTGGTGAATTCCGATGGCGATTTTCCTCTGACCCCCAACCCCAACGATGCGAGTCCGGCAAGTCTGAAAGCGACGATCGTTGAGACGATTCCGGCGGGGCAGTACTACATTAGTGTCTCGAACATTCGGGACCTCAACACTGGTGCGAGTGAGTATGGCAACGTTGGGCAGTACACAATTACGATGAAGGGCGTGGATGGAACGCCAGCCGTCGTTTCGTTCCAGCCGGACCCCACGCAACCGCGCGTGGAATCCATCTCGGAAAATGACAACGTCGTGGTGGGCATTGGTCGCGTGGACCGACCACAGGGTCAGCCCGCATCAAGTTCGTTGACAGTGCAGTTGCAAAGCACCGATACGTCGGAGCTGATTGTCCCTCAGCAGGTCGTGATTCCGCCTGGTCAGACGTTTGTATTGTTTGACGTCACAGCTGTCGATGACAGCGTTCTGGACGGCGACCAGAATGTGACGGTTCAGGCGTTCGTCGGTGGCAAGCTAAACAGCGAAGTGAGACTGAAGGTTCGCGATCACGAGACGATTTCAGCCACCGTGAATCCTGATCCTGTTAAGGAAAACGCTGGGCCGGGCGGTGCCGTACTGACGGTGACGCGTAGCAACACGGATATTGACGCGGCTAACCATTGGATCGCGGCCGGTGACAGTATTCAGGAACGTGATCCATCCGGAGCTGTGATCCGCACCATTCCCGTGGAATGGCCGGGTGGTACAGGGCGTCCTGCTGGCGAAATTGTCCATGACATCCTCGTGCTGCAGGATGGCAACGTGGCTGTTTACAACGGTACAGGCAGAGTGTTCCTGTCCGTTTACAATGTGACTCTGGGCACATGGGATCATTTTGCTGAGCCGGGGCTATCAGCGAACACGTCAGCCGATGAAACGGTCGGCGGGTTGGCATCTGTGGGCGACTATATCTTCTTGACCGACCTTGAGTCCTTCGATGGCGACGAACGCGGGATTGTTCGAGTCAACACGCTGACTGGCGAAGTCGTGCGATTTGCTGACAGTTCCGTGGGATCACGGCTGTTCTATCACGAAAGCAATCGCATCGTAGAAGCGCACGCGGTGACCGGCGAGATTGTCCGCACGCTGACGCCTACGCCGACGCTTTCGACATTCAACACGCTGGAGGCAATCACATTCGACGGCAACAATCTTTGGGCTTTGTTTGACCGCACAACGTCGGCATCGTCACTGGTCGAATTGCAGAAGTTGAATCCGGATACCGGCGAAATTCTGGAAGTCCACTCCATCCCGCTGGCGGGCTCGGGCTTTTTCTTCTCGTTTGAAGAAATTGGTATGACGGTGTTGAACGATTTGATCTACTTCAACATTCCGTTCTATAGCTCGACTTTTGCCTTTAATCGTGTGATCCAATCGTACAACCCTGCGAATCGTCAGTTCGCCAGCGGACTAATTCCAGTCGACTCTCTTAACAGTATTGTCATTGGGCCAGCAACAGGGTCGCTGAAGGGCGACGGGACGCTCGGTAACCCAGACGTGTTACTGTTCCATGGGTATCCAGGTACAATTGGCGGAGGTTTCGGTAACAATCGCGTGTACATGGTCAACCCGCTGACCGGTCGGGTCGTTAATTCGTTCGCGACAGGCGATGGTGCGTCCATTTCAACTTTCTTCCGCTCGTCCGGCATTGAAGGGATGAACGACGTATCCCGCGATGGCACGGTACTTAACCAGTTGATTTACCTGAACGTAGACGACCCATTCGACCCCAACGATAATTTGATTCGAGTCTTCGATCGCACAGGCGTCCCTGTCGATCTTGATTTGAACACCGTTGTCATCGACGGGGTTCCTCACGATTTCTCGGGCTTTAGCCCTTTCAGAAACGCTGAAATTGCGGGCGGCGATGTACCAGGACTTGTGGCTCAGGAATTGAGTTTCCGCGACGTGTCCATTGGTATCAATGACCAGCTGCTTTATGGCCTTGTGGAAAACGGGACTCAGATTTCCGTTTACGATCCCGAGACGCTGATTTTCGAACGGAACATCCAATTAGATGCAGTGGTGAATGCGATCTCAGTTGACGAAGAAGGTCATATTCTCGGCGGTGGCCCCAATGGTTCGGTCGTGATCTTTGATGCGGACGGTACCACGATCGCAACTCTCGATGCGTCCAGCCTCGGCCTGGCCAACGTTGCTGACGTGGATACCAACATCAGTAAAGAAGTCATTATCTCGGATACCAATGGTGTCGTGATCATTGGGCCTCGAGATGCGATATTCGTAGATGACGCAAGTCAGTTTGCCGTTGACGTCACTGTCGACGCAAAGACAACATTCTCCAGCTTTGGCCGCCATTCAACGCTTCCAACCGGCCCCGTAATCGTCAGGCTGACCTCAGACGATCTCACCGAGCTGCAGGTGCCTATCGAGGTGGAGATTCCTGTTGGGCAGGCATCAGTGTCGGTGCCAATCGATGTGATCGACGACAACATCCTGGATGGCGCGCAGCTGGTCACAATCACGGGGACGGCGGATAACTATGTTTCGGATGCGACCATCGTCACGGTGACGGATGCCGAGCAGGTGGGTGTCGAAATCATGCCGTCTGAGGTTGCTGAAACGGACGGGCTGCTTCCCAACCAAATTCGCATCTTCCGATCGGATGTGGACGGTCCGTTTACCGTTCCTGAATCCACGTTTGGTCAGGTGACGACTCCCGTGCCGATTACAGATCGTGATGTCACGCTGTCGCACATTACGCTCGTCGACCAAATTTCACGAGTCACAGATGTAGACGTTTCCATCACGCTGCAGCATGGGTTCATCCCGGACCTTGACGTGGCGCTCGTTAGCCCGTCGGGAACTCGCGTTCAGTTGTTCGCGGACCTTGGCAGCAACGAAACCAACATGACGGGGACCATATTCGACGACGAAGCCGCTACGCGCATCCGCGACGGGGTGGCTCCGTACACCGGAAGATTTATTCCCAGAGAACTGCTTTCGAAGTTCGACGGTGAGGATCCATCGGGGACATGGACACTGGAAGTTGTCGACGACAACGTGACCGATGTCGGCACGCTGTTAAGCTGGTCGTTGGACATTGATACGGTTGGCATTTCTGAAACAAGAGTCACGCTCATCAGCAGCGATCCTTCAGAAGCCACCGTTACCACAACGACAGTTGTCATCCCGGCTGCTCGCGAAGAAGTTTACGTTGACCTGACGGCGATCGATGATTCGATTGTGGACGGTACGCAGACAGTGACCATCAGCATTGACACCATGAACCTTGTCGGGTTTGACCCCGGAATGGACACGGTGGATGTGACGGATGTTGAGACCCTGCAGATTTCGTTGGACACACTAGTCGTTTCTGAAGGCGATGGGCCGAACGCGATCTCCGGCACAATCACGCGTTCTGATTCCGATATGTCGCAGCCGTTGATCGTGACTTTGGTCAGCAGTGACACAAGCGAACTTGCCGTGGCATCACCAATTGTTATCCCGATTGGTGAAGCAACCGCTAGCTTTACGATTGACGCGATTGACGACTTTGACTTCGACGGCGATCAATCGGTTACGATCGAGGCTTCAGCTCCCGGCTACATTTCGACGACGAGTGACGAGATCACGGTCACCGACCAGGAGCCACGCCTCGCTTTAACGACACTCACGCCGGACGTCGCGGAAGACGCGGGCACGATTACCATTTCATTGTCTCGATTGGACGCCAATGACCTGAGCCAGCCGTTGACCGTGACATTGGTTAGCAGCGATCTCACAGAACTGACGGTGCCGACGACTCTCATCATCGGCATTGGGCAGGTCAGCACGACGTTCACCGCCACGATCGTCGAAGACACGCTGCTGGATGGGCCTCAGACGGTCAAAATCACTGCTGCTGATCAGAATGTGGCGAACCCCGCCGTGAATTCCGGCACGCTGGATATTGTGGTGGAAGACGCTGAGTTCATTTCCATCACCGTGCCGGCTGGGCAGAATTCGTTTTTGGAGAACGCGGGAGACAACGTTACAACGGGTACCGTGAGTGTCAGTTCTCTTGGGCACACGCAGCCGATCATCGTCAGTCTGACCAACAGTGATCCGACGGAAATTTCTATTCCAACGGAAGTGCTGATTCCTGTGGGAGCCACGTCGGCGACGTTCCAGATTAACGCCGTGAATGATTCTGTGATTGATCGCGATCAGTCGGTGACCGTCACGGGAACGTCTGTCGGTTATCGGAATGGCGTTCTGAATCTGACGGTGCAGGACCATGAACCGCCAATTCCCGTTGGTCCGGAAAGTGTTGTAGAAGATCCAACGCCTACCATTTCGTGGGATCCGGTTGGAGGTGCCACACGCTACGACCTGTGGGTCAACGATGTATCACGCGGCATCGTGCAGCTGTTCCGACTGGACAATATTCCGGCCACACAGACCAGCTTCACGCCGACTCAGGAATTGGGTGTCGGACGGTATCGCTATTGGGTCCGAGCGTACGACGATCTGGAACAGCCCGGATTCTGGAGTGATCCTTACGATTTCCGAATTCGTACTCGCCCACAAATGGTGAGCCCAACGAATCAGTCGTTTGTCGCGTCTGCCACGTTCCCGGAAATTTCCTGGACAACCGTTGTGGACACAGATCGGTACGACCTGTGGGTTAACAATTTGAGTACCGGCGAAAGTCAGGTTATTCGGGAAACGAATCTGCAAACGACCAGCTTCGCTTCGCAGGCTAACCTGCCGGGCGGAACCTATCGAGCGTGGGTGCGAGCCTCTGTTCAGGACGATGTCTACACAGCCAACAACGGCGATGTGCCTGCGTTTGTAGATGGTTTCTGGAGTACCCCGATCACTTTCACCGTTCTGTCGTCGCCGACCAACGTGCGTCCATCGGGTGCGACGTTTGACCGTACACCAACGATCGAATGGGATGCCGTCGACGGTGCCGAAAACTATTACATCTGGATTACGCTTCGCAATCCTGGCGAAACTCCAGAGGTAATTCTCAGGGACCGTTTTGTCGTCGGCACCTCACGCACACCAGAAATGGATCTGGAGAACGGGCGTTATGCCGTTTGGGTGAAGGCCGTCGCTGCTGACGGTACGGAATCCGCGTGGTCGCCGGCAACAGAATTCACCGTCGGCGGCCGTCCTGACATCGTGTCGCCTGTGGACGAATCAACGACGTCGTCGACGCCAACGTTCCTGTGGACGAGCGTTGCAGGGGCAGACCGCTACGAATTCTGGATGGATCGCACAGACGTTGCTCAGTCAAAAGTTGTGTACAACGACAGTGTGCAGACCACGTCGCTTGCCATCACCTCGCCACTTGCGTCCGGCACGTATCGTGTCTGGATTCGAGCCATCAGCGAGATGGGTGAGAGGTCCTTCTGGAGCAAGCCAGTCGACATCACCGTGGCTTCCAGCGACATTAAGTCGCCTGCCATCGAATTGCCGTCAACGTCGGGCACACTTCTGACGAACGTGCCCGTGGCTTCAACGCCAGAAACTGGCGACGAACGCTATGAGGTCGCTCCGACGGTTTCCGATGAAATGTTGATTCCGACGGAAACAGTGACTGCGACAGAGGCTGCTGAGGTCGCCGGTCCGTCTACGGAAGTTGCCGACGATGTTGTGTTCGATGCCGGCGAAGTCGTCGACGCCGTCATGGCCGACCTCGCTACCAGCGATTGGTGGACGGGCGAATCGAAAACGACGGAACAGGAAGCATCTTCTCCTCAGTTTGCAGCCGCTTTGGGGCTGGGCCTGATCACCGGTGGTCGAATCCGCCGCCGTCAAGGCGATCGCCGAACGGATGACGAAGGATAAGTTTTCTGACTTCAGCGAAAAATGAACTCTACAGCCCTGCGATTTTTCGCAGGGCTGTTTTTGTTAGACTGCTGTCTACAATATCCGGGTAGTTTCCGTTTTTGTCACTTGGCAGCACGCTTCCATGAGTCATCAGGCTAAACCACACTCGGCCGTTCGCCGACTGATCGTCTCAGAAATTCTAATTGTGCTGGTGCTGCTGGGCAGTTTCAGCGTGTACCAGATGTTGTATGCTCAGAAGCCGGAAGTTGAGCAAAAGCAGACCGACGTCGTGCGTCTGAACGTGGATGTGTTTGAAGTTCGGCCGATCGGATTTCAGGAGCTGCTGACCGGTTTTGGGACGGCCCGCGCAGACCGTGAAGTCATCGTTGCGGCGCAAGTCACGGGCGAGGTCGTCGAAGTTCATCCTCAGCTTAAAGTTGGCTTTGCCGTCAATGCTGGCAAGGCGGTTCCTTCAGGCGAAGGCCCGACCGTCAGCCGGACAGGTGACCTGCTGCTGAAAATCGACCAGAGGGATTTTCGTGAACGAGTCGATCAGGCGTCGAACCGAATTGAAGAAGCCAAAACGGAAATCGCTCAACTCAATGTGCAGCAGGAGAATGTAGGCCGCCAGCTGGAGAAAGCGGCTTCTGTGTTGACCACGCTGAAAGAGGAATTCGGGCGTATTCAAAAAGGCGTGCAGCGAAAAGTTTCTACGCCGTCGGAACTGAATCGCTCCTTGTTGGAGGTCCAGCGCTACGAAGACACGATCATTCAGCTCGAAAACCAGGCGGCCGCTCTGCCCCATCAGATTTCTGCTGCGAAACAACGTCTGGCGTCCAGTTTGTCCGAAAAGACGCGTGCCGAAAACGACCTTCAACGAACCGAAGTCCGGCCGCCATTTGACGGGGTTCTTAGCGAGGTGTTCGTCGAACAGGGACGCTACGTTCGCGCGGGGGAGCAGTTGGTGCGGTTGACCGATTTGACGCAGGTTGAAGTGCCAATCTCGCTTAGCGTGGACAACTTTCTGCAACTGGACGACGATCTGGCTCAGGGTAACCGCCCCACCGTAGCGTTGGCTGAAAACGAGACATCCCTGCCTAAATGGACGGGGCACGTAGTTCGAGTCGCTCCAGAGGCTGATCCGCAGTCGCGGACCGTGCAGGTGTTTGTTGAGGTGAACAATACCGGTGATGAATCGTCACTGCTGCCCGGCACATTTGTCCACGCTCGCATTGATGGAAGGTCGTACGATTCCGCCGTGCTCATTCCGCGCGAAGCGATTGTCAATGGCCGCGTCTATGTTGTAGACGAAGCGGGCCATGCTCAACGCAGGAAGATTCAGCCGGGGCGTCGACTACAGTCACTCGTGCTGGTGGAAAAGGGTCTGGAACCGGGCGAAAAAGTTATCCTGACCAATCTGGACATCGTGCAGGACGATCAGGAGGTCGTCGTGCAGTCGGTGAGCGGGCCGCTTGAAGAAATCGAGTCGTTGCGGAGCCCTGTGCTGCGGCCACTGAATGCGGACGAATAACCAGCACTATGGCGGATCGATTCTTTTGCCCCGACCTCTCTGGCGACTTCGCGACACTGGAGCATGCTGAGGCTCATCACGCGTTGCATGTGATGCGCGTCAAACCGGGGCATACGGTGACGCTCTTCGACGGTGCCGGGACCGTCGCCGTGGCAACGGTGCAGAAAGCCAGCCGTCGGGATATTCGCACGCAGATTGTAGAACGCTCATTCCACGAACGTCGTCTGACGGCTGCCGTCACAATCGCTGCCGTGCCGCCCAAAGGCGACCGGCTGAAATGGATGGTCGAAAAGTTGACGGAACTTGGCGTCGACCGCTTTGTGCCGCTGCAGTGCGAGCGAGCTGTCGTTGACCCGCGTCAGTCGAAGTTGGACAAACTGTCGACGACGGTGATCAGCGCTGCAAAGCAGTGTGGCCGAGCATGGTTGATGGAAATCGCGGAGCCGGTCGAATTCAACGACCTTCTGGAACGCCACACCGGCGGTACTGAACGCGTCCTGCTGGCTCACCCGGGAGCTCAGCCGTGTCCGCTTTCGTCAAATGGTGCCCCGGCGTGCTCAACGTCCATCCTGATTGGGCCGGAAGGTGGCTTCACCGACGACGAAGTGCAAAAGGCCGAGCAGTGTGGAGCCGGCCTGGTGTCGTGGCAAGGCCCGATTCTGAGGACGGAGACTGCAGCCGTCGTCTTCGCGACGGTGGCTTTGGCCGCTCAAGCCGGCAGCCAGTAATGAAAGATCAGGTTGAAAGAAGAGGACCGAAGAGAGAAGGGCGGCATCCCTGCCGAGTGGCCATCCATGGAAGGCTCAAATTGGCTTCCGCGAATTTCCGCCGTTAGAGGGAAGTGTTGAGTGAGTAAGTCGCCCGACTCTCGTTCGGTCCGTTCTGCTTTCATTAACCGCAAGTGCGGTTGTTGTGTTGTGGGTCTGCCTGTTGGGAAGAATTCGTTATTCCGTCAGTGTCTTAAACAGATCGCCAAAGTCGGGCATTTCTGTCTTTAGTACGTCCAACCAGTTGTCGGGGTTCCAGATCTCGACACAAATCACGGCACCCACAACAACAACTTCCTGACCCGCTGTGGAGCCAAGAAACTGGCGAAAGCCCTCCGGAATCAATAACCGGGATCGTTTGGCCAAAGTCACCTGCTGGTGCCGCGTTGACAGCAATCGACCGAGTCGTTGAACATCGCCCCAGCGACCTTCCATGCGACCAGAATCAATCTTCTGCCGCAGTAGCTCAACACCGCTGTCGAGCCGTTTTTTCCATTCTTCAGAACGCCAGAGACTCAGGCAGCCGGTGCGTTCTTTGGCCACAATCACGTTCCCATCTTCGTCGGAGATTCCCTCCGCGAAGTCCGGTGGCAGCGTAAGGCGAAACCGATCATCGATCGTTCGCCTGACTTCCCCGGTGATGAACATGACGGCTTCCCAAAAAACGCGGCAAAGATACCCCGCTCTAACCTACTGGGCAGGCAGTCCACTTTCAACCTGTTTTCAAAGATCATTTTGGGCACGAAACCCACAACGTCAGATTACGCACGGAAAGTGATTTCGACAACCGAAAGACATGCGGATTCCGCGATTTCGGCGGAATGGGCGAATCGCGGCATATTCGCTGCGTTTTGCTCGCCTCGAACAGAACTCTCGCCTGTTGATGCCCCGCGACGGCGTTGGCGGTCGCATGTGTTGTAGTAAGTAGCGAAGCCTTTCCGTCCAGTGAAAGTCTGCGGCCCCGCCCTGTTCTCTGCGGCGATTTTGATTGCGATCTCCTGGAATAGGCAGGAGTGGGGCGAATGGGAGGTGGTACTGTTGAATGTCAAAACGCCGTGTTTTGCATTCTCTCCCTGCCATCACTCCCTTCAGTTCGGGTTCCCGCCATGGGCAAGTTCAAGCCGTTTTTGTTTGGTGCCCTTCTCGGTGCCGGCACTGCCGTATGTGCGTTGCAGTTCCACGTCGTGCAATCAAACGAAGGCTTTCGCGTCATTCCACGCACACCGCAGCCGTCACTCGGTCTGGCTTACGCCGACGTTCGCAACTGGAGCGCAGAAACCTGGGCAGATCGGCCGGAACTGGTGCGAGCACTGGTGGCTCACGGTTCTACGGATCTGGTTGCCAGCACGGTAGCCGGTTCTGTTGTGGATTCGGTCTCAGCGGAAAGCAGCACGCTTGATCAGCTTCGCGGGTTCCTGAACGAAACTGCCGCAGGAGTTCAGCCGAATGACAGTTCCGGGCTGATCACGATCCCGGATCGCGTGCCGTCACCAGACGATGTCGGCGAAATGTTTCAGCTTCGATTTCCTGACGATGCCAAACGCAACGCTCTGGGGCGTTCGGCGGCCCTGGAGCCATCTACCACCGCCACAGATATCGCTCGTCGTGATCTTCCGAGCATTGACGAAGTCTTTGGTACCGGGGCCGGTGGCTTTAGTCCCATCGAGAAACCGTCAACGGTTCCGCAGCCGATTGCTCCGCCTTCCAATCCCGTGACCAGCAATGAATTCGATCCCGCTTCGGAAGCTGACGCGTTGGAAAGTTTGCTGTTTGGTGCCGGCGAAACTGAAGGCGAGTCTGTTGATGGCGGAGCGTCTGATGCTGATGCAGGCTTTGGAGTCTTCGAGGAGATCACCAGCGCTTTAGAAAATCGTGCCGAAGAGACTGTTAAGCGGGCCACCTCCGGTCTGCAGCAGGAAGCGGATCGGGCGTTGGCCGATTCGACGAATTCGATGGACCGATTTGTTCGGAGCCAGATCGAGCAGTCAGTCCCGGAATCAGTTTCCGGCATGTTCAGCGAAGACAGTCCCCTGAAGCCGCTGGCCGACAAGGCAATCGAAAGTGCCAACCTTCCGCCCGCCATTCAAGCTATCCGCAACGGCTTCGACCCGTTTATTGAATAGCTGCTTGGTAGCGTCGTTGGCGACGCTGCTTCCCCTGCCCTGCAGGAGGCGAAATCGGGGGGCCTTACCCGCGGAGTTTTGCACCTACCGCAAAAACCACGATGCCAGCCAGCAGGCATGCGGGCATGAGGATCAGGCGAAAGCTGTAGATCAACTGAAACACGACCAGCACCGGCAAAGCACTTAGCACGAACAGTTGCAGCAGAAATCCGATTTGTTGCTTCATGGACAATCCTAAAACGAAAACAGGCGGCTTCGATTGCTCGAAGCCGCCTGCGATTTTATCTGCGGCCAGTGTTAGCCTTCCAGTTGAGCCAGTTCAACTTCAACGGGCTTCAGTTCTGCATTGTCACCCGCCTTCACGGTGACGTTGTACTTGCGATCCAGCCAACCAGCTCGTTCGTGCCAGATTCGGAAGCTGTGATTGCCCACAGGCAGGTTCTTAATGGTGAACTCGCCTTTTTCGTTTGTGGCAGCGGCATAAGGGTGATCCACAACCAACCAAACTGCCTTCATCCATGGGTGAAAGTCACACTTCACTTCGTGCGGCAGTGATTCGCGAGTAGCGGTTGGTACATCAACGCCATTGCCCTTCTCTGTGTTGGGGGCAACAAGAATGTTCACGCCCTGGTTCCGCAGCGGATAGGTGTGAGTGTTATGAGCTACCGGGTCGCTGTTGAGCACTTCAACAGTTTGTCCGGCCTGAACAACCAGTGCATGTGGCTTAAAGATGCAGTTCTCCTGGTCGAAGATTACTTTCGGTTCCGGGTTTGCCGCGTCGGGGTGAATGCTCTTGGGAGCCTTCGCCAGGAACACAAACACGTTCGCGATTCCTTTGGTGTCCTCGTCGACTACAAGATCATCCTTGTAGACGTCCGTCGCCGCACAGGTTTCGCTATCTTTGATGTTTGCACCTTTTGCGTGCAGCAAAACGGGCTTCGGAACGGCGTCTTTTAGAACGATTTTTCCCTTAATCGTCCCCCAGTCCGCAGCAAAGGTGGATGAGGTGAGAACCAGAGAACACAGACACAGTTGAGCAATTTTCTTCATCACGTCGCTTTCAGGTGTAGTGGAAGGGAAGTTGCGCCCGAAGCCACTGCCCACGTCCGGAAAGACTGGCCGCAGCAGGCATGAACTGCCTGCACAAAGCCTTTTCCGAATGTGAAGTCGTAGCTCGGATTGGGAGGAAACGAAACGTGGTTTCGACCTGTTAATCTTACGCCTGTTTGGTATTAAAGTCGACGTGTGCCGAAGCGTTTCCGACGGATGATCGGCAGGGATTCTCATATTCCGAAGACGGAGTTCGAAGCCACATGCCGCCTTCACGCGATCATTTGCTTGACTGGTCAGTTGGTCGGTTTCGGTCTACAAAAAGCTGGTTTCGCGGCAATCGGTGCCGAATCGTCTTTCTAAAAGCCACCAATGGTTGAGCTTCCGGATTTGAACGAAACCGTCTTCAGCGTCAGACTAACCTCACACCCTGCTGAATCGTCTGGAGAAATCGGTAATGTTGTCACGCCTCGCGACCTACACGCTTCTCGGTATTGAAGCCATGCCGGTCGAGGTCGAAGTCGACATTTCGCCGGGGGCCGTTCCGAAAACCATTCTGGTTGGGCTTGCCGAAGCCGCTGTTAAAGAGAGCACTCACCGTATCGAACGAGCGCTCGTGAACAGCGGATATGGACGGCCGATGGATCGAGTCGTCATCAATCTTAGCCCGGCCGACTTACCCAAAGACGCGGCGTCGCTGGATCTCCCAATTGCGCTTGGGTTGCTGGTTTCCGACGGCCAGGTCGAAGCGAATCCCGAAATCGATGCCGTCTACGTCGGGGAACTAGCTCTGGACGGTAGCCTGCGGCCTATTCGCGGAGCACTCTCAATGGCAATTGCGGCTCGCGACGCGGGTAAGTCGCACATCGTGGTACCAGCCGCCAACGCGATGGAAGCCGCGGTGGTTGAGGGGATCGACGTGATTTCCGTGGGCATTCTGGCAGAGGCGGTCGGGTTCCTCACCGGCAATCTGCCGCTGGAACCGGTCGTATTCAGCTGGGACAACGCTCGCACGGCCTTCGGCGTCTATGAGGTCGATTACGTCGACGTTAAAGGTCAGGAAATGGCCAAGCGGGCTCTCACGGTCGCGGCCGCTGGAAACCATCATATTTTGATGATCGGTTCACCAGGGACTGGAAAAACGCTGCTTTCCCAGCGATTGGGCACCATTCTGCCCGAACTTGAACGCGAAGAGAGCTTGGAAACGACTCAGATCTACAGCGCAGTCGGTCGGCTGGAGCCAGGCCAGCCGCTGATGCTGAAACGACCGTTCCGGTCGCCTCACCACACGATTTCCGAAGCGGGTCTTGTCGGCGGTGGCAGCATTCCTCAACCAGGTGAAATCAGCCTTTCGCACCACGGCATGCTTTTTCTGGACGAACTGCCCGAATTCAACCGCCGCACTTTGGAAGTGTTGCGGCAGCCGCTGGAAGATCTGTGCGTCACAATTTCACGAGCAATGGGCAGCGTGACTTTTCCGGCCAACATTATGCTGGTGGCGGCGATGAACCCCTGCCCTTGCGGTTTTCGCGGCGACCCGAAACGTCAGTGCAGCTGCACGCCGATGCAGATTGAGCGGTACTTAAGTCGTATCAGTGGCCCGCTGCTCGATCGGATCGATATTCATATCGAAGTGCCGCCAGTGCCGTTTCGCGAATTGGCTGGCGAAACGGACGGCACGTCCAGCGCGAGCATGCGGGAAGCTGTGGTGGCGGCTCGCGACCGGCAGCGTAAGCGTTTTAAGAACGTGCGGACCACCGTGAATGGGAAGATGAAGCCACCGGAGATTCGCAAGTTCTGCAAGCTGGATAAGCCCGCCGAACAACTGTTGCACGGGGCGATGGAAGATATGGGGCTTTCAGCGCGTGCTCACGACAAGATCCTGCGAATTGGCCGCACTCTGGCCGATCTCGCCGATGATGACGAAATTCGAGAACACCACTTGTCGGAAGCGATCAATTATCGAACTTTGGACAGAAGTTACTGGCAGCAATAGAGTTGTGGCAAATAAGGGCTGCGGTTTCACTTGCGGTCAGTCGATAATTACGCAGTGTGAAATAGGGTCGCATTGACTTAAACGCAGCTCACAGTACCCTACGCGGTTCGATATGCCTGCTGGTGAGCGTTTTACGCCGACTTTTAACCAGCAAACAAAGACAGCAGACAACAATTTTCTGAGCGTCAGCTCGAATAGCCTGCGGGGGCTTCCCCGCCCGAAGAGTGAACGAAATAATGGGACGAGTAGAACGAGATCGTGAGATTGCTCGACGACGTAAGCGTCGCGGCCAGCTGAAGAAACTTCGCGTTAAGTATGCGGCAGCCACTTCGGAAACCGAAAAAGCTGAATTGCTGGCGAAAGCACGCCGCATGAGTTCCTTCGTGGACCTGGAACCTGCGAAAGCCGAGTAGCTTTCGCGGTTTCGAAAACTCACGAAAACTCACGAAACGCACGACGGCGAGTTCCGCCCGGACCTCGTCGTTTTTGTATGCGCCGCATCCAAACCGACGCTTGGCTTGCGGTTCGGGAAAAATACTCGAAAGTCAGACTATGAGATTCGAAACGAAGGTCGTCCACACGGGCGTCCACAAAGATCAGCAATACAACAGCGTTATTACGCCCATTTACCCGAGTTCCACGTTCTACTGGAACGACCTGGAAACGAATTCGGGCTACGACTACACGCGGTCCGGCAATCCGACTCGAGACGCCTTGAACGAAAATCTGGCGGCACTGGAAGGCGGCGTTGGCTGCGTGACGACGTCCACTGGTATGTCGGCCGTTCATTGCGCGATGGCGATTTTTAACCCGGGCGATCACATCGTCGTGCCCGCGGATGTTTACGGCGGCACTTTCAGGCTGTTCAGCCAGTTTCTGACTGAAAAGGGACTGTCGTTCACGTTTGTCGACATGACGGACATCGACGCTGTGAAAGCGGCCGTCCAACCCGCGACCAAGGGTTTCTGGATCGAAACTCCCAGCAACCCGATGATGAAGGTCATCGATCTTGCGGCGATTGTTGAGATCGCCAAACAGAACAAAGCCGTCACGATATGTGACAACACGTTTCTGTCCCCTTATCTACAGCGCCCTCTCGAATTTGGTGTGGACGTTGTTATGCACTCCACGACCAAGTACATCAACGGTCATTCAGACGTGGTCGGCGGAGCGGTGATTTCCAAAGACAAAGAACTTGGCGACCGCATGGCGTGGATCTGCAACGCTTTGGGTTTGGCGTGTTCGCCCTACGATGCATGGCTGGTGCTTCGTGGTGTCAAAACGCTTGGCTGCCGCATGGATGCTCAACAGGCAAACGCCATGAAGATCGCTCGCTTTCTGGACGGCCATCCATTGGTTGAAACAGTGTACTATCCGGGCCTGGAATCTCATCCGCAGCATGAACTGGCAAAGTCGCAGCAACAGGGGTTTGGGGCGATGTTGAGTTTCGACGTGAAGGATGGACGGCCGGTTGCCGAACGGGTTTGCATGAATTCAAAGCTGTTCGATGTGGCGGAATCTCTCGGTGGCGTGGAAAGCCTGATTTCGTTTCCGGTTACCATGAGTCACGCATCGATGTCACCTGAAGGTCGTCAGGCTGCGGGAATCACGGAAAAAACGGTGCGGGTCTCCGTCGGACTGGAACACGCTGATGATTTGATCGAAGATTTAAAGCAGGCTCTGGATTCGTAGCGTTTAAAACCTTGCTGACGGAAAACTATGTCGCGAACATTTATCCTGAACTCATCGCGTTCCGCCAAACAGGGAACGCTCATCAATGTCGGCAAGGAGTCCGAAGAATATATCGCTCTGACGAATTCCATGACGATGGAACCCGGCGATATGGCGGAAATCGGTTTGGCCGAAGGGCAAATGGCGATCGTTCGCACGGAATTCGGCGAAGCTCAGTTTAAGTGCAAATCGGGAAAAGAACCCAAAGGCATGATTTACATTCCCTATGGCCCCCCAACGTGTAAACTGATGGGTGGCGATACCGGAGGAACGGGGATGCCAATGTCGAAGGGCTGGGAAGTGGAAGTCGTGCCGGTTTAGGAAAAATCAAGGGCGGAAAGCCGGAAGCGGATTAGACTGCTCTTGAACCTTTCACAGTCGCAAACAGAAATTTTGAATTTCAGATTTCAGAGACAATGTCCGAACAACCCACACCAGAAAAACTGACCGGCCCGGAAAGTCCGCACTTCTGCACCGACGGCGACTCGGCCGAAAACGTGCAGGGTTGGACTGAGATCGAAGAGGGTCGCTTCATGCCTCGCCGAGTTCGCGGCAGCGGTCGTGGCCGGGCGCTTGGCTGAACGTTTACCGTTCCGTCGTCTGGTTCAGACGGCACTTGCGAAGAATAAAGCGGAGGGCGGTGGAACGCGGAAATCCGCCGTCGCACCAACCTGCGTCTGACTCGTCAGCTTTCCGCTTTCTCGATTCGGCTCTTGAATATGACTCTTCAGATAATTGACAACGCCACATGCACGTTCTGTGGCTGTGTGTGCGATGACATTCAACTGCACCACGATGAAGTTCGCATCCACGAGGCCAAAAAAGCCTGTGTGCTCGGCACGGCGTGGTTTCTGAATCACACAGCGGAAGAAAAATACCCGCACGCTTTAATCGATGGCAAAGAAGCGACCGTCGAAGAAGCTATTCAGATGGCTGCCACGCTGCTGCATGAAGCGGACATGCCGCTTGTGTATGGTATGAGCAACACCACATGTGAAGCTCAGAAAGAGTGCGTCGCGATGGCCGATCAACTGGGAGGGCTGTTGGACAGCCATACCTCATTGTGACACGGTCCCACCGAAATCGCCGCCCAGTTGGGTGGTAAAGTTACCTGCACACTCGGCGAAGTGAAACAACGAGCCGACTTCATCGTGTATTGGGGAGGCAACCCGGCCGAATGCCATCCTCGCCACTTCACGAAGTACACCATCATGCAGAAGTCAAAGTTTCTGCCGCGCGGGCGCAAGGACCGCACGATGGTGCTCGTGGACATTCGCGAAACCAAAAGCGCGAAGGCGGCCGACATCTTTTTGCAGGTGCGACCAGGCAAAGACTTCGAACTGATCACCATCCTGCGCGCGCTGATCAAGGATCAGCCGGTTGGCGACGCTCAGATCGAAGAAACCGGCATGACTCGCGAAGGGCTCAACGATCTTGTGCATCGCATGAAGTCGGCCAAATTTGGTTGCTTCTTCTTTGGCATGGGCCTGTCGATGACTCGCGGAAAGCACATGAACAGCGCCGCGCTGTTGACGTTGGCCGCGGAGATGAACGCCTTCACCAAGTTCGTTGCGATGCCGATGCGTGGGCACGGCAACGTGACCGGTGCCGACGTCATCATGCGTTGGCAGACGGGCTATCCGTTTGGCATTACCTTCAACAGAGGCTACCCGCGTTACAATCCGGGCGAGTTCTCAACGGTGGATGTACTTGTTCGAGGCGACTGCGATGCGGCATTCATCATCGGAGCCGATCCCGGCGCGACGATGCCTCAACCGGCCATCGATCACCTCAAACGCATTCCCACAATCTGTCTCGATCCGCACATTACGCACACCAGCAAGCTGGCTCGAGTCCACATCACCACGGCGCCTCAGGGAATCGCGGCTCCAGGAACGGCCTATCGCATGGACGAACTTCCGCTGCCATTGAAGCCGGCTTTGAAGTCGCCATATCCGTCGGATGAAGAAGTCGTGCGACGCATCAACCAGGCGATTTCCGAAAAACCGTTTTGGTTGCCGGACGGAAGCCAGCCGCAGATGATTGAATGTCAGGTGTGAGATTCGGGCACTTGCTAAATTGGGCCGTCCCGATTCAGCAGGCTGGCAGGTTGGCTGCCGACATTGGTCGAAGTCTCGTACTGCTGCCCCTGGAAATTCTGGAATGGCTCTCTTGCCGAGATTTCTTCCGGTGCGATAATTGGATTCGTCGAGGCTTTGCGGCCGAGAAATGTTCCATCATCTCATGAAATGGAACCTCAACTGTTTCCGCATGGAAATGCACTTTGGCACACGTTGTCGATACAGATCTGTCGGCTCAGCACAGCAGGAATTGGTCGGAACGCGTTCTGGCCCATTCACTTTGCGGTGCTTCGTGCTTGCTACTGATTGCTTTGTCGCTGGTTGTTGCTGGCGTTTACCCGCCAGGGCAGAGTCAGCAGCCGACGATTGATCACGTCACGGCGGTGGACGCTGTGAGTCTTGTCGGCTCGCGATCTGATGTAGGAGCGTCAGGGATTGACGTCGATTCGTCTTCCGCCACGCAGCTACAGCGAGTCTGGCTGACCTCTGGCTGCGGAACAGGCGTTTCAGACGACGAAGGCTGTTTCCCACAAGCCCGAACCGTCCCCAACAACAGGGAAACTGTTCTAAGCGTCACCTTGCCGACCTCCGCCCCAGTCGCCTTCTGGCAAGGATCTGGCGGCCCTGAATTGGTGTCTTGTCACGCCGGATTCCAGATTCTCGTGGACCGCCATCGTCATGCGAGTGCGGTTGCTCGAACACTGCTGCGAAGAATGGCTCAGGCCTGGGGGCCTCACGCAACGCCGGTTTCGACCAGTCCGGATCTGCTCGTTCTGGGCGTTTTGCTTCGACAGTAAGAACCCAGGAACCGCTTCAATCCTGCGTTCACTTGTCCAGCCGACACGCTCTCGTGTCTGGCTTTTCTTCGGCAACACTAGCGGCATCAGTCTGCGCGCTAGTTTGGCAATTCACACAGCGACTCGCGGTCTGCGCTTCAGCAGTCTTCGGGCAAACGATAAAGGTGATCACATGAACCAACAATCTTCCTTGAGCTCCACGGCCCAGGTTCCAACTCCGGCTCCACTTTTGTTGAAAGTGGCTCAGCTGGCGGATCTCGAAAAATTTGATGATGCTCGCCAACTGCTGGCGGACGCCAGTCGTCAGTCAGATGAAATTCGCAACGCGCGAGGCGTCTTGATGATGCGTACCGGTCAGATCGAAGCCGCAGTAGGTTTGCTGCGGACTTTGGCTTTGGCTCCCGGTTGCACCTGGCTGAAACCGGGGGCACCTGTCTATTACCAGACCAACTACGCAACGTCGTTGCTGTTGTTTGGTCGCCCGCAGGGAGCGACCAGTGTTCTGGCCGATATTCGAGAAAAGAACCATCCGTCGGTGCTCCGATTGCGCGAAGCCATTCGTAGCTGGGAACGTCGACTTCCGTGGTGGCAGCGGCTGAACTGGAAGTTAGGCGTCGCTCCAGACGGTCCCGTTCCGCTCGAGTTCGCACCTGGGGACATCGTGGACCCCATGGCACTCAATCCCGCCGCAGTTCCAACGGCCCTGCCCTCAGCCAGGCAGGCAAAGCAGCACGTCGCCTGAGAGCATCACCTGTTCTGACCTTGTCGCGCAGTATCGGCAAGGTCTTCGGTGTTCATCGCCAGAGACCGAACGCCCGTCCTTGAGCGTTCGGCTTTCTGGTAATCCTTCCCTGCGGCAGCGATCATTCGGTCATTGCTAAATTTTCATTTTGAATGAACCGATATGGAATTACTGTTAATCGTCGCAGGGCTGATCACATTGGTCGTTGGGGCCGACGTGCTGGTGCGCGGAGCTTCAAAGCTTGCTTCTCAATTTGGAATTTCATCTTTGGTTGTCGGCCTGACCGTTGTGGCGTTTGGCACGAGTGCTCCGGAACTAGCCGTCAGCATAAAGTCGGCCGTTGCCGGTCGAGTTGATATTGCGGTGGGCAACATCGTGGGCAGCAATATCTACAATGTGCTGTTCATCCTTGGCCTGTCGGCGTTGGTGATTCCATTGGTGGTGGATTCAAAGCTGATTCGTTACGACGTGCCCATCATGATTGGTGCGTCGCTGCTGACGTGGTGGTTGGCCGTCGATGGGACGGTGGATCGTGTCGAAGGTTCGTGGCTGTTTGTGGGAGCCCTCTGTCACACAACCTGGTGCATCGTTGTGGGGCGGCGAGAATCGATTCGTGTGCCGCGCGAACATGGGCCGCACGAACATGACAACGCATTCGGCAGCGCAGCCATCGGCGATTCCACGATCGGCCGAACTTCTGGTTGGGCAGGCTTTTTCCGGCAACTCGCGCTGATTGCCACCGGCCTGGTGTTTTTGGTGCTGGGAGCTGGCTGGCTGGTGGATGGGGCCACCGTGGTTGCTCGACGGATGAACATCAGCGAACTCGTGATCGGGTTGACGATTGTCGCGGGTGGCACCTCGCTGCCGGAACTTGCGACGTCCATTGTCGCCGCGTATCGAGGCGAGCGTGACATCGCGGTCGGAAACATTGTCGGCAGCAATATCTTCAATCTGCTGGTCGTTTTGGGGCTATCGGCGGCCGTGTCGCCCATTGGAATTCCCGTCGGCGAGCAGTCGCTCCAGTTTGATATCCCGGTGATGGTCCTTGTTGCCGCGGCATGTCTACCGGTGTTTTTTACTGGTCACCGCATCAATCGCTGGGAAGGCGCTTTGTTTGTGGGATCCGGCGTAGCCTATCTGGCAGCGCTACTGCTGATGGCGACCAGAAGCAATTCTCTGCCGGTGTCTTAATCACTGCTTTACGGTCTCGTCGCGCCCTGGACCGATGTGACGACGGCAAGTCAGCTTGTGTGAGCATTTCATTGGGGCAGACCGTGGTCTTCATCCCTGGATTCGGCCTCGCCTCTGGCTGTGCGCCCAGTGCGACAAAGACATTGGCCAACCCCACGTCTTAAGCCAGCGGCTGCTATGCTGATGCGGAAACACTCATTTCTTCACCTCACAGCAAAGGGCTTTGAAAGTTCTCGCTGTAGAGTCTACTCTTTCCACTTCCGCAGGGAAAAAACTTCCTCGGAACGTCGTTAATTCTCTTTTGGTCACTTGTTTCTCATGCTGAAAATTACCGGCGGCAAAGTCTACGACCCCGCAAACGAAATCAACGGCCAGATCAAAGATATCTGCATCGACGACCACGGCCGAATTGTGGATTCGGTTGACGGCGGCAGGACGATCGACGCCTCTGGAATGATCATCTTTCCCGGTGGTGTCGACGTGCACACTCACGTGGCCGGTGGAGCGATGAACTTTGCACGAGCCATGACGCCGGAAGACCATCGCCGCACGCAAGCGTTCATCCGCACGCAAAGTCGCCGCAGCGGTTTGGGAGGCATGGCGCCCACGACGTTCGCTACCGGCTATCTTTACGCTGGTATGGGATTCACGACTGTGAACGAAGCAGCGGTGCCTGTGTTGTCTGCCAGGCATACCCACGAAGAACTGGCCGACATTCCGATCGTGGACAAGGCGTCGCTGACGTTGATGGCCAACAACGAAATCATGCTCGACCAGATGCAGGCGGGCGAAATGGAGCGAGCTCGCAACGTTGTCGCATGGTATCTGTGGGCAGCGAAGTCGTACGGTGTGAAGGCCGTCAATCCAGGCGGAGTGACTGCATGGAAGTGGGGCCAGAATGCCAGCCAGTTAACCGATCCGATCGCTGGCTACGACAACCTGACGCCGGGCAAGATTGTCACGATGCTGGCAACGATCTGCGACGATCTACAGTTGCCTCATCCGATGCACCTGCACTGCAATAACCTCGGGGCCCCCGGAAACATTTCCACCACACTGGATACACTCAAGCATCTGGAAGGGCATCGAGCCCACATCGCTCATTCGCAGTACCACGCTTACGGCGGCGACGGCTGGGAAACCATGTGTTCCGCCACTTCGCAGCTCGCCGATTACTTTAACACTCACCCCAACATCACCACGGATGCCGGCGCTGTGTTGTTTGGCGACACGGTCACCATCACCGCCGACGGGCCGTGGCAGCATTTGCTGTACAAGCTAACGGGCCGGAAGTGGGGTAACCTGGATGTCGAAAACGAAACCGGCTGCGGCATCGTGCCCTACACCTATCGTCCCAGCAATCTGGTGAATGCCGTGCAGTGGGCCAGTGGGCTGGAATTAATGCTGCTGATTAAAAATCCGTGGCAGGTGTTCCTGTCGACTGATCATCCCAACGGCGGTTGCTTCTGGCGCTATCCGGAAATTATCCAGCTACTTATGTGTGCCGACTTCCGCCAGGAATGCATCGCCAAACTGCCGGACAAAATCAAAGGCAAAATTACGCTGCCCGAAATCGATCGTGAATACACGCTGTACGAAGTTGCCACGTCGATGTCTGCGGGACCGGCACGAGCCCTCGGCTTAACAAAGAAGGGGAACCTTGGCGTCGGCTGTGACGCGGACATTGTGATCTACGAAGAGGAAGACGACGTAGCTCGAATGTTCAGCCATCCTCGCTATGTGATCAAAGCGGGTGAAGTTGTGATCGAAGACGGAGACATCCGCGAGACGCCTCATGGTCGCGAGTTTCTGGTAAAGCCGGACTACGCGCCGGAGACTGACGACTTCATGCGTCCGCTGTTTGAAGACTGCTACACAATGCAGTTTGAAAACTACCCGGTCGAATTGGAACGAATTGAAAATCCGGACATGACGGAACTCAAAACCCAATAGCCAAACGAACCAACGCGGAGGGCGGAAAGCGGAAAGCCGTTCCCATGCGAACATTGCTTTCTCCGGCTTTCCGCTTTCAATTTTCCGCGTTCCCGCAATGACCATCATCCTCACTCTTAAACAACCGCCCGCCGTTCCTTTGGAATCTGAAGTGCTGTCACCAGACGCACTTTGCGAATTGTCCAACGCGGAAATTCGAGCACTCACCGTATACCATGGCAAACGTCAGGTTCCGTTGGACGAATTTTTTGACGTCGACGGCGAACGCAGTGAAGACCTTGTCCTGCACGGTGACCTGAACAAGGTTCGCTGGATTGGTCGAGCGATGAGTCGCGGCAGTATTACCGTTCACGGTAAGGTAGGGATGCATCTGGGAGCCTACATGAGAGGTGGCCGCATTGAAGTGCACGGTGATGCGAGTGACTGGATCGGTGCCGAAATGAAGAACGGCTTCATCCACGTGCACGGTAACGTCGGCGGGCAAATTGGGGCCGCTTACCGTGGTTCTTTGGCGGGCATGAAGAATGGCCTGATTATCGTCGACGGTTCGGCCGGTCTGGAAGTCGGCATGAGAATGCGGCGCGGCACGATCGTACTCGGCGGAATCGCTCGCGATTTTTGCGGCCTGCAAATGAAAGGCGGCACGATCATCCTGCAGGACGGCGCCGAAATTCGCACCGGAGCATGGATGAATCGCGGCACCATCATTTCCATGAAACCGCTGCAACTGATGCCCACGTTCGCCGAATCCAACGAATTCAATCCCACGTTCCTAAACGTGTATTCCAAACAGCTACAGCAGCACGGCATCGCCCTGCCCTTCGCCGCCAGCGAAGGTTCGTATCAGCGGTACGCCGGTGACCTGTCCGTGCCCGGCAAGGGTGAGATTTTAGTCTGGCAGCCAGCATAGAACATGAAGGTTGTTCTAAGGCGGAACTCCCGGACTTCCCACAGCGAACTGCAACGCGCCGTGAAACCGTGCGAGTAAAATTGTCTTAACGGCAGGCAACGGTGCGAGGATTCGAACCTCGTGAGACAGCTTTGGAGACTGTCGGCTCTCCCATGAGCACACCGCTGTGTAGTCGTGATGGTTAGAGCAGTTTCCATTTTGTTGTGGACAGTTAGGGCTCGTGGAAAACAGCCTCCATCGTTCGAAAAGCTTGCTCCGCGGCCACAAGTCAGCGAGATTCGCTGTGAGCAAAGCGGAAGGCATGGGATTCGAACCCTCACGCCTGTTCAGGCACACGCGTTAGCAATGCGGTCCGGCCAACCAGTATCTGGCTACCTTCCGAATTCACCAAATAGCACCGGAGAGACTCGGGACATCGGCTTCAGACCTTGGGGAAACGGCTGTTTCTGAAATTGGTGGTGCGCCCAGTGGTGCAGTTGATGCGTCACTGCTCGCCCTGATTGATCGATGGGAGGGGCTGTCGGACAGTCAGCGGTGCCGGATCCTGGCTGAAGCTGGGGTTGAGCTCGAAGGGGTAAAGGGGTGATTTTCTGACGCCATGAACGGGCAGGAAACCACGTCCGGCTGCTGTGAATTTCCGGGGAATTCGGGGGAGGGGGTCACCCGGAAAACGTTGCCCTTTTGTCCGGATTGCCGCCGGCCGGTTCACAGTCGGGGGGAGGGGCCATTTTTCTGTGGGCGGATTGGCCGGAAACCACGTAGGAAGGCGCGCGTGAAACTCTGCCTATTTCGAGAGGGGGGGGGGTATCGCGGGTCCTTCTGGCGACTTTTAAAATATGGCCCTCATCGGGAACAGGGGAGGTTCCAGACACACTTTCTTTCGTCATTGTTGGGACGCTGCCGAAGCCACAAGCGGAAGGGAGGAAGAGCGGATTTCAGAACTGTGGAAGCGCCCAAAAACCGCGAAAGATAAACCGCGTGGACCGTCGGGGCGGACGAAGGACCCGTGACGAAAATGGAAGTCACGTCGGCTGGAACTTCTGCGGTTCGCAGTTGATCCCCCCCCTACCTGTTTTCGCCACAACAAATGCGCGGCTGAAGAGCGTACTCCGCGTTTGCAGATGCTCAGAATTTTCACCCCTACCCGGTCGGCTTGGCGGAATTAGAAGTGGCCACTTCTAATCGGTGGCGTTGTTTCCCAAGTGAACCGAACCGACGCTGCTGTCGGAACGTTTCTGGAATCACTCAACTGTGATTTTCACAGTCCGGCCGATGGCAGCCGCGTAGCGTCTGAGAGTTGCGATGGTGGGATTGCTGTCTCCGTTCTCGAGTCGAGATAAATTGCCGCGAGAAATCCCGGTGTTGGTTTCCAGTTCACGCAACGACATTCCCGACGCTTCCCGCGCTTCCTTCAGCAGCTTCATTACGTCTCGCAGTTCGGACAGCCTTTGAACTTCCTGCCCCTGGCGAATGACGTCTTCGCGGTCCGCCCCTTCAGCGGCCGGTCTTGCCTGATCAACGCGGTTCTGCTGAGCTTTGGTCAGGTTTCGTTTCACGCGATTCAGTTTGCTCATCATGCAGGTTCCGGAACATCGAATGCGGTCGTTTCAATTCACACTCAACCACGCCATGCTTCCCTTTTGTCGGATGATCCTAACATCGGTTGAAGGGTTGTCCATTAGCACAACCGCGATAAACTTTGACGCGGGACGATTGCGTTGAGTCGACACTTCGCAATCAAGCGAGCCGGGGTAGGAGTCTGGCGTTCCATTCCTTTCATTAGACTCCCCCGGCCCGGCCCGTTTGAAAGGAATGAATGATGTCAGATGTGGCGACGAATCCTCAGACCCGATACGAATGGTGGGTAAAACACGAGGGGCCAGAACCGTGGGACCGAATCTATTCGCACCCGTTCGGACGCTGCATCGACGTTCCACAGGCGGGTGACTTTGAATCCATCGAGCAATACGGTCGCATTGCCACGCAAGGCATTCAGTGGTGGCACGACCAGGACTATCTTGCCGCTTTGAGAATGATCCTCAAATATGAAGACTGGCCGCTGTATTACCTGAGAGAAAAGCCGCCGCGCTATATCCAACAGGCTGAGTTTTTTGGGGAGGATTCGGGGATTGACTGGGTTTCGATGCGGCTGGAGCAGTGGGATTTCTGGCAGTCCGATTTAGGATCGCCGCAGTCCCAAGATTTCCTACGTTGGCAGCAAATAGGTACGCCACTTGAAGAGTTGATTGTACGAATCTCCGAAGACTTTCAGTGTGATCACACTGCCGAGTGGGAGCCGTCCTGGCCCGGCAAATTTCCACCGCCGCGAACCAACGAATCCTCAAACAATAAAGATTACTGCCCTACAATTGATGACATTATCGGCAACATCCCGTCGAATTTGGCGGCGGATGGCCTATCGCAATCAGACTGGAGATACCACGTTACTGCCACGTGCGCTAGGCGATGGCGAGAAACGCCTTTTAGGCTCGCCTTCCGTTGGATCATCGAACCGATGGGCTTTGCGAATATTACGAGGGAGGCAACGCTTGCCGGGATACGACTTTGGTGTCAAAGAATCTCACACTTGCCGGTTCCATGCAGGCATAGAGACGATTTTCAGCACGTGAATTCAATCGCGAAGCTAGTCGTCGGGCAGCTACCAATCGGGTTTTCTGATGAGGCACCAAGTTGCCTGCTTGGGTTCGACGAACGTGATGTCCTGCGTCTCTCCTTTCCTTTGTTTCATATTGAACTCGCGGAGGACAGCATTCCACATGAGCAGCTTCTCGAAGAATGGGAGCGGTGCAAAGATGACGAAGTCTTTGAGTCGTTCGACGACTTCAAAGCAGATCGGACTACATTCTACGGATCTTCATGGTGCGACGAAGGTTCACTCGGTTTCGCGCCACGCGAAGTAGACATTGAATACACAGTCAAGACGGTGTGCTATCGCTTGTTGTCTAATGTCATAAACGAGGCCAAACGGTTCGGGCGACAGCTTTTTGAATCGGTGCCACCGTTCGACTCGCCGGCTGAAGCCTTAAAGCTCATTAATCACATCACGGCGGACGTGGCTGCGATGGGAACAGAGCTTGCCAGCACGGCCCCGCCGAGTTCATGCGTCACAGCAGATCAGCCGATGCCAACTGAGCGTGCGGATAATTCAATTAGTTCTGCAGCTGCGCCGCCGGAACAAACAACACCTCAATCAAACGAAGCTGAAATCCTAACTCGAATCAGTCAGCTCATTGTCCCCGGTCAGTTTCCGGCATTGATACTGAGTACATTTGCGAAGTCACCGAACAGGTTCTTTTCGGCGACTGCCCTTTCCGGTGCTCTGCCGGAAGACTTTGACGCGCTGCGGATCAATGACCACATTGCAAAAGTTCGCGCCGCGATTCGGAACGAGTTTGACATACCGGCGGGACGACAGAATGACCCGCTGCCCAACACGGCGGGGCATGGCTGGAAACTCGACGTGAAACTGATCGAACGTTTTCTTTCGATCGACGGAGAATCGACGATGCGTCGACAGTAAATCGACGGTGGCGGTCTATCGTCCTCCCGTTGCGGAATTCACTGCAACGGGGGAAAACCGATGACCACCAAAACAACCTCACCGACAGACGTTCCACAATCTCTGAAGGAACTCACGGCGTCCGTCCCGTCGGCAGCGACCGTACGGATGCGACTGGACGCAAACCGCCAGGAACGATTGTTTCTTCGCCGTCTGCTGAAACTCGCAGTAGACGCTGAAAAAGCCAACCCCACCAAAGCCAACAGCCGTCGGGACTCGCGTTGAGTCCCGACGGCTGTTTTCGTTTTCGCTCTGGCTGGCACGCCTGACTCTCACATCGTGTTTGCCGCCATTCGTTTGCAAAGCCCGTCCATGGGTTGTCGTTCGTTTGAACGCCGCCCGATTCCTTTCGAACGCTCAGGAACTGCCGAATTATGACAACGCCTGATGACTCGCATCATAGCACAGCACGGCCGCCGATCGACGCTGATTCGATCGATGCCGACTGGTTCACGGTGAACACAATTCGAATTGCCAAGTTCGACGAAGTGTTCGTGCTGTCGTACTCGAAACGAGTGATGGAACGGAAGACGCCGCTGCCGTGGATTGCTCACCCCACCAGCCTGGATTCACGCGGATATCACGCCACGTTTGATGAATTCGACGGGCAAACGGCCGCCGCGTTGTACGGCACGTTTTTGAACCTTGTGAAGCTGTCGACGCTTTCCCCGCCATACGGGGCGCTGGCTCATTCTGACGGCGAACCGTTCAAGCTGCCGTACATCGAAAACCGAACTCGCATTCCCCGCGAACTGATTGTTCAGACGGTCGTTTGGTTTCTGCAAATCGGCTGGCTGGAAGCCGATCGGACGGCGTCAAGCTGCCGTCATGACGCTGTCATGACACCGGCAAGACAGCATCACGACTACGTAACGGAACGAGACGATAACGGTACGGTACGTGACGAGAGAGAAACACCGCCCGCACGCGACGAACCGCCGCCGCTGCTGAATCTCATTGCCCGCTGGAACGTGTTGGCAGACTCCGGACACGTTCCGCACAAAGCCAACAGCGAGCCGCCGGCCAAAGCTGTTCTGAAAGCGTGGGGCAAAGCTCAACGCATTCTCGAGCTGCAAACGGCACTGGCCGACATCGACGCGATTGAAGCCGCGATCCGCGGTTCTCCCTTCGTCCATGCCGCCGGGTGGTTCCGCCTGGAGAAACTCATTGCCGGAACCAACAAAGAAGGAACGTTCATTCTTACCAAACTTCTCGAAGGTGGATTCGCGGACCAGGCGAGCCACCAACATTCACACGAAAGAAATCCTAATGCTAACCGCAACAGACTGTCCACCGCCGAACGAACCGAACAAGCGAACGCCGACGCGATCAGCGGGTTTGTTGGCACCTCAGACCACGAAGCCGGAATTTGCCAAAGCCATAACGGCATTGTGTTGCCTGAAACGAACGGCATCGTTCACGCCGGCACAACTGAAAGCGTGGTTCGCCGTGCTCAGCGGATACCGGCCGCAGACGATCAACCGCGCTGTGATTGAGTTGTCGGCATCTCAGGAACGCTTTCCGGAAGTGTCGGACTTGCTGCAACGCTGCCGACGCATTGAACCGCCCAACCGTCCGTATTCCCCGCACGGAACCGGACAGGATGGCGACAAGCTGACCAGGCAGGAAGTCAAAGCATTCGCCGAACGCCTGCAACTCGACATCTGACCAAGGGGACATCGCACGTTGCCAGTCCTCACATTTCGACCGAAACGATTCTCATTGCAGAAAGGTTCAAGACGATGAAAAAAGCAACTCTGTTTCCCGACGATTCCAATCCCCGGCCGCCATCGCCGGAACCGTACGTTCAAAGATCACGAACGAGCCAGGCCGCTGCAAAGTTGGTTCGGCCGTCCGTGAGTTCTCAGGTGGCTCGCGTGTTCGACTTCATCGATTCGCATGGCAACTACGGCGCGACGGATCGAGAGATTCAGCACGGGCTGGAACTCGATGGCAATTCGCAACGGCCGCGGCGCGTGTGGTTGCAGAAGCACGGGTTCGTCACAACGAAAGGCATTCCGCCCGAAGTGCGGGACCGTTCTACCGTGTGGGTCACAACCAGCAAGCCGCTGCGTTTGCGTGACGCGGGTTGAACACTTCAAAACGGAAAGACCAGCCGACGGGCAGCCGTGCAAAAGTCGCCCGTCGGTGGTCGGTTCACATCATTCACTTTCACCATTCAAGACAGAGAAAGCCAACAATGCTGGTACTCACAAGAAAGCCGGGACAGTCTGTTCAGATTGCCGACAACGTCACTGTATCGATTCTGAGTTCGAGCGGAAACCGCGTTCGCCTGGGCATCACTGCGCCTCAGGAACAACCGATCCGGCGCACGAATCGCAAACCAAAGAAAGGAAGCCGCCATGCTCACCGTGCCCGCCACCGATGAACCGGCCACCGTTCTTCCGGAACTGCTAAGCAAGGCCAGCGTTTGTGAATTGCTGGACAACGTAACACCCAAGCACGTTGAGAACCTTGTTCGATCGGGACGAATGCCGCCGCCCGTCTATTTGGGCCGCAGTCCACGTTGGCAACGTCGCGTGTTGCTGGAATGGATTGAATCAGGCTGTCTGGTTGTTGACGCAGAACGATTCGACACGTGGCAGGCAATGCAATCTGCCGCGCATTAGCGTTGGCAGTTCATGACAAACCGCGTACGATCGTCCGTGCGGGATAGGGTCGCTCCTGAAAACCGGCTTCCATCGCCGGCTTCCCGCACTTCCTTTTTTCGATGGAATCACTTCTGATGGAAAGTGAACAATGGCTTCAGTCAGCAAAGACGCCAAAGGCTACCGAATTTTCTTTCTCGCCCCGGACGGCCGCCGCCGATCGATTCGCATTTCGGGATTGAACAAAGCCAAAGCCCAACAAGTCAGCCGCCACGTTGCTGAACTTGTGAACGCCAAGACATCCGCTCAGTCGATCGATCGACAAACTGCGTTGTGGTTGTCCGACATCGGCAAGACGTTACGGGATAAGTTGGTTTCTGTCGGGCTTGTTGAAGCTCGCGAATCGAGCAACCTGAAACAGTTCGTTGCCGATTACATCGCAGCCGGAAGAACGGCATCCGGGCGTGTTGCCAAACCGTTGACGATTCGAAAGTGGCAGACAACAGCGGGCTATCTGAATGAGTTCTTCGGTGATTGCCTGCTGGATTCGGTCAGCCTGGGCAAAGCCGATGACTTCCGCCGCTGGCTGGCAGAATCCAAAGGCAACGCGGAGAACACTGTTAGGAAGCACATTCAGATTGTGAAGCTGTTCTTCACGGCCGCGAAACGCCGTCGGCTGATTGACGAGAACCCGTTTCAGGATCAGAAATCGACCACCATGCCCAATCGACAGCGTGACTACTTCGTGACGCAGGGCGAGATTCAGAAGTGTCTGGACGCTTGTCCGGATTCTCAGTGGCAACTGATCATTGCTCTGTGTCGTTTTGGTGGCCTGCGTTGTCCGTCGGAAGTGCTTCAACTGACGTGGGACGATGTTTTGTGGGACCAAGACAGAATTCACATCAAAAGCCCCAAGACTGAACACCATGAAGGCAAAGAAGCCCGCGTGATTCCGCTGTGGCCTGAACTGCGCCCGTTCCTTGATCAGTCGTACGAACTGGCCAAAGACCGATCAGAAGACGCTCAGCAGTTTCTGGTGACCCGCTACCGCGACACGAACAGCAACCTGCGAACTCAGTTTTTCCGGATCATCAAACGGGCTGGTTTGCTGAAGTGGCCGAAGTTGTTTCAGAACTGCCGGGCCAGTCGAGAAACGGAATTGCTGGACGCCGGATTTCCGCCGCACGTCGTCGCCGCCTGGATTGGTCACAGCGTGAAGGTTCAGAACGCCAACTACGCTCAAGTGGCAGACCACCACTTTGAACAAGCTGTCGGGCTGAAGGCGTCCAAGGTGGTGCGCCAGGTGGTGCAGTACCCCAGCGAATCAGGGAGAACTGGCGAAACCGCCAAAACGGACGATCACGCAAAACCCAAGGTTTTTCGCGGTCATTCGCCTGAATTCGCTTCTGGTCGGAGGCAGGAAATAGCACCGGAGAGATTCGAACTCTCAACGCCTCGGTCCTAAGCCGAGTGCCTCTTCCAGTTGGGCTACGGTGCCGCGTCAGTAAAGCAGAGGGGAAGCGGAAGCTGATATGAGCGGTCGTCGTCTTTCCGCGTTGCCGTGTCCGCTTTTGAAGTAGCACCCCCGGTCGGATTTGAACCGACGATCTCCACCGTGACAGGGTGGCGAGCACTCCGGGCTGCTCTGCGAGGGCGAATTGTTTTTCTTGTCGAGCGGAAGCCGTGGGACTCGAACCCACAACGGGGACGACCTCGCACCTGTTTTCAAGACAGGCCCCTGATCCGGCCGGATGACTTCCAAAGCTACGGGGGCAGGAATCGAACCTGCGGACGCGTGGTTCAAGGCCACGCATTTCTACCAACAGAAACTACCCCGCATTGATGTTCAAAGTGTCTCGCGGGAGTCGAACCCGCCTGGCCAGAATGGAAACCCGGTACCTCACCGCTCGGTCAGAGACACATTTTTTGGAAGCGGAAAGAAAGGGAGTCGAACCCTCAAGGCATCCTTGCGGACGCTCGGCTGTTTTCGAAACAGTTGCCATCACCCATTGGCTTGTCCTTCCGTATGTGTGGTTCTTCCAGAAGCGACGCTTGCAAAGTAATGCACAGTAGTGGCCGATGTTCTCGTGACTTCGAATACAAAAAACTGAAGCCCATTCGATCAACTCACTGATGAAAACTTCAACGGAACGTGCCCGAGACTTAATCGGCACCCGGTGCAAACGCCTGGTATGCCGAGCTGCGTTGGCAGGAATCGAACCTGCGTCACGACGGTTAACAGCCGCCTGCCCGTACCAACACGGACACCACCGCAATCGTTTATGAATATGTACCAGCAGCGGCAGATCGATGATCTCGGCGTTGGTGGCACCGGAACTCTCCCGTGCCACCAACGCCACCCGATGCAAACGCATGGTTTGCCAAAGCGTCCAGTGGGAGTCGAACCCACACTTCCGCCATGGCAAGGCAGTAGGCTACCGCTACATCATGGACGCAGTTTGCTGATTTGAAATTCACTATCGAATGAGGCCGGAGGGATTCGAACCCTCACCGTTCGGTTTAAAAGACCGATGTGCCGCCGTTACACCACAGCCTCAAGAGTTGAGTTGTGGGTTTGTGTTTGACTCGATGTTGACGCGACATGGTGCTGGATCCTGCATGCAGTTGTTGTTGATGGAATAGTCCGGGAAGGAGTCGAACCTTCGTTTCCGCCTTATCAGAGCAGCGTCTTCAACCGTTGGACGACCGGACTGTGGTGGCGGCAGCGAGTAAATGATCGACGGGCAGCTGGGTGTCGTTTGCCGTTGTGACGGCACTAAAAAAGCCCGGTGTCGCTTTCGTGACACCGGGCTTTGCGTTTGTAGTCGCAGAAAAACCTTAAGGTGTCAGCAGCGCAGCTTTTGCAACGAGCCGCTTCCGAGTTGATCGGAATCGCTATTGCATTTGGACTGTTTACTAATGAGAACTGAATTCAGAGTAGCCATGGCTTCGCTGCTGTTGACCGTGTTTCGAGTTGGAAGAAATTGCTGCCGGGCGTTGGCCGCATCGCGTTCACGGAAAGTAAGACGCTGTCGCACCGCGGAAGTTCGCGAGAATTGCAATTTTTCTGGAACACCAAGTCAGGCGGCAGCTTTTTGAGTACTCGGCAAGGCACTCAATTCGTCGACGGCACGCTTGAGCGCATCGCACACACGAACCACGTCGCGTTGTTGCAACTGATTCGACAGTGGCAGGTTCAGCACTTCCGTTGCTGCTCGCGCGGCCAGCGGGAACTGTTCCGCAGCGCACCATCCCGCTGGAAACGGAAACAGGCTCG